>DATJIA010000076.1:0-7010 GCA_035493675.1 Kofleriaceae bacterium | reverse complement strand
GAGCGCGACGCCGGCGGCGGAGCCGAGCGGCAAGCGTCGCGCGGCGGTGAAGCGAACCTGCTCGGTCGCGCCGCCGCGATCGATCTCGAGCACGACGGTGTCGCCGGGCTCGATCGCCTGCACGGCCGCGGATCGCGCCGCGTTGTCGACGAGCAGCACGCCGTCGACGGCGACGATCATGTCGCCGGTGCGCAGGCCGGCCTGCGCCGCCGCCGAGCCGCTGTCGATCGCGACGACCGGTCCGCCTTGATAGGTGAAGAAGCCGAGATCCGCGGACAGGCTCGCGACCACGAGCAGCGCGACCGCGTAGCCGATCGCGAGCACCGCGCCGAGGCGCATCCATCGCAAGTTGCGCTGCGCGCGCACCGCGAGCTTCCGCCCGGGAGACGTTTCGTCCGCCCACTCCGCAGGTTCCACCGTGGTCGCGCGCATCCGAGGTTCGCCTTAGCAACACCTACACCATCGCCACGAACACCGATCGGCAATGGACATCACGATCGATCACACCGCTGAGACCTCGATTCGCCCGGGGGAAAACTCACCGATCCCGATGTCTTCGGCCCCATGCCGCAACCGCACGCGATCCGAGGCCGATCGTCCGGAAACGATCACCGATTTTCGAAGACAAGCGAGCGTGAACCCACGTGCGGGATCCGTGGCCCCGACCTTGAACTACATCCGATCATGCGTCGCTGTTCATCGATCCCAAGGGGGCTCCGCCCCCTCCCCACCGGCGAAGCCGGTAGGGCCCCCTCCCCGAGCGACTCGCTTCGCTCGTCGTTGGCGGTCCTGGTCCTCGCGCTCCCCATCTTCCTGTTCGCCGGCGGATGCGATGTCGGCGACATCGGCGCCGACGGCAACGGCCTCGGCTCGGGCAAGGGACTGCCGGATCCGGGTTGCGACGGCCCGCTCGGCAAGCCGCGCGATCCGAGCGCGCTGCCCGCGTGCTGCACCGACTCGGTCGGCGGCGCGCACTGTCTGCCGTCCGACGTCATCCCGAGCCAGCTGAAGGGCTTCCTCGCCGAGTGCCCGAGCGGCGGCGCGTGCGTGCCCGATCCGTTCATCGAGACCGGCGGCGTGTACACGCCGAAGGCGTGCAAGTCGCTGTCGAACGCCGACGGCGTGTGCCTCTCCGGTTGCATCCCGCAGGTCGCGCAGTACCTGACGCTCTTGCCGCAGGACGTGTGCGCGGACGACGAGCGCTGCGCGCCGTGCGTGAACCCGCTCGACGGCACCACCACCGGCGCGTGTCAGATCTCGTTCGCGTGCGGACAAGATCCGAACGGCGGCGACGGCGGCGGCGGCGGTCCGGGGCCCGCGACGTGCCCGCACTCCGGTCCGCCGGTGATCGATCCGTCGACGCTGACGTCGTGCGGCGCCGACGCGCACTGCTTGGCCGACGCGCTGGTGCCGCCCGCGATGGCGGCGAAGCTCGCCGCGTGCCCCGACAACGTGTCGAAGTGCGTGCCCGACGTCTTCATCGCCGCGGGCGGCAACTACATCCCCGCGACCTGTCACTCGGTCGCCGGCGCGGAAGGTCGCTGCTTGTCGAAGGTGCTGCCCGACGTGCAAGCGAAGGCGACCTTGTTGCCCAAGGACACGTGCACCGACAACGAGCTGTGCGCGCCTTGCTACGATCCGCTCTCCGGCATGGACACCGGCGCGTGTCACCTGTCGTGCGATCCGGGCCCGGGCGCGGGACCGACCAAGCTGCCGACGTGCTGCGACGGCCGCGGCACGTGCGTGCCGAGCTCCGCCGCGGGCGACAAGGCGAGCCAGCTCGGTCAGGACTCGTGCCCCGACGCGATGGGCGGCGCCGATCAGCTGATCTGCGCGCCCGACGTCTTCTTGATGCCGGGCTACAAGCCGCCGGCGTGCGATACCGGCTTGCTCGGCGTCTTGCTCGGCGACAAGTTCAAGCCGGGCGTGTGCCTGCCCGACTGCATCCCGGCCGTGTCGAACTTCCTGATCGGCCGCGGCGACTGCGCGGACAAGGGCGACAAGTGCGCGCCGTGTCTGAACCCGCTCACCGGCGAGCCGAGCGGCGCGTGCGATCTCTGAATCAGTGACCGCTCAGCGAGACGAGCGAGATCGACTGCACGGTCGTCCCGTCGAGGCCGCGCGTCGTCGGGCCGCTGCAGGTCGAGCCGATCGAGGGGAAGAGGCTGCCGCCGTTCGCGTGCGCGAGCTCGGTCGTGCTGAGGTTGCGGACGGTCTGGGTGGCGAGGCGGAGGGACGAGGCGTTGCGCTTCTTCATGATGGCGGTCAGAAGCGGCGCCAGCGTTTTGTGACTTGACCCGAACACTGTTAGGGCTTAAACCTAACACCGTTAGGGAAAAGCCATGCGGACCAAGGGCACGGCCCACGCCGACACCAAGCAGCGGATCCTCCAGGTCGCGCGCAAGATCGTGATCAAGGACGGCCACGCGAAGCTGTCGCTGCGCGGCGTCGCCCGCGAGCTCGGCGTGGCGGCCCCGACCCTGTACGAGTACTTCGACAGCAAGCAGGCGATCGTCGACACGATCGCGAACGAGATCGCGTCGTCGCTCCGGCTCGCGCTCCTGCGCGCGGCCGAGTCGCCGCACGATCCGAGGCACGCGCTGGCCGCGATCGGCGCCGAGTACGTCGCGTGGGCGCGCAAGCACCCGCAGGACTTCATGCTGCTGTTCGCGCGGCTGCCGTCGAAGCGGCGCTCGCTCTCGACGCCGGCGCCGCCGACGTCGCCGTATCAGGTGGTCCTCGCCGCGGTCGGCGCGGCGGCCGCCGCCGGCATCGTCGAGAACGGCCGCGAGAACATCGAGCACACCGCGTATGCGCTGTGGGCGCTCGCGCATGGCATGGCGATGCTGCAGCTCACGCACCTGGCCGGCTTCGACGCCGACTTCGGCCAGGTCGATCGCGCCGCGTTCACGGCGCTGACCCGCGGCTACTCCCCCGACTAGGACCCGATCGACCCGCGCGAGGGGCGCGTGCCCCTTTTCTTGTCCATTACCCTAACAGTGTTAGGCGAAAGAAAGCGAGGACCCGATGACCACGACGACGACCGCCCTGCCCACGCCGCCCCGCGCGGCCCCGCCCCGCTCCTGGATCTGGCTCGCCCTCGGCGCGCTGCTCGTGTTCGCGAGCAACCTGCGCTGGGGCGTGGGCGCGCTCGCGTGGATCGCGCCGGTGCCGTGGCTCTACTACCTGCGCACGACGCGCGGATGGCGCAGCCGGCTCGCGCTCGGCGGCACCGCGATGCTCGCGTGGACGTTCGCGACCGCGAAGATCGTCAGCGCGCCGCTGCCGATGTGGTTCGCGCTGCTCGGGATCGTCTTCGGCCTGATCCAGACCGCCGGCTACGTCCTCGCGGATCGCCTGCGCCGCCGCGCGGGCGCGCTCGCGAGCGTCGCGATCTTCCCGGCGGTGATGGTCGTCCTCGAGTGGGCGCAGGGCCGCTTCACCGGCCTCGCGACCTGGGCCGCGGCCGGCTACACGCAGCTCGACGACCTGCCGCTCCTGCAGCTCGCGTCGATCGCCGGCCTCGGTGCGATCAGCTTCATCGTCTATGCGGTCGCCGCCGCCGGCGAGCTCGCGCTGGCGAGCGCGCTCGACCGGGCGCCGGCGCGCCGATCGATCGCGATCCTCGCCGGCACGATCGCGATCGCGGGCGCGGCGCACGTGTGGGGCGCGATCCGCATGAGCGAAGACCTCGGCGACACGACGCGCGTCGCCGCGATCGGCACGATCGCGACCTTCTTCCCCGACACGCCGATGACCGCCGCCGATCGCGCGCAGATCCTCGACGCGCTCGACGCCGACACGGTCGCGGCCGCGCGCGCCGGCGCCAAGCTCGCGGTCTGGACCGAGGCCGCGGCGATCGCGACGCCCGACGAAGAGCCGGCCTTGATCGCGCGGGCGCGCGCGATCGCGCAGCGCGGGCACCTCCACGTCGTCGCCGCGTACGTCGTGCCCGGCGCGCCGCGCTTCCAGAACAAGTACGTCTGGGTCCGGCCCGACGGCACGATCGATCACACGTACTGGAAGCACCATCCGGCGCCGGGCGAGCCCGCGGTCGTCGGCGACGCCGCGCTGACCGCGATCGACGCCGACGACACGAAGATGAGCGGCGCGATCTGCTACGACTACGACTTCCCGACGATGGCCGCCGAGCACGGCGCGCTCGACGTCGATCTCGTCGCGGTGCCGTCGTCCGATTGGCGCGGCATCGATCCGATCCACACGCAGATGGCCGCGATCCGCGCGATCGAGCAGGGCTTCTCGATCGTCCGCTCGACGCGCTTCGGCCTGAGCGCCGGCATCGATCCGCACGGCCGCCTGCGCGCGTGGCGCTCGAGCTTCGACACGCCGGAGCGCGTGATGCTCGTCGATCTGCCGCGCCACGGCTCGGCGACGATCTATCGCCGCGTCGGCGACCTCTGGATCCTCGCGTGCGCCGCGTTCGTCGCGCTGGCGCTGACTACTTCTTGGCGTGCGCGATCGTCACGGACTTCATGACGACCGGATCCACCGGCCGATCGTTCGCGCCGGTCGGGACGCGCGCGATCTTCTTGACCAGCGCGACCTCGTCGCACAAGCCGAAGACGGTGTGGTGATGCGTCAGCCACGGCGTCGCCTTCTCGGTGATGAAGAACTGCGAGCCGTTGGTGCCCGGGCCGGCGTTCGCCATCGCGAGGATGCCGGGCTTGTCGAGGCCGAGGTCGTTGGTGAACTCGTCGTCGAAGTTGTAGCCGGGGCCGCCGACGCCCTCGCCCAGCGGATCGCCGCCCTGGATCATGAAGTCGGGGATCACGCGATGGAAGATCAGGCCGTCGAAGAACGGCTTGCCGGTGACGGTCTTGCCGGTGTTCGGGTCCTGCCACGCCTTCTTGCCGGTCGCGAGCCCGACGAAGTTCGCGACGGTCATCGGCACCTTGTCCGCGTAGAGCGTGCAGTGGATCGTGCCCTTGTTGGTCTCGATCGTCGCGACCAGCGGGCCGGTGCCGGCGATGTCCTTGGTGTACTCGGCGAGATCGGCGGCGACCGGCGGGCGCGGCTCGTCGCCGGACGGCGGCGGCGTCGCCGGCTCCTTCGCGACCGGCTCGGGCGGCAGCGCGTGCATGCTGGGCGCGGGCTGCGACGGGACGTCGCCGGAGCCGGCCGAGCCGACCCGGCCCATCCCCGCCGATCCGCCGTTGTCGCCGGGCGCCGTCGTCGGTTTGGCGGCGTTGTTGTCGGCGGTCTTCGCCTTGTCACAGCCGGCGAGGAGCGCGGCGGCCGAAAGGCCCAAGAAAATCGAACGGAGCTTCATGCGCGCGAATCTGCCATGCACCCGCCGTCCTTACCAACCCCTTACCGTGCACACGCGCGCGACCCGGGTCCTACGCGCAGGAGGAACCCATGCGCACCCTGGTCGCCGCGCTCTACGCGGCCCTGGCACTGATCGCCTGCTCGCGCGCCGACGCACCGGCGCCTACGCCGAAGCCCGAGCCCGCCAAGCCGAACCCGAATGATCTCGGCGACGGCACCGCGCTCGGCGCGCCCGTGCACTACCGCAACCTCACCCTCTACCCGGTCGTCGCGACCGGCGAGATCGACGACACCGACTACCTCGTGCTCGACGAGGGCATGCAGCAGGGCGCCGTCACGATCAAGGAAGATCCCGATGCGAGCGTCAACGAGCTCACGCTGACCAACAAGAGCGCGCAGCCGCTGTTCGTCATGGCGGGCGAGGTCGTGGTCGGCGGCAAGCAGGATCGCATCATCGGCAAGAACACCGTGATCCCGGCGAAGACGACGCTCGAGGTGCCGGTCTTCTGCGTCGAGCACGGCCGCTGGACCGGTCGCCACGCCGACTTCGCGAGCGCCGGCGTGCTCGCGCACCAGACGCTGCGATCGAAGGCGAGCTACGAGCAGCAGACCGACGTGTGGGACGAGGTCGCGTCGAAGAACACGAAGCGCGGCACCGACCGCGGCAACGAGACCGGCACCTATCGCGGCGCCGCGGTCGAGCAGACCACGACGCTCGCCGATTGGGACAAGGCCTTCGACGTCGCGCTCGCCGCGGCGCAGCCGAAGAAGCAGGTCGGATACGCGGTCGCGCTCGACGGCGAGGTCGTCGCGATCGACGTCTTCGGCGGCCCGCGCCTGCTCGCGAAGCTCGATCGCAAGCTGCGCCGCTCGTACTACGCGGAGGCGATCGACGCGCCGTTCGATCCGAAAGCGCGGGTCGCCTCGGTCGACGACGTGAAGACGTTCTTGCACAAGAACGACAAGGTCCCCGACGAGAAGATCTACGACACCGAGGCGGCCGACACGCTGAACCAGGTCGGCGACAAGACCGCGTCGACGAAGGTGATGAGCAAGGGCGCCGCCGGCAAGAAGCCTAAGGCGATCTACAAGTCGGTCACGAAGTACGAGAAGAAGAAGGCCGACGTGCTGGAGCCGATCCGTTAGCATCGGCGCGTGAAGCAAACCTATTGGATCGCGATCGGCGCGGTCGCGGTGGCCGGCGGCGCGATCGCGATGGCGATCCGCGGCGACGCGCGCGGCGAGCGCGTCGTCGATCCGGTGACCGCCGCGCGCGAGCAGGCGATCGCGCGCCGCGACGAGGTGATGGCGGAGGAGCAGCGCGCGCGCGACGAGATGCGCGCGCGCGAGGGCGATCGCGACGCGAAGATCGCGAAGCTCGTCGGCGGCGCGCGCCCCGGTCAGCCGGGCCCGATCTTCGAGGCGATCCACTTCGGCTCGGCGGGGCTGTCGAGCTCGATCGCCGACGTGCAGATCCTGAGCGACGCCGCGGTGCAGAACGGCTTCACCGTCGGCGTCGAGCCGCGCGAGCTGTCGGCGATGATCCCGGGCGGCGCCGCGAGCGCGATCTTGCACGCGTGGGGAGATCCGGCGTCGCCGATCCGCGATCCCGGATCGCACACGGAGCTGATCGTCGACGGCGACTCGATGCTCAGGAGCTTCATCTGGCGGCCGTACGAGACGCTCGAGCACCTGATCGATCCCGGCGACGATCGACCGCC
>DATJIA010000075.1:0-17583 GCA_035493675.1 Kofleriaceae bacterium | reverse complement strand
ACGGCGACCATCTTCGACGGGTGCTTCACGCGGCGCGTCCACGACATCTCGGAGATGTGGACGAGACCCTCGATGCCTTCCTCGAGCTCGATGAAGGCGCCGTAGTCCTTGAGCGAGACCACCTTGCCGCGGACGACCGTGCCGGGGATGTACTTCTCCGCCGCGCGGCTCCACGGATCTTCGCTGATCTGCTTCAAGCCGAGCGAGACGCGCTCGGTGTCGGCGTTGAACTTGAGCACCTTCACGCGGACGTGATCGCCGACCTGGAAGAGCTCGCTCGGGTGGTTGACCCGGCCCCAGCTCATGTCGGTGATGTGGAGGAGACCGTCGATGCCGCCGAGGTCGATGAACGCACCGTACTCGGTGAGGTTCTTGACGATACCCTCGACGACCTGGCCTTCCTTCAAGCGCTCGAGCGTCGACTCCTTGAGCGCGGCGCGCTCCTTCTCGAGGAGCACGCGGCGCGAGAGCACGATGTTGCCGCGCTTCTTGTTGAACTTGATGACCTTGAACTTGAACGCCTGCCCGAGGAAGGCGTCCAGGTTGCGCACCGGGCGCAGGTCGACCTGCGAGCCGGGGAGGAACGCCTTCACGCCGCCGCGGATCGTGACGGACAAGCCGCCCTTCACGCGCGCGGTGATGGTTCCTTCGATCAGCTCGTCGCGCTCGCACGCGGCGCTGATCTCGTCCCACACCTTGAAGCGATCGGCCTTCTCCTTGGAGAGGACGACCATGCCCGCGTCGTTCTCGCGGGACTCGAGGAGCACGTCGACGGAGTCACCCGCCTTCACCTCGATCTGGCCATCGGCGCCGCGGAACTCTTCCAGCGGGACCTGACCTTCGGATTTGTATCCGACGTCCACGATCGCGTAGTCCTTGCCAACTGCGATCACGGTGCCGCGAAGGATTTCGCCTTCCTTGACTTCTTCCTTCTTGAGGCTCTCGGCGAAGAGCGCGGCAAAGCTCTCGTCGGTTTGGGTTTCGGTGTCGACCATGTGCAAACAGTGCTCCTAACGGACTTGGATTTACCGCGGGCACGGGCCCCGGGCAGGGACGGAGAGGTACCGTCCTGTCCGCGCTTTGTCAACGGGTTACGCGCGAGCGCGGACGTCGTCGAGGAGCAGCGCGACGACCTGATCGATGTCGTATTGCGACGAGTCCACGATGCGCGCGTCACCCGCGGGGACCATCGGCGCGACCTCGCGGGTCGCATCCCGCTGATCTCGCTCGCGGATCTCGCGCAGGGTCGTCTCGTAGTCCACGTCGCGGCCGGCGGCGCGCAGCTCGGCGACCCGCCGGCGCGCGCGCTCCTCGTCGGTGGCTGTAAGGAAGAACTTCGCTCCCGCCGTCGGGAAGACGACGGTGCCGGTGTCGCGGCCCTCGACGACCACGCCGCCGCCCGCGCCCAGCCGCCTCTGTAGATCGAGGAGCGCGGCGCGGACCTCCGGGTGCGCGCTGACCTGCGAGGCGCCCTGCGACATCTCCGGAGTCCGGATCGCGGTGGTGACGTCTTCACCCGCGACGCGCACGTGGTTGACGTCGCCTTCGAACGCGAAGTCGATGTCGAGGTCGCGCGCGATCGCCGCGCACGCCGGCGCGTCGGACCACGCGATCGACTTGCGGTGCGCGGTGAGGGCGACCGCGCGATAGATCGCGCCGGTGTCGAGCAAGCGGTAGCCGAGCGCGCGCGCGAGCCTGCGCGCGACCGTCGACTTGCCGGCGCCCGCGGGCCCATCGATCGTGACGACCACCTGCTGCATCGCGGGGCAAGCTAACATAGGTCCGCGATGGAGCCGGACGAAGACGAGCTCGAGCGGCTCGCGCCCGGCACGGTGCTCGGCGAGCGCTACGACGTCCACGAGTTCCTCGGCCGCGGCGGCATGGGCGCGGTCTACGCGGTGCACGACTACCAGCTCGAGGAGGACGTCGCGCTCAAGCTGCTCCATCCGCGGCTCGCGAAGGATCAGTCGTATCGCGCGCGCCTGCGCGGCGAGGTGCGGGTCGCGCGGCGCGTCTCGCATCCGAACGTCTGCCGCGTGCACGATCTCGGCGCCGACGGCGCGCGCCTGTTCGTGACGATGGAGCTGGTGCGCGGCGAGAGCGTGCGCCGCTTGCTGCGCCGCGGGGCGATGCCGCTGCCGCTCGCGGTCGATCTGATCGTGCAGCTGTGCGGCGCGCTCGCCGCCGCGCACCGCGCCGGCGTGCTCCATCGCGACGTCAAGCCCGACAACGTCGTCTACGGCGACGGGCGCGCGGTCTTGACGGACTTCGGCGTCGCCGGGCTGGTCGCGGATCCGTCGCTGGCGCGCTTGCTCGCGGGCACGCCGAGCTACATCGCGCCCGAGGTCCTGCGCGGCGAGCCGTTCGACGCCCGCTCCGACGTCTACGGCGCGGCGGTGGTCGCGTACGAGCTGTTCGCGGGCCGCACGCCGTTCCCCGCGCGCTCGCTCGACGACGCCACGAGGCGCGCGACCACGCGGCCGACGCCTTTGCCGCTGCCGGCGGAGACCGCGCCGCCGTCGGTGCGCGCCGCGCTCGATCGCGCGCTCGCGCACGGGCTCGACTTCGATCCCGCGCATCGCACCGCCGGCGCCGAGCAGCTCGCGGAAATGATCGCGAACGCGGCGCGCGGCGCGGGCACGAGCGCGCGCACGCGGCCGATCGAGGACGACGCGTTCACGCCGACCACGCCGGGCGCGGTGCGCGTGATCGCGCGGCGCGGGCCCGAGCTGCGGGTCGCGACCGTGCTCGTGTTCCGCTGCGAGGCGCTCGGCGACGCGGAGGCGGCGGCCGACGAGGGCTCGAGCGAAGGCGACACGCACCTGGTGCCGCTCAGCGTGCCCGGCGAGGATCTCGAGCGCGTCGTCGTCGATCTCGGCGGCACGCCCGTCGACGTCGGCGCGATGGAGATCACCGCGTTGTTCGGCGCGCCGCAGTCGCTCGGCGACGATGCCGCGCGCGCGGCCCGCGCGGCGCGACAGCTGATCGATCGCACGCGCGGCGGCCGCGCCGGCATCGACACCACGCGCGTGATGTTGCGCGGCGGCACGCACGAGCTGGCGTCGACCGACGCGCTCGCGGTCGCGCAGGCGTTGTGCGCGGCGGCGGCGACCGGAGACGTCCTGGTGTCGGCGCCCGCGGGCCGCCAGCTCGCGGCGCATCACGATCTCGAGGCGTTCGGCGACGTCGGGGGGGCGCGCGCGCTGCGCGTGATCGGCGCGCGCCCGGCGGCGCCGACCGCGCAGGTCGAGACCTGGCGCGCCCGCGAGCTCGCGCAGCTCGAGGCGCTCGCGCTCCGCTGCTTCGCGGAGCGGCGGCCGCGCGTCGTGCACGTCCGCGCGCCGTCGGGCTACGGCAAGACGCGCCTGCGCGAGGCGTTGGTCGCGCGGCTCGCCGGCCGCCGCGAGATCGACTGGCTGGTCGCGGCGGCGCAGCCGCTCGGCGAGACCGCCCCGCTCGGGCTCCTGCGCGCCGCCGATCCGGCGTGGTTCGCGGCGTCGGTGCGCGCCGGGCTCGCCGATCGCGGCGCGGTGCTCGCGTCGGCGCGGCGCTGGCTCGAGGCGCGCGCGACGCCGCGCCCGGTCGCCGCGCTGTTCGAGGACGTGCAGTGGGCCGACGCGATGTCGCGCGAGCTGCTCGAGTCGCTCGCGACGTCGCTCGACGACGTGCCGATCTTCGTCGTCACGTTCGGGCGTTCGGGCGAGGACGCGCCGCACGGCGGCGACGTGATCACGCTGCACCCGCTCGACGACGGCGCCGCGACGCAGCTCGCGCGCCAGCACGCGCCCGCCGCGCCCGACGAGGCGATCGCGGATCTGGTCGCGCGCGCCGCCGGCAACCCGTTCTTCGTCGAGGAGCTCGCGCGCGATCTCGGCGAGCGCGGCGCCGCGGCGCAGGTCCACGCGACGACCACGACGTTCACGCCGCTGCCCGCGACCGTCGAGGCCGCGGTGCAGGCGCGCCTCGATCGCCTGCCCGCCGACGCGCGCGAGGTCGCGAGCGCCGCCGCCGTCGTCGGCCGCTGGTTCTGGCGCGACGCGATCGCGCGCGCCCTGCCCCGGCCGCTCGGCGACGCGGATCTCGACGACGCGCTCGCCGAGCTCGAGCGCCGCGGCCTGATCGCGCCGGTCGCGCCCGCCTTGGTCGACGACGATCGCTATCGCTTCGCCGAGGGCCTCGTGCGCGACGTCGCGTACCAGCGCATGAACGCGCGCGAGCGCCGGGTCGCGCACGCGGAGGTCGCGTCGTGGCTCGAGCGGCGCGCGGTGCCCGACGATCCCGATGTCCTGCTCGCGATCGCGCACCATCGCGATCTCGCCGGCGACGCGCCCGCCGCCGCGCTCGCGTATCGATCCGCGGGGCGCCGGTGCCTCGAGCTGTTCGCGTATCGCGAGGCCGCGCCCGCGTTGCGCCGCGCCGCGCAGCTGGGCACGACCGATCGCGAGCTCGCCGAGATGCTCGGTGACGCCGCCGCCGAGGGCGCGACCCTCGACGAGGCCGACACGTGCTACGCGCAGGCGCTCGAGCTCGCGCGCGGCGACGCGCCCCGCGAGGCGCACCTCCTCTACAAGCTCGGCACGATCGCGTCGCGCCGCGGCGACGCGCCGAAAGCGATCGAGCGCTTCGAACAAGGCCTCGCGCTCGCGGTGACACGGGGCGGCGCCGCGTGGGCCGAGGCCGACCCGCGCATCCTGGCGCTCCTCGACGGCCAGCTCGGCTGGGTGCTCGGCTACCAGCTCGGCGACGAGCGCGGCCTCGCGCACTGCGAGCGCGCGGTCGCGCGGCTCGAGGGCACGACCCACAAGCGCGATCTCGCGCACGCGCTGTCGCGGCTCGGCGCGACGTACATGCGCGCGGGCCGCTTCCGCGATCAGCTCGGCTGCAACGAGCGCAACCTCGCGATCGCGGAGGAGGTCGGCGATCTCTTCATGCAGACGGTCGCGCACATCAACCTCGGCGTCGTCTTGTCGGTGCTCGGCGACCTGACCGGCGCGATCGATCACACGCGCGCGGCGGATCGTCTGTGCGCGCGCACCGGATCGCGCACGACCGCGGCCTTGGTCGCGTCGAACCTCGGCGGATATCTGCTCGAGGAAGGCGCGCTCGAAGAAGCCGAGGAGGCCGTCACCGACGGCATCGCGCGCGCCGAGCGCGTCGGCGATCGCCGTATCCTGCCCGAGTCGTTCCAGTTCATGGCGCGCATCCGCGCGGCGCGCGGCGATCGCGCCGGCGCGCTGCGCTGGGCGCAGCAGAGCCTCGCGGTCGGCACCGAGCAGGGCTCGCGCATGGATCAGGGCATCGCGCGCCGGATCATCGCGGTCCTCGGCGCGCTCGATCAGAGGCAAGATGCGCTCGACGAGATCGAGCGCGCGCGGACGATCGTCGCCGGCACCGACGCGCTCGAGGAGGCGCGCACCGAGGCCGCCTTCGCGCGCGTGCTCGCGCTCCTCGGCCGCGATCCGTCGGCGCCCCGCGCCGCGGCCCGCGCCGTCTTCGAGCGCCTCGGCGCCCGCCGCGACCTCGCGGTCCTCGACGACGATCACGAGATCCGATAGCCCGAAGTCCAAAGCCCAAAGCCCAAAGCCCTGCTACTCTCTGGCGCATGCTCCCCGCCGGGACCGAGCGCAGGTGGCGCGCGTTCGCCGACGTCGTCGCGTTCGCGCTCGGCCTGAACATCTGGATCTCGGTCGTGATCCTGCCGGCGGCGTTCGTCGGCGCGCTGCACGGCGGCGCGCGCGAGGCGTGTGCCGCGCTGCCGCTGGTCGTGCTGCTCATCGGCCTCCTGCGCCGCACCGAGGTCGTCTTGCTCGGCGTCTTCCCCGCCGCGGTGCTGGTGCCGATCGCGGTCTCGCCGCAGATGGCGTCGTCGCACGTCTACGGGCCGGTGCGCTTCACGATCGTCGCGCTCGGCTTCGTCGCGTACCTGCTCGGCGTCTCGTTCTTCACCAGCTTCCACGAGCCGCCCGCGCCGATCAGCGAGCGCAAGCTGACCTCGGCGCAGGCGTCGCGCCCCGAGCGCTGGCAGCGCCGCGAGCGCGTCTACTGGGGCCTGTTCGCGCTGACGATCGTCTTCCCCGCGACGCTCCTCTGGCTGGCGAACTTCGACGGCGAGATCCAGGGCGACCTCGAGGGCATGTACCCGGGCCGGGTCGCGCTGATGACGACGATGGTCGACGTCGGCGTGATCGCCTTGTGGCTCCTCCTCTATCTGACCGTGTTCCTCGGCGTGATGCGCCCGCATCGCACCGGCGATCGCGATCTCGTCACCAAGCTCGCTCTCGCGCGCGCCGAGGCCGAGTCGGGTCGTCCCCGCGCGCGCTTCTACCTCGGCGTCGCGGCGGCGCTCGCGTTCATGGCCGCGCTCGTCGTGCTACGACACCTGTGAGGAGCCCGTGCGTCGCTATTTCTTCGAGATCCTCGCGCTCGCGCTCATCGGCGGCAGCATGTTCTTCTTCCGCGAGTCGATCGCGTACCTCGCGCGCCGCGACTACGTCGCGTCGCTCCTGGTCATGCTGATCGGGCTCTCGGTGATCTCGGTCGGCAAGGAGATGGCCCGCCTCGCACTCGTGCAGCGCGACTGATCATGCGCTGGTCGGCGGTCACGCTCGTCGTCGTCGTCGTCGCGTGCAGCGGCAAGTCGCAGCCGCACGCGCGGTCGTCGAGGATCGCGTTGCCCTCGATCGACCAGACGCCGCGCAGCAAGGACGATCCGATCGTCGCCAAGGTCGACGGCCACCCGATCTACGGATCGTGCGTCGCGACCCAGGCCGCCGCGCACCACGCCGACGCGAAGCACGCGCTCGACGAGTGCATCGGCTTCGAGCTGCTCGCGCACGCGGCGCTCGCCCGCGGCGTCGAGCAGGATCCCGACGTCGGCGACGCGTATCGGCGCGCGCTGGTCTCGCGCTTCGTCGACGTCGAGTTCCGCGATCACTACGCGACGTTCGACGACCTGCCGCAGGAGCTGCGCGACGCCGCGTACGAGAAGTTCAAGTGGCGCCTGCACCGCCCCGAGTACCGCTACGCGGTCTACGTGCGCGCGACGCTGGGCGACAAGGCGACCCCCGCCGACGACGACGCCGCGCACGCGCTGATCCAAGCGGTCTACGATCGCCTGAAGGATCGGCGCGATCTGTTCGCGGACGATCTCTACGAGGCCGCCGACGCGGTCGCCGGGGCCAAGCAGATCGACAAGAGCGCGCAGCCGTACGGCACCGGCCTCGACGGTCCCGGCGAGCGCAGCTTCACGACGCCGTTGTTCTCGATCCCCGACATCGGCATGGTCGCGCCGCCCGCGCGCACCAAGTGGGGCTGGGATCTCATCCTCTATGTCGGGAAGCTGCCCGCGCTGGAGACCACGCCCGACGAGCTGCGCGCGTGGCTCTTCCCCGAGCTGCGCCACGCGTGGTTCGAGCAGTGGACCGAGGATCTCGCGAAGGCCGAGAACGCGAACATCGTCGTCGACGAGGATCGCCTGGCCGCGCTCGCCGAGCCCGAGGAGCGGGCGAAGTGAGCCCGTTCGCGCGCATCCTGCGAGACGCGGTCGAGCACACGCCCGGCGCGATCGGCGGCTCGTTCGCCGCCCACGACGGCGAGATGGTCGACGCGTTCACGCAGCGCGATCGCGACGAGTGGGCGACCTTGACCGCGCACTACGGCGTCGTGCTCGCGAACCTGGAGAGCGCGTTCAACACGCTGCACGTCGGCGGGCCGCAGTACTTCGTCGTCGAGCACACCAAGTACGACGTGCTGGTGAAGCCGGTCGCCGACGGCTACTTCGCGCTGCTCGCGCTGGCGCGGCCGGCGTCGATCTCGGCGGGCCTGCGCGCGCTCGAGCAGGCCGCGACGCTGCTCGCCCGGGAGATGGCGTGAAGGCGCTGGTCGTCGCCTTGATGTTGCTGTGCGGCGCGCGCGCGTTCGCCGAGGACATCCCCGACTACGATCCCAACTCGCGCGCGTGGAACGGGCTCGCCAGCTTCGCCGCGACCGCCGAGGGCGCGGGCTACGAGGTCGTGCCGGTCGCCGCGCTGCAATGGGGCGAGCTCGATCGCGGCGACATCCTCGTCTTGATCTATCCGATGCAGCGGGTCGATCCGCAGCGGCTCGCGTCGTTCCTCGAGGCCGGCGGCTCGGCGATGATCGCCGACGATTTCGGCGAGGCGAAGGACGCGCTCGCGCGCTTGGGGTTCGTGCGCGCCGAGGTCGGCGAGGCCAAGAGCGACACGTACTGGGATCAGCGCGTCTACGCGCCGATCGCGTCGAACATCGCGCAACATCCGATCACGGACGGCGTCGATCACGTGGTGACGAATCATCCGGCGGTGCTGACGCGCGTCGAGGGCGCGACCGCGGTCGTGTCGTTCGACAGCGGCCAGGCGATCGTCGTCGCCGGCGAGCGCGGGCCCGGGCGCTTCGCGGTCGTCTCCGATCCGTCGATCTTCATCAACCGCATGCTGCAGTTCCCCGGCAACCTGCGGCTCTCGACCAACCTCCTCAAGTGGCTCGGGCGCGGCCACGCGAAACGCGTCGTGCTGCTCCGCGGAGACGTCCCGATGTACGGCGATCCCAAGCCGTTCATCGACGACGCCGGCGCCGGCTCGCTCGGCCGCGCGATGGGCGACATCAACCGCTGGCTCGACGAGCGCAACGAGTGGCTCTTGACCGGCCCCGCGATGCGCATGGTCGCCGGCATCCTCGCGGTGGTCCTGATCATCGCGGCCTTGTTCGCGATGCCGCTCTGGCGCAAGGGCGCGGTCGACGGCGCGTGGCTGCGCTTCACCCGGCCCGAGCCCGCCGACGAGCCGGGCCGCGCGATCGCGCTCGTCGACGGCGGCGACGCCAACCTGCGCGTCGCGGCCGCGGTCCTGCGCGACTCGGTCGCCGCCGCGATCGCGCACGCGATCAACGTGAAGGATCCGCTCTACGGCATGAGCAAGGCCGAGCTGGTCTCGGCGGTGCACGACGCGCGCGGCCCGAAGGCGGCCGAGGCGTTCGCGCGCATGTACTCGCGGCTGCGCGAGCTGCCCAGCCGCAGCCAGGCCGCCGCGCCCTACGGCGGCGCCCACGTCTCGCGCTACGAATTCGATCGGCTGTACGAGGAGGCGCGCGCGCTCTATCGTACGCTGGGCGAGGAGCTCGAACCTTGAAGGCCGTGCAGGGAATCGCGAAAGAGCATCTCACCCAGGTCGGCGACATCGCGAAGGCGATCCTCGACGAGGTCGGCAAGGCCTTCATCGGCGCGCCGTCGACGACCGAGGCCTTGTTGACCGCGCTGGTCGCGCGCGGCCACGTCTTGATCGAGGGCTACCCGGGCATCGCGAAGACGACGCTCGTGAAGGCGTTCTCGCAGACGCTCGGCTGCAACTTCCGCCGCATCCAGTTCACGCCGGATCTGCTGCCGTCGGACATCACCGGCACGTACATCCTCGACATGCGGACGAACACGTTCGTCCTGCGCGAGGGCCCGGTCTTCACCAACGTGCTGCTCGGCGACGAGATCAACCGCGCGCCGGCGAAGACGCAGTCGGCGCTGCTCGAGGCGATGCAGGAGTACCAGGTCACGATCGAGGGCGAGACCAAGCAGCTCGGCTCGCCGTTCATCGTGCTCGCGACGCAGAACCCGATCGAGCAGGAGGGCACGTATCCGCTTCCGGAAGCGCAGGTCGATCGCTTCTTGATCAAGCTGCGCATGGGCTACCCCGAGGCGGCCGACGAGAAGCGGATGCTCATGACCTACGATCGCCCGCCGCCGCCGGTGCACGCGGTCGTCGGTCCGGATCAGGTGCTGCGCATGCAGGCGCTCGCGCAGGACGTCTACGTCGCCGAGGAGCTGCTCGACTACATCCTCGGGCTGACCGCGTTCACGCGCGCGCACGGGCGCGTGTACCTGGGCGCATCGCCGCGCGCGGCGTTGGCGCTCTTGCACGCGTCGAAGGCGATCGCGCTGATCCGCGGGCGCGACTACGTGCTGCCCGACGACGTCCGCGCGCTCGCGCCGCTCGTGCTCTCGCACCGCATCCTGGTCACGCCCGACGCCGAGCTCGAGGGCGCGACCGGCGTCGCGGTGGTCGCCGAGGCGCTCGACAAGGTCGCGTACAAGACGCCGCGGCGATAGGCCTCCATGATCCCGTCGCTCGCCACGCGTGGGAAGCTGATCCTCTCGAGCTCGATCCTGGTCCTGCTCGTCGGCGCGCTGCACGCGCTGCCGCCGATCGTCGCGCTCGGCGGCGTCGGCTTGTCGGCGCTCGCGGCGGCGTACCTCGCGTTCTATCCGACCGCGGTCCTCTTGCGCCGGAAGAAGATCGAGCTGTCGTGGTGGGTGCCGCCGGGCGATCAACCGGGCGGCTCGCTCGCGGCGGATCGGCCGTTCCTCCTGCACATCGCGTTTCGCAACCACGGCGCGCGGCCGCTGCGCGTCTTGTCGACGCGCGTCTTGACCGGCTCGTCCTTGTTCGTCGAGCCGGTCGCGACCGCGACGGTGACCGCGGGCATGCAGGTCGAGGTCGCGACGAGCGTCCGCGCGGCGAGCTCCGGCTATCACGTCCTGCATGGCGCCGTGCTCGTCCTCGGCGACGCGCTCGGCTTGTTCGAGGTGCAGGCGTACTTCCCGAACCCGATCGCTGTGAAGGTGTTCCCGCGCGCGCTGCCGGCGGGACGCAACGTGCGCCCCGCGCTCGGCTCGGCGCACGAGCAGGTCGGTCAGCACCAGGTGCGGCGGCGCGGGCTCGCCGGCGAGCTCCGCGAGCTGCGCGATCACGCGCACGGCGATCCGTTCAAGTTCATCGCGTGGAAGGCGACCGCGCGCCGGCAGAAGCTGATGGTGAAGGATCTCGAGACCGAGATCGTCGCGCACCACGCGCTGGTCGTCGACATGGGCGCGCGCATGCGCGGCGGCGCCGCCGGGCGCGCGCCGCTCGACTGGGCGATCGACACCGCGTCGGCGATCGGACGCGCGGCGCTCGAGCGCGGCGATCGCGCGTCCTTGGTCGGCTTCGACACCCGCGTGGTCGTCGAGCTCGGGCCTGGCTCGGGGCGACACCACTGGCTGCAGCTGGTCGATCGCTTGCTCGACGGCCAGACCGTCGTCGACGAAGATCTGACCGACGTCACGCCGTCGGAGCTCGTGGCCACGGTCGCGCGCTACCTGTCGCATCAAGAGGCGTACGACGTGCGCGTGCGCGTGCCGCCCGCGCTCGACGATCCGCGCTGGAACCACATCCAGGCCGGGCCCGACGGTCAGCTCTACGATCTCGCCGCGATGAACGGGATGATCGCGAAGCTGCTCGAGTCGATGGGCGGACGCGGCGGCGCCGGACGTGGACGTTCGCTCGCGCCCCAGTGGTGGTGGTCGCGCGTGCACCTGTCGGCCGAGGGCGACCCGCAGCTCGCGCCCTTGCGCTTGTTCTGCCGCCTGCGCGGGATCGAGCTGCCGTATCGCCGCGACGCCGAGCACGGCGGGCGCGCCGCCGGCTTCGCGCAGGCGCTCGAGCGCGCGGTCAGCGAAGGCCGCCCCGACTCGATCCTGATCGTGTCGAACCTCCACGCGATCCGCGAGGACGAAGCGATCACGACGCGCGCGCTCGCCCGCGCGCGTCGCGGCGCGGGTCAGGTGATCGCGATGGTGCCGTCGCTCGCGCGCTTCACGGCGCCCGCGACGACCGAGCGCGGCGCGCGCGTGCGCTCGGCCTTCACGCGCGAATCGCGCCACGCGCTCGACGCGACGCGGAAGTTCTTCGCGAAGCACGGCGTGCAGCTGATCGAAGCCGGCCCTTCCGATTCTCCGGCGGCGCTGCTCGGCCGCATGCGCCCGGGCGCCCCGCGCCGCGTGGCGTAGTCACGTCACTGGCAGGTCGAGCAGACCAGGCTGCACAGGTGCGTCGAGCTGCAGCACTTGTCCTTGAACGTGCCGCTCGGGCAGCCGCCCGCGGTCGCGCCGCAGACGTCGCCGGACGCGAGCTCGGCGCAGCCGCTCTGCTGGCACGAGCTCGAGACCGGCTGGCACGAGTCGCTCATGCACTTCATCTCGGTGCACGTGCAGGTCTCGACGCCGTCGAGCGCGCAGCCGCCCTGCGACGAGCCGGTGCACGCGCCACAGTTGGTCACCGACGTGCCGCCGCAGGTCGCGCCCTCGGTCGCGCGCGAGCACGCCTGCGTCTCGGTCGTCGGCGTGTCGGTGCAGGTGCCGGCCTGGCAGGTCGAGACCGTGCAGTCGCGCGTCTGATCGCCCGACGAGTCGCACGTGCTCGCGAAGCCGCCGCAGGCGCCGAACGCGCCGCACACCTTGCCGTTGCCGCACGGGATCCCGTTCTTCGGCGCCGGATCCTTGATGCAGCCCTGCGCCGGATCGCACGCGGCGTTGTTGCACTCGTCGGCGGAGCCGGAGCAATCGACCGCCGGGAAGTCGCACTCGTGCGTGGTCGTGTTGCACGTGCCGGCCGTGAAGCACAGGTCCGGCGGCGTCTGGCAGTCGCCGTCGCCTTGGCAGCCGACCGGCATCGCGTCGGGGCGCGCGTCGGGCAGGTCGGCGTCGGCGCGCGCGTCGATCTCCGGCTCCTGCGGCGCGTCGGCGACGCCCGCGTGGCAGTGGTCGTCGGCGCCGCAGCTCGTGCCGGGCGGGCACTCGCCGTTCGCGCCGCACTGGATGTTGTCCTTGAACTTCGGGTTGAAGCAGCCGGCCGCGAGCGCGACGGCGGCGAGGACGGTCATGCGTGCGAGCGTCATGCGGTCCTCCTAGAAGCGCCCGGCGGCGGTGAAGGTGATCTGCTGCGAGTCGATCATCGGCGCGAACGTCACCGCCGGCGCTTCGCCATCGGCG
This sequence comes from Kofleriaceae bacterium, assembly GCA_035493675.1. Lineage (GTDB taxonomy): Bacteria > Myxococcota_A > Polyangia > Haliangiales > Haliangiaceae > JAIOQA01. Next base: position 4,769 of record DATJIA010000075.1, on the reverse strand, counting down.
GTCGCGTGGCTGCCCAGGTAGTAGAGGACGCCGCCGGCGACCAGCGCCGCGGCGCCGACGCCGGTGAAGACGTACATGTTGCGGTTGGCGTCCTTGCCCTCTTGGTAGCGCGCTTGATCGAAGGTGTCGGCCTTCGACAGCTCGTCGCTGATCGAGCTCGCCTTCGCGCCGAACGCGATCCCGACGCCGAGCGAGACGACGCCGACCGCGCCGGTCGCGAGGCCCGCGACGCGCAGCCCCTTGCCCGGCGACGACGGCGACGGCACCGGCGCGACGACCTGCTGCTCGTCCTGCTGCTTCTTCAGCGCGGCGGCGTCGTCGGCGGCTTTCTTCGCCGCGGCGTCGTCGGCGGCCTTCTTCGCGGCGGCCTCGTCGGCCGCCTTCCTCGCGGCGTCCTGCTTCGCGGCGATCGATCGGCGCAGCTCGTCGGCGGCGGCCTTGGCGGCGGCGGCGCCGCGGCCGGTCGGATCGAGCTCGAGGTACTTCTCGTAATAGGTGAGCGCGTTCGGCTCGTCGCCGGCGAGCTTGTAGACCTCGGCGGTGTCGAAGAAGAACTCGGGATCTTCGAACAGCTCGTAGGCGGCGAGGTACTCGACCGCCGCGGTCTGGAAGTCTTTCTTGGCCTTCGCCGCCTCGGCGGCCTTGAAGTGCGCGCGCGCCTGATCGAGCTGCTTCTGCGACGGCGGCTTCTTCGCGGGGGTCTGCGCGAGCGCGGCCGGCGCGCACAGCAGGATCGCGAGCGCGAGGACGAAGCGCGTCATCGGTGGCCTCCCTTGAGCTTGTCGAACGGATCGAGCGAGCCGTCGGAGCCGCTGCCCGAGCCCGCGCTCGTTCCGGATCCGTTCGGCTTCGGCGGACGCGGTGGCTTGGCCGCCGCGATCTTGGCGAGCGCGATCGTCTGATCGCTGTCGTGATCGGCGGCGACCGCGAGCTGTTGATCGACGTAGCCGCGCTTCTTCACGATCAGCACGACCTCGCCGGACATCGCGTCCATCGGCAGCGCGAGCGGCGTCGTGCCGACGCGCACGCCCTGCGGCATGCGATAGACGTCGGCGCCGAGCGGATCGGAGGAGAGCTTGATCGTGATCTTGGCGGGAGCCGCGGGCGGAGTCGGCGGCGGCTCGGGCTTCGGTGCCGGCGGCGGCTCGGGCTTCGGTGCCGGCGCCGATCCCGATCCCGATCCCGATGCCGATGCCGACCCCGATGCCGATCCCGATCCCGATCCGGCCGCGGCGCCCTTCGATCCGCGGGTCCCCGCCACGATCGCGATCGCGCCTCCCGCCACCACCGCCACCGCGACCATCGGGATGATCCATCCGCGCCGCTTCACCGCCGCCACGTTCGCCGTGGAGGTCGCGCCGGTCGCCGCGTTGAGCGTCGTCGGCGCCGAGACGTGCACCGGCGCCGGGGTGTAGTGCGCGGGCGTCGGCATGGTCGGCGCGCCGACGCCGCCCATCACCGTCGCGTCGGTCGAGCCCGCGCGCGGGAACGTGCCCGACGGCACCGCGATCTGCAGCGCGTGGATCATCTCGTCCGCGGACTGGAAGCGATGCGCCGGCTCCTTCGCGAGCGCGCGCAAGAGCACCTGCTCGAGCGCGGGCGTCACCGGCTTGAGCGAGCTCGGCTGCGGCACCGGCGCATAGATGTGCTGCGCCATCACCTCGCCCGCGCCCTCGGCGACGAACGGCGCGCGCCCGCACACCATCTCGAACAGGATGCAGCCGAGCGCGTACAGATCGGCGCGCGCGTCGACCGCGCCGGCGCCCTTGCACTGCTCGGGGCTCATGTACGCGGGCGTGCCCATCACCATGCCCGTGCGGGTCATCGGCGTGGCGCCGGCGGGCAGCTCGGTGGTCGCGAGCTTCGCGATCCCGAAATCGAGGATCTTGGTGCGCTCGCCCTCCGCGATGTCCGGATCCCGGACGATGAAGATGTTGTCGGGCTTGAGATCGCGGTGGACGATGCCCTTGCCGTGCGCGGCGCCGAGCGCGCCCGCGACCTGGCGGCACAGCGCCGCGGCGCGCGCCTCGGGCAGCGTGCCCGCGCGGCGCAGGCGCATCTGCAGGCTCTCGCCCTCGAGGAACTCCATGACGATGTACGCGCTGCCGTCGTGGTGGTAGCCGAAGTCGTAGATCTCGACGATGCCCGGGTGCTTGACCGCGGTCGCCGCGCGCGCCTCGTTGAAGAAGCGCGTCACCAGATCCTGCCGATGCGACATCTCGCGCAAGAGCACCTTGAGCGCCGCCTGCCGGCCGATCAGCTGGTGCTCGGCCAGATAGACCGCACCCATCCCGCCCTCTCCGATCTTCTGGAGGACGCGATAGTTGCCCAGCACCTCACCGATCATCGCGTCGATACTAAACGGAGGTCGCGCCTCGATCCACGTCGCAGATTTGCCGCGTCGTGCCGGGCGCTATTCGACGTCGAGGGCGTCGGCGCGCGAGGTGAGCAGGCCCGCGATCTCGCCGCCGCAGTGCGGGCACGCGACCGAGCCGCTCGGGAGGACGTGCACGCACGACGAGCAGCGATCGAGGCGCGAGCGGCTGCCGATCGCGGCGCCCGCGATCGCGCCGCCCGCGATCACGATCGGGATCGCGCCGCGGCCGGCGCCGACCGCGCCGGCGCCGACGCCGAGCGCGACCATGCCGACCAGCACGCCGAGGCCGGCACGCGTCGACGGCATGCGGAACACGCGGCGCGGCGGCGGCTCGACGTCACCGGCGACGACGAGCTCGGACGCCGGCGGCAGCGCGCCGGGCGCGTCGCGCGCGAGCGGCGGCGCCGGATCCGGCACGCCGAGCATCGCGCGCAGCTCGCCCGCGCGATCGCGGAGCGCGTCGATCCAGGCGCGCACGACGTCGGTCTGCACGCCGCCGAGCCCCTTCGGCACGACGCCGTCGCGCACGATCGCCTGCACCGCGACGAGGTACGCGATCTCGTCGACCGTGAGCTGCCCGGCCTTCACGATCTCGTAGTCGACCGGCGCGTAGCCGAGGTGCGCTTGATAGCGGCCGAGCTTGTACTCCTGGAACGCCGCGTTCGCCGCGAGCACGCCGAGCCCCGCGTAGACCGCCGCGATCGATCCGCGCCAGCGCGCGTCGCGATCGATCACCGACGCGACCACGCCGCGGTACGGCGCGTCGGGCGTCTGCCAGCGCGCGGCGAGCGCGGTGCCGACCTCGTGCGCGATCGTCCCCGCGACCTCGTCGTCGCCGATCGAATACAGATCGAAGCGCGCGCGCCGCTCCTCGACCGACGTGAGCTCGAGCTCGGTCGGCACCTTCTTGTCCTGCGGGCCTCGGCCCGCCTCCGCGCGCCGATCGACGATCGTCACCGCGAGATCGCCCTCGCCCGCGTGCGCGATCAACCGCCGCGCGATCGTGCCGACGCCCGCCGGCGTCGCCTCGTACGGATCGGGGAACGCGCCGGCGCCCGGGACCACCGGCGGCCGCGCGAACCGCTCCCATCCGCCCGCCGCGACCAACTTCGCGAGCTCCGCGAGCAGCATCTCGCACGTGTCGCGATCCGGCTGCTCCGGGTCCATGCCCGAAACTTAGCAGGTCAATATGTCAGGGACAGACCGACGCCGACGTTCGCGCCCGTGCGCGAGGAGAGCGGCGGGAAGTCCGAGTAGCTGTAATAGAAGACGTCGAGCTTCGCCTCGGCCTCGAGGCGATCGGTCATCTGGTACATCAGCTTGCCGCCGATCGTCTCCGACCACAGCGGCGACAGCTCGCGGTCGTACGCCATGTACTGCTGCGGCGACGTGTAGACCGCTTGGTAGAAGCTCGCCGCGTTCTGCGTGTAGAAGCGCGAGCGCAGGCGCAGCTCGACCTTCTTGCCGAAGTTGACGAAGTAACGCGCGCCGATCGTGTGGCTCGTGATGCCCCAGGTGTCGTGATAGATGCGGTAGTCGCCTTGGATCGAGCTGTCGTCGAAGACGGCGCGGTTCGCGGCGACGACCAGCGCGTGGCGCCAGCGCGTGTCCGGATCGGTCTCCGCGATCGACTCGGTCGGCATCGCGTCCAAGCCGGCGCGGATCGGCACGAACCGATACGGGCTCGACTGGAAGCCGAACGCGCCGCCGAGCTCGTAGCTCACCTGCGTGACCAGCGACGGCGAGACGATCTGCGTCCACGACGCCGACACCATGTGCACGTCGAGGTCCTGCTCGAAGTTGCGATCGCCCGCGCGCCCGACCGCGTTGAGCGACAGCGTGTAGCCGAGCGCGAGCGTGGTGTCCTTGTCGTTCAGCTCGCGCGAGCCGCCGACGTTGAACGTGTTCGACTGGTAGTCGTTCTCCTGCGAGAACGAGTACCCGCCGCGGAGCGTGAGCGCGCCGAAGACGTGCGACGCGCCGGCGGACACCTGGTGGCGCGTGTCGTGGATCGTCGTCGGCGAGGCTTGCGTGACGATGTCGACCGACGCCGAGGTCACGACGTCGGCGAGGTAGCCGAGCGAGACGTTGGTGTCGGCGGTGACGTCGGCGGTCGCGCTCACGGTCGGCGACACCACCGTCGTGTGGTCGTCGTCGGCGTAGACCTGCACCTTCGACTCGAAGCCGGTGTCGGCGCGCGCGACGCCGCTCGCGCACACGATCGCGATGATCAGCGCGCGCATCAGTTGCATCCGCAGCCGCCGCCGGCGGAGCCGTAGCCGCCCGACGATCCCTCGCGCGACTCCTGCATGTGCAGATCGAGCTCGTCCTCCGACGGATCGGGCGAGAACTTCATCTTGCGCTCGGCGAGCGTCTCGCGTTGGTGCGGGCG
>DATJIA010000074.1:0-11591 GCA_035493675.1 Kofleriaceae bacterium | reverse complement strand
CGTTGTCCCTGCCGATGCCGCGCGTCGCGTCGGCGGCGACCACGCAGGCGAACTGCGGCGGATTCAGCGGCACCTTCAGCACACGACGAGGCTACACTAACTCGCGATGGCGACCCCCCACGCCGCGATGCTGCCCGAGCGAGTGGGCAGCTACACGCTGATCCGGCGCATCGGATCGGGCGGCATGGGCGAGGTGTGGCTCGGCCAGCACGCGATCGCGCAGACGCTCGGCGCGGTGAAGCGCGTCTCGCCGTTCGTCGCGGGGCCGGTGCAGGAGTTCTTCCGCCGCGAGGGGCGCGCGATCGCGCGGCTCGCGCATCCGCACATCGTGCCGGTCGTCGAGGTCGGCGACGACTTCCTCGTCACCGCCTTCATCGAGGGCTCGAACCTCGCGCGCCGCATGCAGACGCCGATCGATCCGGCGACCGCGGTGCGCATCACGCGCCAGATCGCGTCGGCGCTGCACCACGCGCACGAGCGCGGCGTCGTGCACCGCGACGTCAAGCCGTCGAACATCTTGATCGACGCGCGCGGCAACGCGTACCTCGCCGACTTCGGCGTCGCGACCTTCGCCGACGAGGACACCAAGCATCGCATCGCGGGGACGCCGCGCTTCATGGCGCCCGAGCAGCGGCGCGGCGCGCGGGTCGGGCCGGCCGCGGATCAGTACGCGCTCGGTCGCACGCTGCTCGAGATGCTCGCGTGCGGCGTCGCCGCGCCGGATTCGGAGCGCGCGCTCGAGGAGCTGCCCGATCTGCCGCGCGCGCTGAAGGACGCGCTCGCGCGCGCGACGCAGCTCGATCCCTCCGCGCGGTTCGTCAGCTGCGAGGCGTTCGCCGACGCGATCGGCGCGATCGATCTCGGCGAGCACGCGACCGCGTGGAAGCTCGCCGCCGAGGCGCGCAGCGCGAAGCCGTACGCGTGGCTCGCCGGCGCGCATCGCGTGCGGCGCATCGCGGCGGATCTCGCGCGCGCCGACTATCGCTTGCGCGAGCTCGCGCATCATCTCGGCGCTGATCGCGTCGACGCGTTCCTGCGCGAGCGCGGGCTCGTCGACGTCGGCTTCACGGTGTGGGCCTCGACGGCGCGGCTCGGGCCGATCACCGATCCGCGCATGCTCGCGCGCGCCGCCGAGGCGTGCGTGTTGGTGCACGGCTACAGCGGCACGCGCGAGGTCTGGACGACGGTCGCGCCCGCGCTCTGCCGCGACAACGCGCAGGCGGTCGTGATCACGCCCGACCTGCACGGCTTCGGCGAGACGCAGTTCAACGGCGTGCCGACCCCGGAGCAGGTCGAGCTCTCCTCGATGGGCAAGAGCGCCGAGGGCCTGCGCGCGCTGCTCGGGCTCGGCGAGATGCCGGTCGCGCTGGTCGGCCACTCGATGGGCGCGACGTCGTTGCTCGCGCTCACCGACGAGGACATCGGCCCGCACGTCTCGCGCGTGCTGATCAACCCGGTGCTCGTCAGCCACAACGCGCGGCTCGCGCGCACGATGCGGCGGCTCGCGCGCGCGACGTCGGTGTTCAGCCGCGTGCCGTGGCTGCGCAAGACGATCGTCAACTGGGCGGCGAAGAACGATCCGAACCTCGTGATCCTGAGCGAGGAGATGCGCGAGCTGTTCCGCACCGAGTCGCTCAAGATGCCGGGCCCGGTCTACGCGCGGTTGCTCTCCGCGTTCCGCAAGTCGCCGCCGAAGATCGGGCGCCAGCGCCGGCTCGCGATCCTCGCCTGCCTCGACGACAGCTGGATCGACGAGCCGGATCTCGATCGCGTCGCGGCGGAGCTCGGGCTCGGCGCGGCGCAGATCCATCGCGTCGCGTCGGGCGGGCACAGCCCGCACCTCGAGCTCGCGGATCACCCGGAGTGGACCGCGCGCAACGTCGATCAGATCGTGCGCGTGATCGACTCGATGCTGATCACCGCGCGCGAGGTGACGGTGGTGTCGACCGAGCCGCGCGGCACGATCGGATCTTCGTCGTCGGGCGACGAGCCGACCGCGACCGCGCAGACGTTCACCCGCACCTGATCTGATGATGAGCGCGACCGTCGGCTTCCTCGAGGACGCGGTCCACTCGCTGCAGATCCCGCACGCGCACGTCGTGCGCGACGTGAAGGCCGGGCTCGAGGCGGTGATCGTGATCGACGACACCACGCTCGGGCCCGCGGCCGGCGGCGTGCGCACGCGCGCGTACCCGAGCGCGATCGCCGCGGTGAAGGACTGCGCGCGGCTCGCGCACGCGATGACGATCAAGTGCGCGCTCGCCGGGCTCGACGCCGGCGGCGGCAAGGCGGTCGTGATCGATCACGCGGGGCTCGATCGCGCGCGCGCGTTCCACGTGCTCGGCGAGGCGATCGAGGCGCTCGGCGGCGCGTTCCGCACGGCAGGAGATCTCGGCACGCACGCGGCGGATCTCGACGTCATGGCTTCGGCGACGCGCTTCGTCCACACCGACGAGCGCAACCTCGCGGCCGCGGTCGCGCGCGGGCTCGCCGGTTGCGCGATCGCGTGCGCCGACGCGCACGGTGGATCCGGATCGATCGGTGAGATGCGCGTCGCGATCCAAGGCGCCGGCGCGATCGGCGCGGCGGTCGCGCGCGCGCTCGCGGCGCACGGCGCGCGCATCTCGATCGCCGACGTCGAAGCCGCGCGGGAGATCGCGATCGCGCGCGAGATCGGCTGCGAGATCGTGCGGCCCGAGGAGCTGTTGCTCTCGCCCGCGGATCTGCTCGCGCCCTGCGCGATCGGCGGCGTCGTCGACGGCGCGCTCGCCGCGCGGATCCCGGCGTGGGGCGTGTGCGGCGCCGCCAACAACGTCTTCGCCGACGATCGCGCGGCGCACGTGCTCCACGATCGCGGCGTGCTGGTCGTGCCCGACGTGCTCGCGTCCGCCGGCGCCGTGATCGACGGCATCGGCGCGTCGGTGATGAAGCTCGCCGATCGCACGCCGCTGATCGATGCGCTGGCCGCGACCGCGGGCGCGCTCCTGCGTGAGTCGCGCGACACCGGCCGCACGACGACGGATCTGGCGCACGCGCGTGCCCGCGCTCGCATCGCGGCCGCGCGGCGGGTATAACCGACCAGGTCGGGAGGACTCATGCGCTGGATCGCATCCATGCTCGCGTTCGTCGCGGCGTGCGCCGCACAAGACACGTCGTCGCAGGTCGACGGCACCTGGGACTACTCGCTGTCCGGGATCTACTCGTCGTCGCGCTTGAAGAGCCAGTGCGACGGGACGTTCGATCTGATCGTCTTCGCCGATCAGCACGTCGACGGCACCTGGCGCTGCGCGACCACCGACTACGGCGGCGCGGTCGACGGTGCGATCGCCGGCGACGACGTCCACCTGGTCTTCGATCGCGGCAGCGAGCTCGAGGTCGACGTCACCGCGCGCTTGTCGACGTGGACCGACGGCGCGACCAGCCTGCCCATCCTGAAGGGCTCCGCGATCTTCAAGAACTCGATCGGCTTCGAGGACGACACGGCGTCGCTCACCGCCGGCCACGAGTGACGCGATCGATCAGATCGATCAGCGCTTGCACTGCACGCGCATGATCGTCTCGACGCCGGGCTGCTCGTCGGTGCCGGGCGCGTGCAGGTACATCGCCATCAGCGCCTGATCGTTGCCGCACGGCCACTGCGAGATCAGCGCGGACATCGTCTCGCCCTGCACGGTCATCGATCCGCTCCAGAACGAGCGGCCCTGCTCGACGCGCATCGCGCCGAGATCGATCGAGCCGCCCATCGCGGGGCCGATCGCTCGCATGACGTCGGCGAACTTGTCGTCGGGGACCGAGTCGACCGGGCGCACCATCAACGCGGCGTCCTGGTTGGCCCACGCGAGCTGGCCCGGGTCGGTCGGCGCCGACTGCCAACCGGGCGGAGGATCGAACGCGACCGGCACCTCGGCCGGCTTGTCGGTCGCCTTCGCGTTGCAGTGCACGGTCGCGAGCACGCGACGCTGCAAGGTCTCGGCGCCGTGCCCGAACGTGTACACGCCGTACAGGTTCTGGCCGCACGTGAACATCGTCATCCACCCCAGGCCGCCGTCCTTCTCGATCGTCGCCGACTGGTGCGCGATCGCGTCGCCCCCGACTCCGACGACGAAGTCGTCGTGATCGATCGCCTTCACCGATCCCTGCATGCCCGCGGCGAGCGCGGAGGTGACCGCCTTCATCGTCGCGGGATCGAGCGAGCCCACCTGCCAGGTCACGCCGACCAGGCTCTCGAAGCCGCCGGCGTTCTTGACGTAGGTCTTGCCGCTCGACTCGATCCGCTCGCCGGACGGCAGGCCGAGCGTGATGTTGCCGGCCTCGTAGTCGTCGAGCGCGACGTGCGCGATCGTCGGCGCGATCGCGAAGCCGATGCCGCCGCCGATCGCGAGCCCGCCGACGAGCACGACGATCCGCAGCCACCACGGCACGCGCTTCATCGCCTCGGTGGTGGCGCGCGCGATCTGCGAGCCGGCGACGACCGCGCCGATCGAGACGCCCAGCATCACGGTCGAGCCGCGCCCGCTCCATGTGAAGCCGAGCACGATCCAGCGGTATGCGATCAGCCCCGCGCCGAGCGCGATGATCGCGGTCGCCGCGACCGCGAGCCCCCGTTTCTCGTTCATGCCCGCGGTTGTAGCACCGTGGCCTCGGTCACGACGTCTCGCGTCAGCGCATGCCATCGCGTGCGACCCGCGCCGCGTGCGATAACAGTCCCATGCGCCGCGCCGTCGCGATCTTGTTCCTCGTTGCCGCCTGTGGACCTGGCAATCCGACCAATCACAACGGGGTCGACGCCGGATCCAACGACACCTGCAGCGGCAGCGAGACCCGCTGCTTCAACAACGACTTCCAGACCTGCACCGGCGGGCACTTCACGGTGACGCAGACGTGCGCGAACGCGTGCGACGCGACCAAGGGCTGCGTCGACTGCGATCCGAACGCGAACGGCGGCAACGCGTGCAACGGCAACACGGTCGTCGCGTGCAACGCCGACGGCACCTTCGGCAGCGTCGTGCAGACCTGCGCCGACGGCGAGGGCTGCATGGCCGGCATGTGCTCGCGCGTCTGCACCGCCGACGGCGTCGACCTCATCTATGTCGTCGACGAGAACAACGAGCTGCTCTCCTTCGACCCGCGCAAGATCCCGAACGGCCCGACGGCGGCCTTCCACGTGATCGGCACGCTCGGCTGCCCGGCCGGTGCGTCGTGGCCCGATTGGGCGGCGAACGCGCCCGGCCCCGCGACGCCGTTCTCGATGGGCATCGATCGCAACGCGGTCGCGTGGGTCCTCTACACCAGCGGCGAGATCTTCAACGTCTCGACCAAGACCGCGGCGTGCACGGGCACCGGCCTCGGCATCACGCCGTACACGAAGGGCCAGAACGGCATGGAGCTGTTCGGCATGGGCTTCGTCACCGATCAAGCGGGCGGCAACACCGAGAAGCTCTACATCGGCGGCGGTGACGTGACCGCGACGCCGGGCGGCAAGCTGCGCGTCGTCGATCCGCTCGACCCGATGACGGCGACCGGCAACGGCAACCTGCCGAACGACGGCGAGCTGTCGCCCGAGCTGACCGGCACCGGCGCGGCCGAGTTCTTCGGCTTCTTCCCGGGGGTGTCGAGCGCGTTCGTCGTGCAGCTCGACAAGAACGCGGGCACCGAGATCGGCGCCAAGTGGAGCATCCCCAACGGCCTCGGCGGCACCGTGCGCGCCTGGGCGTTCGCGCAATGGGGCGGATACTTCTATATCTTCGTCACGACCGATCCGACGGGCACCGGCACCAACCTCATCTCGACGGTTCGCCGCATCAACCGCGCGACCAAGCAGTACGAGATCGTGTCGGGGTTCGACAACATCCCGTACGTGATCGTCGGCGCCGGCGTGTCGACGTGCGCGCCGACGGTGGTGAACTGAACTTACTTGTTCGCGCGCGCGCGGGGCTTGATACCGTTCGCGCGTGGACGTGCAGTATCGGACCATCCACGGCTACCGCCGCGCGTTCGTACACGTGGGGCGCGGGCCGGCGCTGCTCCTCGTCCACGGCATCGGTGATCGCCACGACACCTGGCGCCCGCTGATCGCGGAGCTCGCGCGCGATCACACGGTGGTCGCGCCCGATCTGCTCGGCCACGGCCGCAGCGACAAGCCGCGCGCGGACTACTCGGTCGGCGGGTACGCGAACGCGATGCGGGATCTGTTGACCGTGCTCGGCATCGAGCGCGCGACCGTCGTCGGGCACTCGCTCGGCGGCGGCATCGCGATGCAGTTCGCGTATCAGTATCCGGAGAGGTGCGAGCGCGTCGCGCTGGTCGCGACCGGCGGCGTCGGGCGCGAGGTCCATCCGCTCCTGCGGGTCGCGGCGGCGCCGAACGCGGATCTCGTCCTGCCGCTCCTGCGCCTGCGCGCGACGCGCGCGATCGGGCGCGCGCTCTTCCACGTGCTCGAGAAGCTCGACACCGATCTCGGGATCGATCGCGTCGATCTCGATCGCGTCTTCTCGGCGCTGCCGGATGTCGTCTCGCGCCGCGCGTTCGTGCGAACGTTGCGCGCGGTCGTCGACTGGCGCGGCCAGCACGTCACGCTCCTGGATCGCTGCTACCTCGCGCAGGGCATGCCGATCCTGCTCGTGTGGGGCACGCGCGACGCGATCGTCCCGTTCGCGCACGCGCGCATCGCGCACGCCGCGATGCCCGGGAGCCGCCTGGAGGTCTTCGAAGGCGCGGGTCACTACCCGCACCGCACGGATCCGGTCCGCTTCATGGCCGTGCTCCGCGACTTCCTCGCGACCACGGCGCCGGCGTCGTACGACCGCGCGCACTGGCGCGAGCTGCTCTGTCGCGGCCGCGCGGCGTGACCTCTTCCCACGGTCAGTCTCTCAAAACGCGGCGAGGGGAACAAGCTTCCAACGATGGGCGGCGTCTGCGATCACGGTCCGCATGAAGCGCACCGTGATCGATCTGCGCGAGATCGACCGCACGATGATCGATCTCGTCGGTGGCAAGGCCGCGAACCTCGGCGAGCTCACGCGGATCTCGGGGATTCGCGTACCCGACGGCTTCTGCGTGACGACGGAGGCGTTCGGACGCACGGATCTCGCGGAGGAGATCCGCCGCGCGGTCGCCGAGGACCGCGCCTATGCCGTGCGCTCGAGCGCGACCGCCGAGGATCTGCCGACCGCGTCGTTCGCGGGCCAGTACGAGTCGTACCTGGACGTCGTCGGCGCGGACGCGATCGTCGAGCACGTCGAGCGGTGCTGGGCGTCGCTCGCCACGCCGCGCGCGGTCGCGTATCGCGCGCAGCACGGCATCCACGACGATCGCGTGCGGCTCGCCGTCGTCGTGCAGGAGATGGTGCCGGCGGCCGCGGCCGGCGTGCTGTTCACGGCAGATCCGACGAGCGGCCATCGGAAGGTGTCGTCGATCGACGCGACGCTCGGCCTGGGCGACGCGCTGGTCTCGGGGCGCGTGAACCCGGACGTCTATCGCGTGCGCGACGGGACGATCGTCGATCGCAAGGTCGTGTCGCGTGTGCTGACGGACGCGCAGATCGTCGAGCTCGAGCGGATCGGCCGCACGATCGAGGCGCACTTCGGACGCCCGCAGGACATCGAGTGGTGCTTCGCCGACGGCTGCTTCTCGATCGTGCAGAGCCGGCCGATCACGACGCTGTTCCCGATCCCCGTGCGTGGAGACGACGACCCGCACGTCTACGTGTCGGTCGGGCATCAACAGATGATGACGGACGCGATGAAGCCGCTCGGGCGGTCGCTGTTCCAGCTCGTGGCGATGGCGCCGATGTTCGACGCCGGCGGCCGCTTGTTCGTCGACGTCGCGAAGGGCCTCTCGTCGCCGGGGCGGCAGAACCTGCTCGACGTGCTCGGCGCCGGCGATCCGCTGATCGGAGACGCGCTCGTCACGTTGCTCGATCGTGGAGACTTCCTCCCGGCGACGACCGCGGGCGCGACGCCGCCCATGATCCGCAGCCACAAGGGCTTGTCCGCGGCGGAGATCGCGGCGCCGGTCGCGAACGATCCGGAGATCGTGGCGTCACTGATCGACGAGCGCGAGCGATCGCTCGCGGCGTTGAAGACGGAGATCGAGCGCGTGCGCGGCGCGGCGCTGTTCGCGTTCCTCGTCGAGGACATCGCGCGCTCGAAGCAGCTGCTCGCCGATCCGCGGAGTCGCGCGGCGATCATGGCGGGCATCCACGCGCCGGCGTGGATCGACGAGCACGTGGAGGCGTGGCTCGGCGAGAAGAAGGTCGCCGACACGATCGCGCGCTCGTTGCCGCCCAACATCACGTCGGAGATGGGGCTCGCGCTCTTCGACATCGCCGACGTGTACCGCCGCGACCCGGCCGAAGCGCAGGGCGCGATCGACGCGTTCCTCGCGCGCTACGGCATGCGCTGCACCGGCGAGATCGACCTCACGCGCGAGCGCTGGGCCGAGCAGCCGAGCGCGCTGGTGCCGCTGATCCTCGGCGTGATCAAGACGCACGCGCCCGGCGAAGGCCGCCGGATCGCCGAGGCGCGCCGACAGGCCGCGCTCGATGCGGAGCGCGAGATCCTCGCGCGGCTGCGCGCCTCAGCCGACGGCGAGACCAAGGCCGCGGACACCGCGCTGATGATCGACGTGATCCGGCGATGCATGGGCTATCGCGAGTACCCGAAGTACCACCTCATCTGCCGGTTCTTCGCCTACAAGCAGGCGCTCCTGCGCGAAGCGGACGAGCTCGTGCGCGCGAACGCGATCGATCAGCGCGACGACCTCTACTTCCTGACGTTCCAGGAGCTGCACGCGGGGCAGATCGATCGCGCGCGGATCGCCGCGCGACGCGACGAGCACCGCGCGTTCGAGCGGCTCACACCGCCGCGCGTGATGACCTCCGACGGCGAGATCCTCACCGGCGCGTACAAGCGCGCGGGCCTGCCGGCCGGCGCGCTCGTCGGGCTCGCGGTGTCGTCAGGGGTGATCGAAGGCCGCGCGAGGATCGTCTCGCGCCTCGACGCGGCGGAGCTCGACGACGGCGACATCCTCGTCACGACCTTCACCGATCCGAGCTGGACGCCGCTGTTCGTCTCGATCAAGGGGCTCGTCACCGAGGTCGGCGGGCTCATGACCCACGGCGCGGTGATCGCGCGCGAGTACGCGCTGCCCGCGGTCGTCGGCGTCGAGCGCGCGACCGAGCGGATCCGCGACGGTCAGCGGATCCGCGTGAACGGCACCGACGGCTACGTCGAGCTCTTGTAGCTCAGCTCTTCGTCGTCTCGGGGCGCTTCGCCGCCCAGTACAGGAAGCCCAAGACGACGATGCAGAGGATCACGCCGGGGATGCGCTCGTCGCCGAAGCGGGCGATGTCGTGGCCCTTGTCGTCCTTGGTCATGAACAGCGCGACCGCGTTGGTCGACTTCTGGATCGAGATCGGGATCGCCAGCAAGATGCCGAGCAGCGCCTCGCCGGTGATCAGGCCGGCGGCGGCGAGCAGGCCGTGGCGCTCGGCGACCGAGCGGCGGTGCGCGTCGGCGCCGACCGAGTCGAGCCACTTCGAGACCGCGTACGCGACGATGCCGCCGAGGAAGATCGGCAGCGTCAGGTCGAACGGGAGGTACGCGCCGACCGCGAACGCCATGACCGGCACGCGGAACTTCGCGCCCGCCTTCTCGAGCGAGACGTCGATGATGATCACGACGACCGCGATCGCCGCGCCGATGCCGACGATGCCCCAGGGCAGGCCGCCGTTGAACACGCCGCCCGCGACCGACGCCATCAGGCCGGCCTGCGGCGCGGGGAGGCCTTTGCCGATGCCGTAGCTGTCGTTCAAGAGGTCGAGGATCGGCGCCATCATGAACGCGGCGACCACGACGCCGATGATCTGCATCACCTGCTGCTTCCACGGCGTCGAGCCGACCAGCTGACCGCACTTGAGGTCCTGCAGGTTGTCGCCGCCGATCGCGGCGGCGCAGCACACGATGCCGCCGATCAAGATCGCGGCGACCGGACCGGCCGGGCTCTTCATGCCCATCGCGAGCAAGAGGAGCGCGGACACGAGGATCGTCGAGATCGTGATGCCGGAGACCGGGTTGTTCGACGAGCCGACCAGGCCGGCCATGTACGACGCGACCGCCGAGAACAGGAAGCCGGCGATCAGCATCACGACCGACATCACCGCGCTGATGCCCCACGACTCGGTGAAGTGGTGGAAGATGAAGAAGAGCGGCACGACCGAGACGCCGATGAGGATCAAGATGATGTTCATCGGCATGTCGCGCTCGGTGCGGATCGGGCCCTCGCCGCCGCCGCCGCCCTTGTAGGCCTCGAGGCCGGCCTTGATGCCGCCGATGAGCGACTTGCGCAGCTTGAACAGCGCCCAGAAGCCGCCGACCAGCATCATGCCGACGCCGAGGTAGCGCGTCGCGTACTTGTGGATGAGGTCGGCGGTGTCGGAGACGCTCGCGCCGTCGAGCAGCTGCGCGAGGTTGAGGTGCGCCGCGCCGTTCACCTTGTCGGTGACGATCGTCGCCGCGTCGCCGACCTGGCTGAACAGCGGGATCGCGATCCAGTGATCCATCACCGCGCCGGCGAAGATCACGACCGCGACGTTCAAGCCGACGATGAAGCCGACGCCGAGCAGCGCGGGCGACATGTTGATGCCGACCGTGACCGCGCTCTTGCCCGCCCACGATCCCCACGCGGCGGTCTCGGCCCACATGCGGAGGCCGGTCGAGCCGAGCTTGCCGATCGCGCCGATCAGCGCGGCGCCGGCGATGAGGCCGATGCCGCCGCCGCCCTGCGCGCCGACCTTCAAGACCTCGGCGGTCGCGACGCCCTCCGGGAACTGCAGCGGGTGCTCGATGATCAGCGCGCGCCGCAGCGGGATCGTGAAGAGCACGCCGAGGATGCCGCCGAAGCCGGCGATCAGCGTGGTCTCGACGTACGAGAAGTGCGACCACACGCCGAGCAGGACCAGCGCGGGGATCGTGAAGATCACGCCCGACGCGAGGCCTTCGCCCGACGCCGCCGCGGTCTGCACCGCGTTGTTCTGGAGGATGTTGCCCTTGAAGGCGCGCAAGACCGCCATCGAGATGACGGCGGCGGGGATCGACGCCGACACGGTCATGCCGGCGAACATGCCGAGGTACGCGTTCGCCGCGCCGAGCACGACCGACAGGATGCATCCCAGGATCAGGACGCCGACGGTCAGCTCGGGCAGCGATTGCGACGCTGGGATGTAGGGTTCGACTTTGCCTGCGGCGGCGGCGGTCGTCGCGGGGGCTTTGCTCATCTGGCGGTGATTGTCCCCGGCGCCGGGCTGTGGTCAATGGTGGTTGTCTAGATCATTCGATGACCACGCGGTCCGACGCGCTGCGGCCGAAGGTTTCGGGCATGTACATCTCCTCGGCCTTCGACGGCGGGACGACGAAGTTGCCGGGCGTCGTCGCGCGCGCGACGTACGTGTATTGGTGCACGCCTTCCCACAGCAGCGACGCGAACGCTTCGACGCGTTCGTCGCGCAGGTTCTGGTGCTCGTACCAGGTGCCATACCACCACCAGTACGCGCCGCGCTTCTTCTGCTCGTTGGGGTCGGTCGGGATCGGGCC
>DATJIA010000073.1:0-5754 GCA_035493675.1 Kofleriaceae bacterium | reverse complement strand
GCGACGTGAAGCTGTTCGGGCTCGGCCGCCTCGTCGAGAAGCAGGCGGTGAAGGCGATCGAGAAGAGCTACGACGACGCCGCGGCGTTCACCGCGGAGTGGATCGCGCGTGCGCGTGCGCATCGAAGATGACCGCGCGCGTGCTCGCATCGGGGTGGGGCAGGCCGCGCGCGCGCGCGACCGCGCGCGTGTCGATCGGATCGCCCGTCGCCTCGAAGCCGGCCGCGCGCAGCGCGTCGAGAATCTCGGCGCGCGAACGCCTGTCGCGCGTGAACCCGCCGCCGCCGGTCGCGCGCTTCATGACGGCGGCGAGCGTGCGGCCGATCGCGCCGGGCTCCGGCTCCTCGGCGCCGGGTACGAGATCGAACACGAAGCGCGGCGCGGCCTCGCGCGCGCGCGCGAACAGCGCGGCCTGCGCGGCGGCGTCGAGGTACACGAGCAGGCCTTCGGCGATGATCAGATCGGCCTGCGGCAGCGGCGCGGTCATGGCGTCGCCGGCGACCAAGCGCAGGTTCTCGCGCGCGAGCACCTCGTTGCCCGCCGGCGTCCGCGCGAGCAGCGCGCGCTTGCGCTCGATCATCGCCGGCAGATCGATCTCGGTGTACTCGATCCGCGGATCGCGCGTGAACGCGATGCCGCGCGGCGACAGCCCGGCAGCGAGCTCGACGATCTTGGTCGCGCCGGCTTCGCGAACGATCTGGTCGATCATCACGTGCCGCTGCAAGAGCGACTCGCGCAAGGGCGCCCAGTCGCGCCGCACCGCGCGCGCGATCCGCATCACCGCGTTGGTCGCGTCGAAGACGCGCTTCCCGTCGACGCTGGTCAAGAGCTCCGCACCGTCGAGACCGCCCCACGCCCAGGTCTCCGCGGTGTACAGCGCCGTGATCGAGAGGTCGGCCACGCGCCGACAGTGCCTGCGATCGCGAAGTCGTTGCAACCGTCGCGGGGCTGGGAGAGGGTTCGACCGATGAGGGGCACTTGGTGGGTCGTCGCATGCTCGTACGTGTTCTGGTGCGCGTGTGGTCCCGCCGGCGGCAGCGACGCGCCCGACGCACCGGGCGGCTCGAACACGCCGATGTTGATCGCCGGCGGCGGCGTCGCGAACGGCCCGATCAGCGGCACGCTGAACGTCTACGTGGTCGCGTCGGGCGGCTCGACGCCGATCGCGGGCGCCAGCGTCACCGCGGGCACGCACACGGCGACGACCGACGCGACGGGCCTCGCGACCTTCACGGATCTGAACGGCGCGCAGACGATCAGCGCGACCGCGTCGGGCAAGGCCGCGACGACCTGGATCGGCGCGAACGGCGCCAACGTGACGATCCCGCTCGATCCGTCGCCGCGGACGACGCCGACCGCGAAGGCGAGCGGATCGATCAACGGCTGGGATTCGCTCGCCGCGCCGTCGTTCGGGCACTACACGCTCGCGGTCGTGCTCTACAGCTTCGTCACCGACGTCGCCGCGCCCGAGAACAACCTCACCCAGCCGACCTCGAACGGCGCGCCGCTCGACACGTGCGTGAACTCCGGGCTCGGCTCGTCGTGCGCGTGGCAGCTGACGACGCGCACCGGCGCGCAACGCCATGTCGCGACGATCGTCGACGGTGACGCCCACGGGACGTCGAGCGATCTCAGCGACGACACGTACACGCTCGTCGGCTACGCCGCGGGCCAGAGCGTCTCGCTCACCGCGAACCAGCAGCAATCCAACGAGACGCTCTCGATGGTGCCGTCGAACCAGCTCGCCAACCTGTCGGTGAGCTTCCCCGCCGCGCCGAGCGGGCTCGGGCGCGTGATCGCGATCCCGATGTTGGATCTCGGCGCCGACGGCAAGGTCGTCTTCCCGCTGCCGACGCTCGACGCCGGCCACACGTCGACCAAGGTGATCGCGCCGACCGGGACCTTCGCGGGCACCTACGATCTGGTCGCGCTCGCGACGCCGAACGCGACCGCGAAGACGCCGTACTCGACCGTGCTCATGAACGGCGTGTCGCTGTCGCAGGCCGCGATCGATCCGTTCCTCGCCGCGCCGAGCGCGCTGTCGGCGGCGAACGGCACGTACAAGTTCACCGCGGCGAGCGGCGCGTCGATCCACTACGCGAGCTTCCAGAAGAGCGACGGCACCGTGCTGTGGAACGTCGCGATCCTCGACGGCTCGACGAGCTTCACGCTGCCCGCGCTCAGCCCCGACCCGCTCGGCACCGGCGCGCGCGCGATGGTGATCACCGCGGCCGACGTGCCGAGCTTCGATCCGGCGCACTTCGCGGTGCCGGATGTGCAATCGCGCTTGCACCGCGCCGCGGGCGCCAGCGTAGACTTCACGAAGTAGTGCGCGCGCTCGTCTTCATCGTCTTCATCGTCGTGATCGCAGGGTGCCAAGGGCACACCACGCAGCCCGCGCCCGCGCCCGTCGCGGCGCCGGCGATCGATGCGAAGCCGATCGACGCCGGCACCAAGATCGACGCCGCGCGCCGCACCGTCGGCAAGCTGAACCCGCCGCACGATCCGCAGAAGCTGTGGCCGTGGCGCGTCTGCGTCGACGGCCACGCGCTCGTGTTCGAGAACGACTGCGGCTGCAACGACGCGCTCCTCTGCACGCTCGACGGCGTCGGGCTGAAGAACATCGCGTACACGCTCGCGACCGATCCGAACCGCATGCCCCAGTGCACCGACTGCTTCCCGATGGTGCCGGCGCGCTGCGCGCTGCCGCCCGCGAAGGGCTGGCGCACGGTGACGATCAACAACGAGCCCGCGTTCGAGCTCCCACCCGACGCGCCCGACGCGAGCTGCTGGGAAGCGACCCGCTAATCGGGGACCGCGACGCCGGCCGCCGCCGCGTCGATCATGCTGCCCAGGTTCGCGACGTGCGCGTCGCGGCCGCCGAGCTGCCCGACCGCGCCGAGCCAGTTCCACTCGATGAAGCGCACGATCGACGAGTGCTCCATCGTCACGTGCGAGATCGCGCCCGCCTTCGCCATCGGGCCGGTCGCGATCAGCGGGACGCGCGTGCCGTACGGTTGTCCGTCGGATCCGTCCGGCGGCGGCGCGACGTGATCGAAGAAGCCGCCGCCTTCGTCCCAGGTGACCAGCACGAGCGTGTCGGGCGCGTAGTCGCTCTTCTCGACGAGATCGATCGCGCTCGTCACGAACGAGATGCCCGGCGTGATCGCGGTGCCGAGGCCGGCGTGCTCGCTCTTGTAGCCGAGCGCGCGCACGAACACGACCTGCGGCAGCGTGCCGTCGTCGAGATCCTTGGCGAACCGCGAGAAGTCGCGCAGCACGCGCGGGTCGTCCTTCAGGTTCGCGTAGTACTCGACGGGCAGATCCGACGGATCCATCACGCACGGATAGATCGGGACGCCGGCGACGCAGTCGGTCGGCGCCTTCGGGCAGCGATCCATCGCGCGCGCGTCGGCCATCGCCTGGTACCCCTCGTCGTACCAGGCCCACGTCACGCCGGCCTGATCGAGCAGATCGCCGATCGTCGGGCCCTGGAACTCCATCGCCGTCGCGATGATGCTGCACTGCTGGCCGAGCGCGTCGGGCTTGAAGTCGTTGTCGTCGAAGACGAACTGCGCGCGCGCGAAGTACATCATGTTCGCCGAGCTCTCGCCGGCGAGCGGCTGGAAGTAGCGATCGGCGAGCGCGCCGTGATCGGCGAGCTCCCAGTACGGGCCGACCGTCTGTTGATCCGCGTACGCGACGTTGCCCGGATCGCTGCACGTCGAGCCGGTCGCGTATCGATCCATGGCGCCGCCGTGCATCTCGTCGACCTCGCACACGCGCTCGTGGTTCGGATCGCGATCCGCGTTGCGCGCGTCGTCGAGGACGACCGGCGCCGCGCCCGTCGGATCCATGGCGGGCCCGGCCTCGCAACACGCGCGTCCGGATCCGCACGACACGCCCGCCGCGCCGGTGCAGTACTTCGCGAAGTAGTTGTCGAACGTGTGGTTCTCCTGCACGAGGACGACGAGGTGATGGATCTGCGACGCGGGGCAGGGACCGTCGCAGCTGCCCGGCTTGCGCGACGATCCACACGCCGCCCACGCCAGCATCGACACGAGGTAAGTTCCGCGCAATGTCGCTCGAGCTCTACATCGCCACGCGCAAAGGTCTCTGGATCGCATCGGCAGGCGCCGATCGTCGCACGTGGTCGTTGCGCGGTCCACGCTGGCTCGGCCAGCAGTGCCACCACGTCGTCCTCGATCCGCGCGATCGGCAGACGCTCCTGTGCGCGTCGCGCCAGTGGCACCTCGGCCCGACGGTGTTCCGCTCGATGGACGGCGGCGAATCGTGGAAGGAGGCCGCGACGCCGCCGCAGTTCCCGAAGGGCGAGCCGCGCGGGCGCGCGGTCGATCACGTCTTCTGGTTGACGCCGGGGCACGCCTCCGAGCCCGCGGTCTGGTACGCGGGCACGTCGCCGAAGGGCCTGTTCCGCAGCGACGATCACGGCGTCACGTGGGCGCCGGTGTCGGGCTTCAACGATCACCCCGAGCAGGCGAAGTGGGTCGGCAGCGACAAGGACGAGACGCCCGACGGCGGCAAGCTGCACTCGATCCTCGTCGATCCGCGCGACCCCGCGCACCTCTACCTCGCGATGTCGGGCGGCGGCATCTTCGAGTCGCGCGATCGCGGCGCCGATTGGGCGCCGCTCAACTCCGGCGTCGCGATGGACTTCGCGCCGCCGAAACCCGACGGCGGCGAGTATCCGTACGGCCACGATCCGCACTGCATGACGTTCGCGCCGTCGAATCCCGATCGCATGTGGCACCAGAATCACTGCGGCATCTACAAGATCGATCGGCCGAACGAGCGCTGGGAGCGCGTCGGGAAGAACATGCCGAAGGAGACGGGCGACATCGGCTTCCCGATCGTCGTGCACCCGCGCGATCCCGATACCGCGTGGGTGTTCCCGATGGACGGCACCGGCGACTGGCCGCGCACGCCGCCGTCGGGCGCGCCGGCGGTGTTCCGGACGATCGATGGCGGCGCGTCCTGGGCCCGACAAGATGTCGGCTTCCCGCGCGCGCAGGCGTGGTGGACCGTGAAGCGCCAAGCGATGTGCGGCGACGCGCGCGATCCGGTCGGCCTCTACTTCGGCACGACCAACGGCGAGGTGTGGGCGTCCGACGACGAAGGCGCGAGCTTCCATCTCCTCTTCCGCGATCTCCCGCACGTCTACTCGATCACGATCGGCGATCGCGCGTGAAGGTCGTCGTGCCGACGCAGCTGCGCGGCTACACCGCCGGTCGCGCCGAGGTCGACGCCGCCGGCGCGACCTTGAACGACGTCCTGGTCGATCTCGATCGCCAGTTCCCCGGCTTCCGCTTCCGCGTGATCGACGAGCAGGACCGCGTCCGCCGCCACATCATCCTGTTCGTCGGCGGCGAGCGCGTCGAAGATCTATCGATGACGATCCCCGCGGGCGCCGAGCTGCAGATCATCGGCGCGCTGTCGGGCGGCTGAGGCCTCGACTTCCGTTATGCTGCGAGCATGCGCGGCACGGGGTGGACAGCGTGCGTTCTCGGCGTCTCGATCGCCATCGGCTGTGCGAACGCGAGCAAGTCGCCGGGCGCCGGAGCGGCGAGCCGATCCGATCAGATCAGCTGCGCCCATCCCGACTACAAGAGTCGATCGTGCTGGCTGTCGGGCAGCCCCGCTGAGCTCGATCTCGAACTCTACACGACGGGCCTGAACCACCACGAGAACGATCCGGTCCACAACGTCGTCGACCAGGCCGGGGTTCGCGCGCTCG
>DATJIA010000072.1:0-26094 GCA_035493675.1 Kofleriaceae bacterium | reverse complement strand
GGGCGCGTCGATCCTCGCGTCGCTCGGCGACTACCACCGCACGATCACGACGACGAACCCCGACGCGCAGGCGTACTTCGATCAAGGCCTGCGCTTGATCTACGCGTTCAACCACGACGAGGCGGCGCGCTCGTTCGCGCGGGCGACCCAGCTCGATCCGAAATGCGCGAGCTGCTACTGGGGGCTCGCGCTCGTGCTCGGCCCCAACTACAACGTGCCGATGCTGCCGGATCGCTTCCCGGCGGCGTGGGACGCGGTCCAGAAGGCGCAGGCCAACGCGGCGGGCGCGAGCGCCGTCGAGCAGGCGCTGATCGGCGCGCTCGCGAAGCGGTACCCGGGCGCGGAGCCGAAGGATCCGGTCGCGATGCAGCCGTACAACCAGGCCTACGCCGACGCGATGGCCGCGGTCGCGAAGCAGTTCCCTGACGATCTCGACGTGCAGGTGCTGCGCGCCGAGTCGATGATGGATCTGAACCCGTGGAAGCTGTGGACGCCCGACGGCAAGCCCGCGCCGGGCACCGACGAGATCGTGTCCGTGTTGGAGGGCGTCTTGAAGAAGTCGCCGAAGCACCCCGGCGCGAACCACTACTACATCCACGCGGTCGAGGCGTCGACGCATCCCGAGAAGGCGGTGCCGTCGGCGGAGCGGCTCGCGTCGCTGATCCCGGGCGGCGGGCACATCGTGCACATGCCCGCGCACATCTTCCAGCGCGTCGGCCGCTACGGCGACGCGTCGCAGGCGAACCGCAACGCGATCGACGTCGACCTCGGCTACATCGGCAAGGCGCCGTCGTGGGGCTACTACGCGATGTACCTCGTCCACAACTACGGCTTCCTCTCGTATTCGTCGTCGATGGAAGGCCGCAAGGCGGAGTCGATCCAAGCGGCCTTGGACTCCGCGAAGAACTTCCCGCCGCCGATGCTCGAGATGATGCCGGGCATGGACTTCTTCATCTCGGAGCCGCTGCTCGCCGAGGTGCGCTTCGGCGCGTGGGACGAGATCCTGGCGACGCCGCGCCCCGACGCGAAGTACGCGACCCTCACCGCGCTCTGGCTGCACGCGCACGGGATCGCGAGCGCCGCGACCGGCGCGCTCGACAAGGCCGACGCGGATCTCGTGGAGCTGCAGCAGATGATGGGATCGATCCCGGCGGAGGCCTCGACGTCGACCAACAGCGTGAAGGACATCGTCGCGGTCTCGGCGGCGGTGCTCGCCGCCGCGATCGCGCAGAAGAAGCACGATCCTTCCGCCGATGCGCTGTGGGCCGCGGCGGTCGCCGCCGAGGACAAGCTCGCGTACAGCGAGCCCGCCGACTGGTTCTATCCGGTGCGCCACTACCAAGGCGCGCTCCTCCTCGCCGAGAAGAAGTGGAAGGACGCCGAGGCGGTCTATCGCGCCGATCTCCAGCGCAACCCGGGCAACGGCTGGGGCCTGTGGGGCCTCGCGCGCGCGCTCGAGGGCGAGAAGAAGACCGCCGAGGCGAAGAAGATCGACGCGCAGCAGAAGGCCGCGTGGTCGAAGGCGGACATCCAACTCACGTCGACCGCCGTCTTCTAGTCTATCTTCGGGGCATGGGCGAGACCGTCTTCTCGAAGATCATCCGCGGCGAGATTCCGTGTCACCCGGTGTACGAAGACGAGCACGTCTTGGCGTTCCTCGACATCAACCCGCTCTCGAAGGGCCACACGCTGGTGATCCCGAAGGAGGCGGTCGAACGCGTCGATCAGCTGAGCGAGGACAGCGGCGCGGCGGTCGGGCGGGCGCTGGTCCGGGTGTCGCGCGCGGTCGTCGCCGCCACCGGATGCACGTCATACAATATATTACAAAATAACGGCGCCGAAGCGCACCAGGCCGTGATGCACGTGCACTTCCACATCATCCCGAAGTACGACGACGCCGGCCTCGGCATCGGCTGGAAGCCGCGCGGCATCGACCAGGACGAAGCGAAGGCGCTCGCGGCCGCGATCGCCGACAAGCTGTGAGATCGATCGCCGCCCTAGTCCTGTTGGGCGGCTGCTTGATGCCGCGGTACCTCGCGCAGGCCGCCTACGGTCAGCTCGATCTGCTCCAGCGCGCGCGGCCGCTCGATCAGGTCGTGAACGACCCGAACGTCGATCTGCGCACGCGGATGCTGTTGTCCGCGATTCCGGACATCAAGGCGTTCGGCGCCGCGCACGGGCTCGACACCCGCCACAACTACGACAACTACGTCGAGCTCGACTCGTCGGCGGCGGTCTGGTTCGTCGGCGCGTCGGATCCCGTCGCGTTCGAGCCGCTGCAGTGGTGCTTCCCGATCGCCGGCTGCTTCGCGGGCCTGGGCTGGTTCGATCAAGACGACGCGTTCGCGCAGCGCGACGAGCTCGCCGCGAAGGGCTACGACTCGTTCGCACGCCCCGCCGACGCGTACTCGACCGGCGGCTGGTTCCACGATCCGGTCGTGTCGTCGATGCTGTCCGACGGCGACGACGCCTGGCAGTGGCTCGCCAACGTGATCCTGCACGAGTCGACCCACGCGACCGTGTTCATCCCCGACGAGCCCGACTTCAACGAAGGCTTCGCCGAGTTCGTCGGCGATCACCTCGCCGACGACTGGCTGGTCGGCCGCTTCGGCGAGAGCTCCGACGAGGTCGCCAACTATCGCGACGACCTCGCCAAGCGCGCCGCGCGGGTGTCGCGGGAGCTCGTCGCGTACAAGGAGCTCGAGGCGCTCTACGAGTCCGACGCGCCGCGCGCCGAGAAGCTCGCGAAGAAGGACGCGATCATCGACGCGCTCGCCGACGAGCTGAAGCTCCGAGAGCGCCCGAACAACGCGACCCTGATCGAGCTCCGCGTCTACGAAGCCGCCGGCGACGGGTTCACCAAGGTCCAGGCCGCGTGCGGCGGCTCGGTCGCGAAGATGATCGCGGCCGCCAAGAAGCTGAAGCGATCCGACTTCAAGGAAGAGCTCCAGCCGGACCTGCGCCCGGTGCTCGCGCACCTCGCCGACCTGTGCCGATGAGCAGTGTTAAGCGGACATGAAGAAACTGGATCAACCGATCACCCGGTTGCAGGCTCTGTAGGTCAGGGGGTTTCGCATGCGCTCGTGGCTCGTGGTGCTCGTCGTGATCGCGCTGGGAGATGTCGCGCGTGCTGATCGCACGCACACGCATACGGTGGAAGCGAGGCAGACGCTCAGCTCGATCGCGAAGCGCTACGGCTGCACGGTCGCCGCGATCAAGGAAGCGAATCAGCTCACGAGCGACGCGCTCGACATCGATCAGCAGCTGATCATCCCGGACGAATGCGAGAAGCCTTCGACGGAGAAGCCGAAGGCGGTGAAGGTCGTCACCGGCCAGAGCATCGGACGCCCCTGGAACGGCCACCTCGCGCACCCGGCCGAGCTGCCGTCGGGCAAGGGCTATCACATCCGCCGTCCGTGGCGCGCGTTCGGCGCGACCCACGTCGTCGGCTACATCCAGCGGGCGATCGCCGAGGCGCGCCAGAAGTTCCCGAAGGCGCACGTGCTCGCGATCGGCGACATCTCGCAGAAGCGCGGCGGCGAGATCAGCGATCACCACTCGCACCAATCGGGCCGCGACGTCGACATCGGCTTCTTCTACAAGAAGCAGCCCGCCGACTATCCCCAGGACTTCGTCACCGCCGACGAGTCGAACCTCGACTGCGAGAAGACGCTGTCGCTGATCGAGTCGTTCGCGAAGACGCACGACAAGCCGGGCGGCGTGCAGATGATCTTCCTCGACTTCGAGTTGCAGGGAATCTTGTATCGCTGGGGCAAGAAGCACGGCGTCGACGTCGATCACCTCGAGTGGCTCTTCCAGTACCCGCACGGGCGCGGCTCGTCCGACGGCATCGTGCGCCACGAGCCGAACCACAGCGATCACTTCCACGTCCGCTTCCAGTGCCCGCCCGACGACGATCGCTGCGAGTAGCGCTACCCTTGGCGGATGGCCGACGTCCGCCTGCCCGCCGAGACGAAGTACGCCGACGAGCTGCGCGCGCTCGCGGCCGCGGATGAGAGACCGAAACCGCCGGGCTGGTCGCTGTCGCCGCAGGCGGTGCTCGCGTATGTGATGGGCGCGGAGCAGCCGGTCGGCGGCGTGCGGATCACGCCGAAGTACGTCGGCGCTCGCGGCTTGGTCGAGGTCGCGATCGCGACGCTCGCGTCAGAGCGCGCGCTCTTGCTCGTCGGCGAGCCGGGCACCGCCAAGAGCTGGCTCAGCGAGCACCTCGCCGCCGCCGTCAGCGGCACGAGCGCGTTCGTCGTGCAGGGCACCGCGGGCACGAGCGAGGAGCAGGTGAAGTACTCGTGGAACTACGCGCTGCTCCTGGCGGAGGGGCCGTCGCCGCGCGCGCTGGTGCCGTCGCCGGTCTATCGCGCGATGGAGAGCGGGCGCATCGCGCGCTTCGAAGAGGTGACGCGCGCGGCGAGCGAGGTGCAGGACGCGCTGATCTCGATCCTGTCCGAGAAGTCGATCGCGATCCCCGAGCTCGGCACGCAGCTCGCCGCGCAGCGCGGCTTCAACCTGATCGCGACCGCGAACACGCGCGATCGCGGCGTGAACGAGATGAGCGCCGCGCTCAAGCGCCGCTTCAACTTCGTCACGGTCCCGGTCGTCGACGATCTCGAGCAGGAGATCGCGATCGTCGTGCGCCGCGAAGCGGAGCTGCGCAGCGACTACCAGGTCGGCGTGGTGCCGCCGGCCGAGCTCGTGCGCATGCTCGTCACCGTCTTCCACGAGCTGCGCGCCGGCGTGACCAAGGACGGCAAGACCAAGCTCAAGGCGCCGGGCTCGCCGCTCTCGACGGCGGAGGCGATCAGCGTCTTGTTCCAGAGCTCGATCCTCGCCCAGTGCTTCGGCAAGGGCGCGGTGACCGCGACCGATGTCGGGCGATCGCTGGCCGGCGCGGTCGCGAAGACCGGCGGCGACGATCTCGCGGCGGTGCGCGAGTACGCGGAGACGGTGGCGAAGGGACGGCCGGGACCGTGGAAGGAGCTCGGCGCCGCGCTGCGCGGCGGGTGACCGCGATGCCGCGCGCGAGAGCGAAACCGGCGCCGCCGCCGACGACGATCGATCTGGCCGCGCTCTCGCGCGTGCTGCTGTTACCGGTGCGCCATCACTCGCCGCGCGCGTCCGCGTTCGTCGCGGCGGAGCTCGATCGCGCGCGGCCGTCGCTCGTCTTGATCGAAGGGCCGAGCGACGCCGGCGCGATGATCCCGGTCCTCGCCGACGAGCAGACCAAGCCGCCGATCGCGATCCTCGGCTATCGCACCGACGGGATCACGCAGAGCGCGCTGTGGCCGTTCGCCGACTACTCGCCCGAGCTCGTCGCGCTGCGCTGGGCGGTGCGCAACCGGATCGACGTGCGCTTCATCGACCTCCCGGTCGGCGTCGCGCTCGCGACCATGCGCGCGACGCCCGCGCTCGAGGTCCACGGCGACGGCGACGACGATCCGTCGATCGAGGCGGCCGATCAGTTCCCGACCTCGCCGGATCCCGACGTCGCGGCGCGCCTCGGCATGCGCAGCTTCGACGAGGCGTGGGACGCGCTCATCGAAGCGCCGCACCACTCGCCCGCCGACGTTCGCGCGCTGCTGCTCGCGTATGCGGCGTTGATCCGCGCGACCGCGCATCGCGATCGCGCGCGCGACGCGGTGATGGCGCGCGCGATCTGCACCGCCGGCGTGGCGCCCGAGCAGATCGCGGTCGTGGTCGGCGCGGCGCACGCGTCGGCGTTCGTCGCCGGCGAGATCGATCTCGCCGCGGCGGATCGCCTGCCGCCGGCGGTCGCGAGCGCGGTCACCGTGATCCCGTACAGCTTCCCTCGCCTCGCCGAGCAGCTCGGCTACGGCGCGGGCAACCGCGCGCCGCGCTTCTATCAGCGCGCGCACGACGCCGGCTGCGATCTCGCACGCGCGACGCTCGAGACGCTCGTCGAGATCGGCGAGCACCTGCGCCTGCGCGGCTTCGCGGTCTCGCTCGCCGACACGCTCGAGGCGTGGCGGCTCGCGCAGATGCTCGCGACGATCCGCGGCAAGCACGCGCCCGCGCTCGACGAGGCGCGCGAGGCGGCGATCGCGACGCTCGGCCGCGGCGACGCCGGCGCGGTCGACGCGGCGCTCGCGAGCGCGACGATCGGGCGCGCGGTCGGGCACGTCGCGGCGAAGCTCGGACCCAACGCGCTCACCGACGAGTTCTGGCGCGAGGTGCGCGCGCGCCGCCTGCCCGCGACCGACGAGGCCGAGGACTTCTCGCTGGTCTTGAACGATCCCGTGCAGGTCGCGTCGAGCGTGTTCCTGCACCGCCTGCGGATCGCGGACGTGCCGTACGCGTCGTGGCTGGGCGCGGGCCGCGATGCGGACGGGCTGGCGGTGCTCACTCGGATCCGCGAGGCCTGGACCGCGCAGTGGACGCCGGCGACCGACGTCGCGTTGGTCGAGCAGATCGTGCTCGGCTCGTCGCTGGAAGAAGTCGCCGGCCGGATCCTGGATCGCCGCCTCGCCGACGCGCGCACGACCGGCGCGTGCGCCGAGGTCTTGCTCGACGCGGTGATCACGCGCTGCGAAGCGACGACCGCGCGCGCGCTCGCGGCGTGCGACGATCGCGCCGCCGTCGACGACGACGTGCCGTCCTTGGCGCGCGCGGCGGTCGCGTTGTCGTCGCTCGCGAGCTACGGCGCGACCCGCGCGGACGCGATCGCGAGCGATGTCGTCGCGCGGCTCCTCGCCACCACGTTCGAGCGCGCGGTCTTGCGCGCGCCGGTCGCGAGCGAGACCGACGCCGTCGACGAGCTCGCCCGCGCGTTGCGCGCGCTCCACGAGGTCGCGATGGCGTCGCCGGTCGTCGATCGCGCCGCGTGGATCGATGCGGCGCGCGCGATCGCCGACGGCGCGCGCGCGAACCCGCGCCTCGCCGGCCTCGCGCTCGGCCTGCTCTACCTCGCGGGCGCGCTCACCGACGAGGCGGTCGCCGACGCGCTGGCCTTGCGACTGAGCCCCGCGAACCCGCCCGAGGTCGCGGCCGAGCAGCTCGCCGGCTTCGTCGAGGTCAACGCGCTCGTGGTCGTGAAGTCGCGCGCGGTGGTCGCCGCGCTCGATCAGTTCTTGACCGCGATCCCCGACGATCGTTTGGTCGACGTGTTGCCCGTGCTGCGGAGAGCGCTCGGCGCGCTCGGCGCCGTCGAGCGCCGCTACCTGCTCGACAACGTGATCGCCGTGCGCGGGCTCGGCGCCGCCGCGCGCGAGGCCGCCGCCGTCGTCGATCAAAAAGACGCCGACGCGCTCGAGGCGATGCAAGCCGAGCTCGGCGCCGCCCTCGACGACCTGGATGATCTCCTGTGAGCGACGAGCTGAAAGCCGGCGACAAGGCCGCGCTCCTCCGCTGGCGCCTCGCGCTCGGCGCGAAGGCCGAGGAGGCGCGGCCCGAGCTCGCGCTCGGCCGCCTCGCCGACGAGCCGACCGCCGCGACCACCGGCCTCGATCCGACCGCGATCGCCGAGCTCGATCGCGCGCTGTCGTTCGTCTACGGCGAAGACAACGGCGGCGGCCGCGGCGGCCCGCGCGTGTACCTGCCGCAATGGCTCGCCGCCGTGCGCCGCTTCTTCCGCCACGACGTCGTCGCGATGGTGCAGAAGGACGCGATCGAGCGGCGCAACCTGACCCAGCTCCTGCTCGAGCCCGAGACGCTGCCGCTCCTCGATCGCAACGTCGAGCTCGCCGCGACGATCCTCGCGGCGAAGCAGCTCGTCCCCGATCAGGCGAAGGACGCCGCGCGCGCGATCGTGCGCGAGATCGCCGAGCAGCTTCGCGCCCAGCTCGAGCGCGAGGTGCGCAGCGCGGTGATGGGCGCGACGCGGCGCGATCGGCGCTCGCCGCTGCGCGCGCTGCGCAACCTCGACTGGCAGCGCACCGTGCGACGCAACCTCGCCGGCTGGGATCCCGCGCATCGCCGGCTGGTCCCGCGCGAGCTGCACTTCACGAGCCGCCAGCGCCGCCATCACGACTGGGACGTCTGCCTGCTCGTCGATCAATCGGGCTCGATGGCGGAGAGCGTCGTGTACGCGGCGGTGATGGCGAGCATCTTCGCGTCGCTCGACGTCCTGCGCACGCGCCTCGCGTTCTTCGACACCGAGGTCGTCGACGTCTCGGCGGAGCTCGGCGATCCGGTCGACGTCTTGTTCGCCGCGCAGCTCGGCGGCGGCACCGACATCCATCGCGCGGTCGCGTACGCGCAGACGCACTGGATCGAGCGTCCCGAGAAGACGCTGCTCTTGCTGGTGACGGATCTGTTCGAGGGCGGCGACGCCGCGGGGCTGCTCGCGCGGGCGCGCGCGCTCGTCGAGGCGAAGGTGCGCGTGATCGTCTTGCTCGCGCTCACCGACACCGGTCGGCCTTCGTACGATCACGCGATGGCGCACGAGCTGGTCGCGCTCGGCGTGCCGTGCTTCGGCTGCACGCCGCAGCTGCTCGCGCGCGTGATGGAGCGCGTGCTGCGAGGCGAAGACATCCGATGAGATCCTTCGACCTCGGCGATCTGCGCGACGTCGTCACCGATCCGGCGGAGCTCGCCAAGGGCGCGGTCTGCTACGACGAAGGCGGGCTCGAGCACTTCGCGCGCCACGGCGACAAGCTCTACGCCGACGCGCTCGGCTCGTCGGCGGCGCCGTACAAGGTGCAGGTCACGATCAAGGAGACGAGCGTCAGCGCGCGTTGCTCGTGCATGGCGGCGCGCTCGCGCCCGTTCTGCAAGCACGCCGCCGCGCTCCTGGTCGCGTGGGCGCGCGCGCCCGAGCAGTTCGTCGTCAGCGATGCGCCGCCGGTGCCGCCCGACGAGAAGAAGAAGCGGATCAAGAGAGGATCGGCCGACGCGAAGGCGCTCATGGCCGACGGCGTCGCCAAGGCGATCCAGCTCGCGCGCGATCTCGCGGCCGCCGGCGTCGCCGCGCGCGAGGCGCGACCGCGCGACGAGCTGCGCGCGCTCGCCGATGCGCTGCGCGCCGGGCGCCTGCGACGGCTCGCCGTGCGCGTGCACGAGCTCGCCGATCTCCTCGACGCCGGCGCCGCCGCGGCCGCGGGCGACTACGCCGATCTGCTCGTCGATCTGCTCTTGACCGCGCGCAAGATCGAGAAGCACGTCGAAGGCGAGGACCTCGACCCGCGCCACGTCGAGGAGCTGATCGGCAAGACCTGGCGCAAGACCGATCGCGCCGACGTCGAGCGGCTCGACCTCGTCGAGTACGCGTACCGCGCCTGGGAGACCGCCGACGGCTTCGTGGTCCGCGAGTCGCGCTACGTCGATCTGATCACCGGCGGTCACTGGAGCGAGAAGCAGATCGTGCCGCTGTTCATGGCGCGGCGGACGCCGGCGAAGCCGAGCCGCGCCGGCGTCGTGATGATCGGCGCGAGCGGCGGCGCGTATCCCGGTTATCCGCCGGTGCGCCTCGATCTCGCGGATCCCGGCGATCCGCGCGCGCTCGACGGCGCGACGCTCGCGCGCCTGGTCGACGTCGCGGCGCCCGATGCCGCGACCGTCGTGCGCGCGTTCCAGGAGCATCGCAAGGATCTGTTCGCGCCCGACGAGCTGCCGGTCGCGCTGCGCGCGGCGACCGTCGTCGCCGACGGCCCGCGCCCCGCGATCGTCGACGCCGGCGGGCTCGCGCTGCCGCTCGCCGCCGACGCGGTGCTCGTCGATCAGCTCGCCGCGGTCTTGCGCGGCGCCGAGCTGCGGGCGGTGCTCGGCGATCTCGGGCTCGATCTCGCGCTGCTCGTGCTGGTGCCGCGCGCGCTCGTCGTCGAGCGCGCCGGCGCGCTCGAGCTGTGGCCGGTCGCGGGCACGATCGATCTCGCGTCGCTCCGCGCGAAGCGCCGCGCGCCGCCCCGTGTCATCGATCCGAACGGTACCGCCGCCTCGGCGGTCCCGTTCGCCGGCCCGCAGCCCGGTTGGGTCGATCAAGCGCGCGCCGCCGGCGCGTCGGGCGCGGCGATCGCGCTCGCCGAGGTGCGCGGCGAGCTCGCCGATCTGCTCGCGCAAGGCCTGTCGCGCGTGACGCCGCGCGCGACCGACGCGCTGGTCGCGCGCCTGCGCGACCTCGGCCTCGCCCGCCCCGCCGAGCTGCTCGCCGAGCTCGCGGCGCGTCCGGATCCCAACGCGCGCCTCGACGATCTCGTGCGCGTCTATCAAGTGCTCGGCGTCGCGCTCGTGCGCCTCTTGTCGGCGCGCACGATCGACACGTCCGCGCACGCCGCGGTGCCGTGCTGGCCGAGCGTGCGGATCACGCGGCCCGCGCCGCTGCCGGAAGGCGAGCTCGCCGCCGCGCGCGATCAGCTCGATCGCTTCCACCTCGCGTACCACGCCGGCCGCGCGTTCGAGGCGCTCGACAGCGACGCGCTCGCGCGCTCGCCGTTCACCGGCGACGCCGAGCTCGGACCGATCCTCGCCGCGACGCTCGCGACGCGGCCGGGCGCGACCACGCACGCAAGAGCGCTGCTCGGCAAGGGCTCGCGCATCCAGGACCTCACCGCGATCCGCGCGCTCGCGCTCGCCGAGCCGCCCGCCGCGCTCGACGCGTTCATGACCCATCTGTCCGGCTCACCGGACAATGCGCTCAAGAACGCCGCGCTCCAGATCGTCGACACCGCGATCGTCGCGTCCGGGCCCGACGAGGCCGCCGCCAAGCGCCGCCGCGATCGCCGGCGCGTGATCGCCGAGCTGTCGCGCCTCGTCCTCGGCAGCGCCGACAGCGAAGCGCGCAGCCGCGCCGCCCGCGCGATGGGCGAGCACGGCGATCCGCTCGCCGCCGGCGCGCCGCTGCGCGCCGCGATCCACGCCGATCCCGACGACGACGTCCGCGCCGCCGCCGCGCTCGCGCTCGGTCGGCTCGGCGATCCCGACACCGTCGGCGAGCTCGTCCGCGAGCTGCGCGCCGGCGCCCCCGCCCTGCCCGCGCGCGCGGTCGCCGAGGCGGTCGCGATCTCCGGCGACGCCTACGGCCTCGCGCTGCTCGTCGACAAGCTCGCCTCGGGTTGGAACCCGAACGCCGCGGCCGGCGCGCTCGCGCTCGCGAAGACCGCCGCGCTGCCGCCGCTGCTCGACGCGATCGATCGCGATCCCGCGCTCGCCAAGCGCAAGACGATCGCGCGCCTCGTGCATTCGCTGGCGGGCGCGCGCACCGGCCACGTGCTCGCGCGCCGCCTCACGCGCGCGAACGCGCAGGCGTACCTCGCGCTCGCGGGCGCGGCGGATCCCGACGCGCGCCGCACCGTCGCGCTCGCGATCCTCGACGTGCTCGCCGACGCCGCCGGCGACGATCGCGACGCCCGCGCGCTCGCCCGCACCGCGCGCCGCGTGGTCGACGATGTCGCGACCGGCGTCTGATAGGCTGCGCGCATGGCGATGACCAAGACCTCGACCGGCCTCCAATACGAAGACACCGTCCCCGGCACCGGCGCCTCGCCGCAGAAGGGCCAGACCTGCGTGATGCACTACACCGGCTGGCTGTGGGTCGACGGCGCGAAGGGCGCGAAGTTCGACTCGTCGCGCGATCGCGGCAAGCCCTTCACGTTCCCGATCGGCGCGGGCCGCGTGATCAAGGGCTGGGACGAGGGCGTCGCGTCGATGAAGATCGGCGGCCAGCGCACGCTGCTCATCCCGCCCGAGCTCGGCTACGGCGCGCGCGGCGCCGGCGGCGTGATCCCGCCGAACGCGACGCTCCTCTTCGAGGTCGAGCTGCTCGGCGTGCAGTAGGTGACGCGGTCCTCACGCCGTGCGCGCGCGCCACAGCGTGGCGTGATCGCACGCGAAGCGCGTGCAACATCGTGTCCGCTCGCCTCACTCTCGCGGCCTTTGGTTTGCAGCCTTTCGATCGCGAGAGGTCTCGATGCCGCAAGCGCTGCGACTCCTACCTTCGCTCCCCAAGAAGACACCTGATCCGGACGAGACGCCGACTGTCCCCGCGGTCGCGCGGGCCGCGACGATCACGCTCGACGATCTCGAGGACGTCACCGACGCGGATCGCCGCGCGCGCGACATCGACACGATCCTCGTGAGTTACATCCTCGATCTCGACCGGGTCATCTGATCCGGTTACAAAGGACGTCCCATGCGGATGTCCTCGATGGTGATCGCGTTGATCGTCGCGCTCGCCGGACCGGCCCGCAGTCATCCGCTCGACGCCGCCGTCGCCGCCGGCCACCACTGGCGCTTCGCGACCGCGAACGGCCCGGTCCACGTCTGGGTCCCCGCCGGCTATCACCCGGCGACCGCGATCACGCTCGTCTACGTGCACGGCCTCTACACGAGCGCCGACGAGGCGTGGGTCGACTACGAGCTGCCCGAGCAGTTCGCGCTCTCGGGCGTCAACGCGATGTTCGTCGTGTGCGAAGCGCCGGGGAAGTTCGGCGATCGCGTGTCCTGGCCGTCGCTCGCGCCGCTGCTCGACACCGTCGCGACGCGCGTCGATCGACCGATGCCGGCGGGTGAGGTCGTCGCGGTCGGGCACTCGGGCGCGTGGATGACGATGTCGGGCTGGCTCGACGACGACGCGCTCACCACGGTCGTGATGTTCGACGCCGCGTACGGCGACGTCGATCGCTTCCGCGCGTGGATCGCGGGCGCGCACGATCGCCGCTTGATCGACGTCGGCGACGACTCGCAGCTCGCGGCCGACGCGCTCCATCGCACGCTGCCCGAGACGATCACGCTCGACGGCTTCCCGACCGCGGCCGGCGTGTTCCCCGCGCGCGCGCACGACGCGCGCATCCTCTACATCCGATCGAGCGTCGGCCACATGAAGCTCGTCACCGGCGCGACCGCGCTGCCGATGATCCTGCGCGAGGTCGCGACCGAGATCCTTCCGGACGCCCCGATCGACCTGCCCCTCGGCAAGCTACCTCGCCCTATCGCGGAATAGCGTAAGCCAGAACACGCATATCTCCTCCTACATTTGCGCTGAACCTGAGTAAGTTCGGCAGCAGGAGGATTTGATGAACCGCTGCCTGGCTCTCGCGTTCCCGCTCTTCGCCTTCGCCGCTTGCATGAACCAATCGGTCGACACCAGCTCGACCGGTGAAGCCATCCAGTCGGAGCTCAAGCCCAGCCACCACGTCAAGAACCAAGCCGGCGGCGGCGGTGGCGGCGCGCAGATCAAGTATCACAACGGTCCCGTGATCGAAGGGACGGTCAACGTCTACTTCGTCTGGTACGGGAACTGGTCGGGCAACACCGCGCCGGCGATCCTCACCGACCTCGCGTCGTCGATCGGCGGCTCGCCGTATTACAAGATCAACACGCCGTACTACGACGTCATCTCGAATGTGAAGCACTTCGTCTCGGGCGCGGTCCACTACGCGGGCTCGACGACCGACAACTACTCGTACGGCACGACGCTCGACGACAACACGGTCTTCGCCGTGGTCGACGACGCGGTCACGTCGGGTCGCCTGCCCGAGGACACCAACGGCATCTACTTCGTGATGACGTCGGCCGACGTCCAGGAGTCGAGCGGCTTCTGCACGCAGTACTGCGGCTGGCACTGGTACGACATCGACTCGAACGGCAAGGAGCTCCGCTACGCGTTCGTCGGCGACGCGTCGACCCAGTGTCCGTCGGGCTGCATGGAGCAGACGACCGGTCCGAACGGGAACGCGGGCGCCGACGGCATGGCGTCGGTCTTCTCGCACGAGCTCGAGGAGGCGAACACCGATCCGCGCGGCACCGCGTGGTACGACGCCCGCGGCCAGGAGAACGCCGACAAGTGCGCGTGGACCTTCGGCACCACGTACAAGACTGCGAACGGCGCGCTCGCGAACATGAAGCTCGGCGCGCGCGACTTCCTGATCCAGCGCAACTGGAAGCTGTCGACCCAGTCCTGCGGCTTGAACTAATCACCCTCGTCGGGGGATGTCGCCCGGCGCGGCGATCGCGTTAGCGTTCGCCGCGCATGGATGGGCTCGTCAGTTCGTATCGACGCGCGCGCTGGCGATGGATCGCGCTCGCGTGGTCCGCGGTCTACGTGATCGACGTCGGCCGCACCGCGCTGTCCGCGCACCTCGCGCACCGGCCGATCGCCACGTCGTGGCTCACCGTCGCCGGCGCGAGCATGGTGACGTGGGCGCTGTACACGCCGATGCTGTTCTGGCTCGGCCGCAGCGCGCGCTTCGAGCGCGGCGATCGCGCGCGCTCGACCGCGGTCCACGCCGCCGCCTACCTCGGCGTGACGCTCGCCGACTCGCTCGTGCAGCGCTGGCTGTTCGCGACCTGGTTCGGCGAGGACCTGGCGCTGGCGCCGCTGTTCCTCACGACCGCGCTCGTCGACGGCTTCTCGTACGCGACCGTGGTCGCGCTCGGCGCCGCGCAGCACGCGAACGCGCAGTACCGCGAGCGGGTGCGCGCGCAGGCCGAGCTCGATCGCGAGCTGACGCGGGCGCGGCTGCGCGCGCTCGAGATGCAGCTGCAGCCGCACTTCCTGTTCAACACGCTGCACGCGGTCGGCGCGCTGGTCAGGAGCGATCGCGCCGACGACGCCGTGCGCAGCCTCGCCACCCTCGGCGAGCTCCTGCGCGCGACCCTCGCCGACGACGGCGGCCACGAGATCGCCCTCGCCGACGAGGCCGACCTCGCGCGCGCGTACCTCTCGCTGCAGCAGCTGCGCTTCGGCGATCGCCTGCACGTCGAGCTCGACGTCGCGCCGTCGGTCGGCGCCGCGCGGGTACCGCGCTTGATCCTGCAGCCGCTGCTCGAGAACGCGATCCGCCACGGCGTCGAGCGCAGCCGCGCCGCGGTCGAGCTCGAGGTGCGCGCTCGCAGCGACGGCGATCGCCTGCACCTGCTCGTGCGCGATCGCGGCGGCGTGCGCGGCGCGCCGACGCCCGGGCAAGGCATCGGCCTCGCCAACACGCGCGCGCGGCTCGCCGCGCTCTACGGCGACGCGCATCGCTTCGAGCTCGCGCCCACCGACGGCGGCGGCCTCGAGGTCTCGATCGAGCTGCCGCTCGGCGGAGCCGCGTCGTGACGCTCGGCGCGTTGATCGTCGACGACGAGCCGCTCGCGCGCGAGACGCTGCGCATCTTGCTCGGCCGCGATCCGGAGGTCGAGCTGGTCGGCGAGTGCGACAGCGGCCTGGCCGCGCTCGACACGATCGCGCGCGAGGACGTCGCGCTCCTCTTCCTCGACGTGCACATGCCCGGCCTCGACGGGCTGTCCGCGCTCGCGCGCATGGACGCGCCGCCCGCGACCGTGCTCGTCACCGCGTTCGCCGAGCACGCGGTGACCGCGTTCGATCTCGACGTCGCGGACTACCTGCTCAAGCCGTTCGACGACACGCGGTTCGCGCGCGCGCTCGATCGCGCCAAGCGTCACGCGCGCGCCCGCCGCCTTGCCGCGCGCCCCGCGCCGCCGCTCGATCGCCTCGTGATCAAGCACGGCACCCGCATCGCGTCCTTGCCCGTCGACGAGATCGACTGGATCGAGGCGCAGGACTACTACGCCGAGGTCCACGCCGGCGGCCGCTCGTACCTCGTGCGCCAATCGCTGCACAAGCTCGCCGCGTCGCTCGATCCCGCGCGCTTCGTGCGCATCCACCGCAAGACGATCGTCAACGTGCGCCGCGTGAAGGAGCTCGAGCCGATGTTCCACGGCGAGCACGTCGTCTACCTGCACGACGGCACGCAGCTCAAGCTGTCGCGGACGTTCAAGGATCAGGTCGCGCGCTTGCTCGGGATCGGCTAGCTGCACGATCCGGCCGCTTCGCTGCAACGCGCGGGCGGCTCGCTGCGCGCGCCCGGCGGCGCGCGCACCGCTTGCCTACGGTGGCTCGCGAAGGAGACACCCATGAACAAGCGCAGCAAGAAGCTCACCCTGTCCCGCCAACTCGTCCGCGCCTTGACCGAACGCCAGCTGCAGACCGCCGCCGGCGGCGAGATCAGCTACGGCTTCATCTGTCACCCGTACCCGTCGCAGGACGCGTGCTCGCTCTACCCGTGCAGCCCGTCGGGCGACAAGTGCTACTGATTCCGTAGCGCTACTCCGGCGACGCCGACGTCTGATCGAGCGTCGCGCGCCACGTCACCGAGGTCCCGAAGGTGACGTCGGCGAGCCGCAGCGAGCCGGCGCCGCCGTTGGCGCCCGACGAGCCGACCACCAGCTCGTCCTGCTCGCCGGCGACGCCGACGAAGTCACCGCCGGTGATCGCGCTGCCGAAGGCGTCGCCGGCCTGCACGTTGGCGCCGCGCACGATCTGCGGCGAGCTGAGCGGCCGGCCGGCGCCGTAGACGAGCACCAGCCCGCCCGGCGCGTGATCGGGCACGCCGGCGATCAGCGCCGGGTTGCCGATCGGCGAGTCGACGACGTGCACGGCGAGCACGCCGCCCAAGTGATCGCTCGCGCCGAAGACCGCGGCGGGCTCGACCACCGTCTGCGCGCGCGTGTACGCGAACGCGCCGGCGTCGCGCGCGTAGACGTGGAGCTCGCCGGAGCCGCCGTTGCCGCGAGGCGCGCCGATCACGAGGTACGGCACGCGCTTGCCGTCGAGCACCCGTCCGTCGAAGTCGCCGGCGGCGAGCGCGTCGCCGAAGCGCGCGCCGGCGTCGCCGGCGGGCGCGCCGATCTTGATCGGCGTCGTCAGATCGAGCCCACCGGGACCGCCGCGCATGAGGAAGACCTCGCCGTTCGCGGTCGCGCTGGTGCCGGGCGCGCCGACGGCGAGATCGGCGTAGCCGCGCACGAGATCCGGATCGAGATCCGCCGCGGTCAGGCTCGCGCCGAAGCGCGCGCCCTGCGTGACGACGCCGGTCGGCACCGCGCCGGCGGTCCACAGCTTGCCGGTCGTGAACGTGCCGTTGGCGCGGCCGTGCAGCACCTGCACCGCGCCGGCGTCGGTCTTGCCGCCGACCGTGCGGCGCGGGATGCCGACCGCGAGATCGTCGACGCCGTCGCCGTCGAAGTCGCCGGCCGCGAGCGCGGCGCCGAAGCGATCGGTGTTGTCGAGCGCGATGCCGAGGCTGGTCTCGGTCCACGCCTGCTTCTGCGCGATCGCGTCGGTGCGGCTCGCGGTGCCGTCGGGGTGCGTGATCGCGACCGCGCCGAACACGAACAGGCCGCCGCCGAGGACCTGCGCGCCGCTGGTCGTGCCGGGCGCGCCGACCGCGAGATCGGTGATGCCGTCGCCGTCGAAGTCGCCGGTCGCGAGCGACGCGCCGAAGTTCGAGAGGTTCACGCCCGGCGGCGTCAAGCGGCGCCACGCGACCAGGCGATCGAGCGTGCCCTCGGTCGACGAGCTGACGCCCTTGAACAGGTACACCGCGCCGTGCGAGCCGTCGTCGGGCGCGCCGACCGCGAGATCGGTGAAGCCGTCGCCGTCGAAGTCGCCGCTGATCATCGACGACGCGAAGTGGTCGCCGGCGTCGTCGGTGCCGAGCGGGTGCTCGTACGCGCGCATGATGCCGTTGATGTCGTGCACGCTGAGATCCGGCTTGCGCGTGAGGAGGCAGTTCGGATCGGTCCGGCTGGTCGCGGTGCAGCCGGGGATCTTCTTGAGCAAGGTCGGGTGCGCGCAGCCTCCGTCGGGCGCGAGGCATCCGGGCAGCGTCTCGTCGCAGAAGTTCGACGACGGGTACTCCATGATCGAGGCGAAGTCGAACGGCGTCAGCACCTCGTCGTCGAGGCTGAGGTCGTAGTTTCCCTTCAGATCGTCGTGCACGCACGACAGGTCGATGAACAGGTGATCGGGCGCGTCGAAGCGCTGCTGCTCGTGCGGCATGCCGAGCTCGTGCCCGGTCTCGTGCAGCACGCCGCGCGCGTCGATCGAGCTCACGGAGTTGAGCACCACGCACGCCGGACGCCCGTCCTTCGGCATCCCGTGGGTGGTCGCGTGCGAGGTGTTCGCGCTCGTGCCCGTCGTATAGATGAGGAACGATCCGTCGGGCTCCTGGCCCGGCTGGATCTCGACGAAGGTGATCGGCGAGACCGCGGACCACTCGGCCAGCGCCGAGCGGATCATCGCGGCGTCGCCGACCGGCAGCGGCAGGAAGCCCGACGCGCCGTCGCAGTGCGCGTCGCGCTTGCCGGCGTACTGGCCGTCGTCGTCGATCAGGTACCGGATCGTGCTCGGCCAGCGCTGGCCTCGATCGATCGTGATCGCCATGTCCTCTTCGTCGACGCCTTCGTCAATCGTCATGCAGCCGGTCACAAAGAGTGCGCACGCGATCAGGGGTACCCGCATGTCCGGGGGACGCCGCGCGCCGACGATGTGACGACGAAAGGCCTAACGCCGGTAGATCTTGTAGTGCAGCGTGAGCACCGGCAGCCCGAGGAAGCGCACGCTGTGATCGCAGCGCAGCGTGCCCGCGTCGTCGACGTAGACGCGGAAGCGCTCGCGCAGCGTGCGCACCTTCCAGACCGTGACGCGATCGCCCTTCGCGCGCAGGCGATAGAAGCCGGCGCCGCCGAACGCGCCGCCGCCGGTGTCGAGCTCGAGCGCGCCGCCCGTGCCGTTGGTCGGTCGCAAGATCACCGTCGCGTTGCCGCGCGGCATCGGGAACACGACCTTCACGCACGCGCTCGCCTCGCCCGGCACCTGCGCGACCATGTAGAAGCCGGTGTACAAGACGCGCGGCCCGACGGTGCGGAACCACCCCGTGTAGCGCACGCTGCCGTCGGGCCGGCGCATCGAGATGATCTCGCTCTGCATGCCGTGCGCGGTGTCGAGCGGCGACAGCGGGAACTCGAGCTGCGAGACCTGGCGGCTGATCGTCGTGACGAGCAACCACAAGCCGATGTTCGCGGGGAAGTACGACTTGCTCCACACGTCCATGTCGAACTCGGACGTGTGCTCGTAGAAGTCGCGCACCAGCGGGTGCACGCGCGCCGCGTCGAAGCCGTTGCCGTCGAGCGCGTCCCACGACGGCACGAGGCCTCCGGATCGCGACGCGCGCTCGACCGTGAGCCCCTCGGCCTCCGCGACTTCGCGATACGGCGCGTCGCCGATCACGGCGCCGCCGATCGGCCCCTCGAGCCAGGGCACGTCGGCGCGCCGCCGGCGTCGCCCGAAGATCGTGATGAGCAGCGCGATGAACCACGCGCCGATCGCACCGACGATCCGGGCGACGGCGCGCACTAGAAGATCTTGCGCCAGGCGTCGCCGGCGCGCGCGACCAAGCCGCCGCCGAACAACTGCTGGATCATGCCGCGCACGCGGTCGTACGTGTTCTTCGGCAACTTGAAGCTCGTCACCGCCAGCGGCAGCGAGAAGACCTCCTCGGCGGTCGACTTGATCCGGCAGAACTCGCGGATGCCCTCGTCGCCGTGGATGCGGCCGAAGCCGCTCTCACCGACGCCGCCGAACGGCAACGACGTCACCGCCGCGAACGCGACGACCGAGTTGATCGAGGTCATGCCGGCCTTCACGCGATCC
Organism: Kofleriaceae bacterium; assembly: GCA_035493675.1. GTDB lineage: Bacteria > Myxococcota_A > Polyangia > Haliangiales > Haliangiaceae > JAIOQA01. Next base: position 6,689 of record DATJIA010000072.1, on the reverse strand, counting down.
GCGATCTCGCGCACCGCGCGCTTGCCCCACACGCTCGAGCCGAGCCCGTAGCGCGAGTCGTTGGCGAGCCGCACGGCCTCGTCGACCGAGGCGACCTTCGCGATCGGTACGACCGGACCGAAGGTCTCGTCCTTCATGATCTTCATGTCGTGCGTGACGTCGACGAGCACGGTCGGTTGGATGTACTGGCCGCTGATCGCGTCTGGTCCGCCGGTCAAGACGCGCGCGCCCTTCGCGACCGCGTCCTGCAGGTGATCGCGCACGATGCCGATCTGCCCGGGCGAGGTCATCGCGCCCAGGTGCGCGTCGTCGCCGCCGACCTTGAGCGCGCGCACCTCCTCGACGACCTTGTTGACGAACTTGTCGTAGATGCCCTCGACGACGTAGATGCGCTCGATCGAGACGCACGCCTGGCCCGCGTTGGTCAGCGCGCCGAACACCGCGGCCTCGGCCGCCTTGTCGACGTCGGCGTCGTCGGTGACGATCATCGCGTCCTTGCCGCCGAGCTCGAGCAGGACCGGCGTGAGCCGCTCGGCCGCCGCCGCCATGACCTTCTTGCCGGTCGCGGTCGATCCGGTGAACGCGATCTTGTCGACCGCGCTCTTCGCGAGCGCGCCGCCGGTCGCGCCGGCGCCGGTGACGACCTGCAGGACGTTCGGGATCCCGATCGTGCGCGACGCGATCTCGCCGAGCCGCGCGCCGATCAGCGGCGTGAGCTCGCTCGGCTTGAAGACGACCGCGTTGCCGGCGGCGAGCGCGTACGCGATCGATCCCATCGGCGTGAAGATCGGATAGTTCCACGGGCCGATCACGCCGATCACGCCGAGCGGGTGGTAGCCGATCGTCGCGCGGTAGTTCGCCATCAGCCCCGACGCGACCTTGCGCGGGCGCATCGCGTGCTCGGCGCGCTTGATCGCGTGATCGAGGTGCGAGAGCGCCATGAAGACCTCGACCAGCGCGTCGAGGCGCGGCTTGCCGTTCTCGCGATGGATCAATTCCGCGAGCTCGTCGCACGACTCGGCGAGCGCGCGGCGGAAGCGGCCTAGCTCGTCGGCGCGATCGTCGTGCGAGAGCGCGGCCCACTGCGTCGACGCGGTGCGCGCGCGCGCGACCGCGGCGTCGACGTCGGCGGCGGAGTGAACCGGCACCGTGCCGACCTTCTCGCCGGTCGCGGGGTTCTTGATCTCCAGGACCTCGCCGCGCGACGCGGAGCCGGAGCTGGAGCTGGAGCTGGAGGAAGTCGGCGGAACGTTCGTGGTCGTGGCCATGATGTCTCCTGTTATGCGCGCCTCGGCTCGACGGCCTTCGGCTCCTGCAACTGCGCCTTCATGACCGTGTACGCGGTCATGTTGACGATGTCCTCGACGGAGTCCTCGGCTTGCACGAGCGACACCGGCTTGGCGACCCCGAGCAGGATCGGGCCGACCGCCGACGCGCCGCCGAGCGCCTTGAGCGTCTGGTACGCGGCGTTGCCCGCCGCGAGCGACTTGAAGATCAGCACGTTCGCGCTCGACGTCAGCCGCGAGAACGGGAACCGCTCGGCGCGGCGCTCCGCCGACAGCGCGAGCTCCGGCTGCATCTCGCCGTCGATCTCGAGCTCGGGCCGGCGGCGCCGCACGATGTCGATCGCCGTCGCGACCTTCTCGACCTCGGGGTGACGAACGGCGCCGAAGTTCGAGTACGAGATCATCGCGACGCGCGGGCGCACGCCGAGCGCGGCGACCGCGTCCGAGGTCTGCACCGCGATGTCGGCGAGCGCCTCGGCGTCGGGATCGATGTTGAAGACGGTGTCGGCGAAGAACTTGACGCTGTTCTGCATCACCATCATGTACATGCCGACCGCGACCTTCGCGCCCGGCGCCATGCCGAGGATCTGCAGCGCGGGCCGCACCGTCTCGGGGTACGTGAGCTTCAGGCCGCCGACCAGGCCGTCGGCGTCGCCCTCGCTGACCATCATCAGGCCGTAGATGTTGCTCTTCGCGACCATGCTCTTCGCGGTCGCGAGCGTGACGCCCTTGCGCTGGCGCAGCGTGAAGAGCTTCTCGGCGTACGCGCCCGCCTTCTCGGCCGTCATCGGATCGAGGATCTCGCAGCGATCGTGGACGTCGAGATCGAGATCGCGGCACATCGCCTCGATCTCGGGACGGCGCCCGAGCAGGACCGGCCGCGCGATGCCTTCGTCGACGACGATCTGCAGCGCGCGCAGGAGCTTCGCGTTCGACGCCTCGGGGAAGACGATGCGCTTGGGCGCGCTGCGCGCCGCGCGCCCGATGCCGCGCATGATCGAGTACGCCGCGTTCGACGACTTCGACATCAAGCGCTCGCGGTACTCCTCGACGTCGATCTTCAGGCGCGCGACGCCGCTCTCGATCGCGGCGCCCGCGACCGCCGGCGCGACCCACCACAGGACGCGCGGATCGAACGGCTTCGGGATCAGGTACTCGGGCCCGAACTTGATCGGCTTGCCGCCGTACGCGGCGACCACCGAGTCGGGCACCGGCTCGTGCGCGAGCTCGGCGAGCGCGCGCGCCGCCGCGATCTTCATCGCCTCCGACACCTGCGACGCGCGCACGTCGAGCGCGCCGCGGAAGATGTACGGGAAGCCGAGCACGTTGTTGACCTGGTTCGGATAGTCCGAGCGTCCGGTCGCGACCAGCGCGTCGGGCCGCGCCTCGACGGCGTCGGGGTACGCGATCTCCGGATCGGGGTTCGCGAGCGCGAACACGATCGGGCGATCCGCCATCGTCGCGAGCATCTCCTTCGAGACCAGCCGCGCGACCGAGAGCCCCATGAACATGTCGGCGCCCTTGATCGCGTCGGCGAGCGTGCGGCGTCCGTCGTCGGGGATCGCGAAGCGCGCCTTGTGCGCGTTCAGGTCGGTGCGCCCCGCGTGCACGACGCCCTTCGAATCGACGAGGACGACGTGCTCCTTCACGACGCCGAGCGAGATGTAGAACTCGACGCACGCGATCGCCGCCGCGCCCGCGCCGCTGACGACGAGCTTCACGTCTTTCGGATCGCGACCCGACAGCTTGCACGCGTTGATCAAGCCCGCGCCCGTGATGATCGCGGTGCCGTGCTGATCGTCGTGGAAGACCGGGATGCGCAGGCGCGCGCGCAGCTTCTCCTCGACCACGAAGCACGCCGGCGCCGCGATGTCCTCCAGGTTGATGCCGCCGAAGGTCGGCTCGAGCGACGCGATGATGTCGACCAGCTTGTCGGTGTCGTGCTCGTTGATCTCGAGATCGAAGACGTCGATGTCGGCGAACTTCTTGAAGAGGCACGCCTTGCCTTCCATCACCGGCTTGCCCGCCGCGGCGCCGATGTTGCCGAGCCCGAGCACCGCGGTGCCGTTCGAGATCACCGCGACCAGGTTGCCGCGCGCGGTGTACTCCCAGCTCTTGTCGTCGTCGGCCTGGATCTCGAGGCACGGCTCGGCGACGCCCGGCGTGTACGCGAGCGAGAGATCGATCTGCGAGACCAGCGGCTTGGTCGGAACGACCTCGAGCTTTCCCTTGCGTCCCCGCCGGTGATACTCCAGCGCGTCTTCCTTGCGGCCCATCGACGGGAACGTAGACCCGCCGGGGCTTCGCAGCAAGGAGCTACGGGCCGCCGAGGTTGAGCCCGCCGAACGCGCCTTGCAGCAACCCGGCCAGCGTCTGGAGCTCGGACTCCGTGAGCGTGATCGCGAGCCGCACCGCCGCGCCGTCCCTATCGATCTGTAACGACTTGGCCGCCGCCGACAGGCCCATGTTCGACAGCGCGGGGGTGAGCTGCGGCAGCGCTTGGTTGATCTGCTTCAGCATCGTGATCGCGGACGCATCGGTTGCGTTGAGCATCTTGATCTCGAGCGCGAGCTCGGTCGACAAGGTCGCGCCGATCGAGATGCCCTGGACGTCGAGGCCGGAGGCCTTCGCGGTCGCGGCGGCGTCGGCCGGCATCACGACCGCGGCCCACAGGTCCTGGCGCGTGTCGGTGGTCGCGATCAGCGCGCGCAGCGGCGCGCCCTTGGGCGACTTCGCCGCCGACTTCGACTTGCCGAGCGCGAGATCGATCGTGCGATCGATGTAGCCGGGCTTGGCGAGGAACAGGCGCTTCTGGACGAGCGCCATCGCCGCGTCGGTGTTCTGCCAGAACATCACGCCGTGATAGCTCTTCGCCTTCGAGCTCGGGTCCTTCGAGAACAGCTCGAGGACCTTCGTGACGTTCTTGCCCTCGGCGACGATCACGAAGTCGTCGGTGTCGTGGCCGCTCGCGAGCGCGCGCCCGCCGACCGCGAGCGTGTCGATCGCGGTCACCGGATCGAGGCCCGCCGACTGCACGAGCGCGAAGCTCGACGGCGCCATCGCCACGATCTTCGCCATGCCCTTCTTGAACAGATCCGAGTCGCGCGAGCCGGCGACGTCGACGACCATGTAGACCGACGAGTCCTCGGGCATGAAGCGCACGAGATCGACGCCGTTGCCCGCGTGCGCGAGCGCAGGCGCGGCGACGAGCGCGGCCGTGACGAGCAAGGCGAAACGCGACATGCGACCTCCGTATCATCGGACGCGCGGGGCCGCCACGATATTCGCGCCCGCGTGTATGCTCGCGAACGGATGGGCATCAGCAGCCACGGCTGGATCGCGATCTCCGGCGCGGTTCCCGCGATCATCGCGATGTGGCTCGTCGATCGGCTCGACGCCAAGCGCCCCGAGCCGCCGTCCCTGCGCCGCAAGGTCGTGCTGTTCGGCGCCTTGTCGTGCATCCCCGCGATCGTCATCGAGACGGTCTTGAGCGGCGTCGGCGACAAGAACGGCATCCCGCAGATCACGTACCCCGGCTCGATGTTCCAGGCGTTCGTCGTCGCCGCGATGGTCGAAGAGGCGTGCAAGATCTCGGTCGTCTACTGGGTCGTGTGGAAGCACCCCGCGTTCGACGAGCGCATGGACGGCATCGTCTACGCCGCGCGCGCGGGGCTCGGCTTCGCGCTGGTCGAGAACGTCGGCTACCTGCTCATGCAGCAGTCGATGGGCGAGCAGGTCCAGGTGTGGATCCTGCGCGCGGTGCTCGCGATCCCCGGCCACGCGATGTGGACCGCGACGATGGGCTACTTCGCGGCGCGGCGTCGCTTCGATCGATGGGGGCCGGGCCTCGTCGGCGGCTACCTCATCGCGGTGCTCGGCCACGGCCTCTACGACTACGCCGCGTTCGTGTCGACGCCGCTGACGATCGAGGGCTACGACAGCTACGTCGATCTGCTCAAGGCGGCGCCGCCGCTGATCATCGTCGTGTTCTGGCTGATGACGCGCCGGTTCGCGCGCACCGCGCTCCGCCTCGACGACGCCGACGCCGCGCGCGCCGCGGGCCCGGGCCCCACGCCGGCGCCGGTGTGATCGTGACGTTCGATCGCTCGCGCTTTGCGGCGGATTGGAGCAGCGCGGGCCGCCGCTTGGGCGCCGACGCCGATCGCGGCCGCGCGGAGCTCTTGCTCGCGGCGATCGATCACGTCCCCGATCCGGTCGCGTTCGTCAGCGGGCTGGTGCGCCGCGGCGACGCGCGCGAGCGCATCGCCGTCTTGCGCGTGCTCGCCGACCTGCCCGATCCGGCGCGCTTCACCGAGCTCGCGATCGACAGCCTGCGCACCAACGACCTGCACGTGTTCACGAGCGTCGCGTGCGACAACCCGTTCCCCGCGCGCTTCTTCGACGAGCGCGCGTTCGGTCAGATGATCTTGAAGGCGCTGTTCGTCGGCGCGCCGCTCGCGCGCGTGGTGGGCCTCGACGCGCGCGTCACGCCCGAGCTCGTGCGCATGGTGGAGGCGTTCGCGAGCGAGCGCCGCGCCGCCGGGCGCGCGATCCCCGACGACGCGACGATCATCCTGGAGTGGAAGCCATGAAGCTCTTCGATCCGCACATCCACATGACGTCGCGCACGACCGACGACTACCAGGCGATGGCGGCCGCGGGGATCGCGGCGATCGTCGAGCCCGCGTTCTGGCTCGGGCAACCGCGCACGCACGCCGGCAGCTTCGAGGACTACTTCCTGTCCTTGGTCGGGTGGGAGCGGTTCCGCGCGTCGCAGTTCGGCATCCGCCACTTCTGCACGATGGCGCTCAACCCGAAAGAAGCGAACGACGCCTCGCTCGCCGACGAGGTGCTCGCGATGTTGCCCGGCTATCTCGAGAAGGACGGCGTGGTCGCGGTCGGCGAGATCGGCTTCGACGACATGACGCCCGCCGAGGAGCGCTGCTTCTCGCGCCAGCTCGAGCTCGCGATCGCGCACGATCTGCCGGCGCTGATCCACCTCCCGCATCGCGACAAGAAGCGCGGCTGCGAGCGCACGCTCGCGCTCGTGAAGGAGATCGGGATCGCGCCGGAGCGCGTGATCGTCGATCACAACACCGAGGAGACGCTGCCGCTCTCGCTCGACGCCGGCGTGTGGTGCGGGCACTCGATCTATCCGCAGACGAAGATGGACGAGCCACGCATGGTCGCGCTGGTGCAGCGCTACGGATCCACGCGCATCCTGGTGAACAGCGCCGCCGACTGGGGCGTGAGCGATCCGCTGAAGGTGCCGAAGACGCGCGACGCGATGCGCGCCGCCGGGATCGCCGACGACGCGCTCGAGACGATCTTCTGGCGCAACCCGATCGCGTTCTTCGCGCAGAGCGGGCGGATGGATCCGGCCGAGCTCGAGACGCCGCTCGA
>DATJIA010000071.1:0-10437 GCA_035493675.1 Kofleriaceae bacterium | reverse complement strand
CTCGTCAATGTCGCGCTCGACGAGACGACCAATCCGCGCCTGCGCCGGCGCGGCAAGCCGGTCGCGCCGGTCTCGACGGATGCGGGCGACCCGGTCGACTCCGACGCGCTGGTCTCGATCCGCGATCCGGACGATCGAGGCGCGCGAGCACGCGCGCGAGCGTCGACTTGCCGCTGCCCGATTCACCGACGAGCGCGAGCACCTCGCCGGCGCGCAGCTCGAACGAGACGTCGTCGAGCACCGGTCGGCCGTGGAACGCGCGCGAGACATTCTTCACCTGGAGCAACTGCGGGCGCGGCGGCACCGGCGGGCGCAGCGGCGGCTCCAGCGACGGGAACGCCGAGAACAGCGCGCGCGCGTACGGATCCTCGGCGGCGAGCACGCGCCCTCCGCGCATCACGAGCACGCGATCGCACGTGCCGTGCAAGAGCGGCAGGTCGTGGCTGATCAGGAGGATCGTGAGCGAGAAGCGATCGCGCAGCGCGCGGACGCGCTCGAGGATCTCGCGCTGCACGATCACGTCGAGCGCGGTGGTCGGCTCGTCCATCACGAGCACCGCGGGCTCGAGCGCCAGGGCGATCGCGATCACGACGCGCTGGCGCATCCCGCCCGAGAGCTCGTGCGGATACGCGCGCAGGTGGCGCGGCTCGAGGCCGACCAGCGCGAGCAGCTCGATCGCGCGCTCGTTCGCGGCGTGCTTGTCGAGCCCGGCGCGCGCGCGCAGCACGTCGGTGATCTGCTCGCCGGCGGTGAGCACGGGGTTGAGCGCGTCGAGCGCGGACTGGAAGACCATCGCGACCTTCGCCCAGCGATGCGCGCGCAGCCGCGACTCGCCCATCGCGAGGACGTCGTCGCCGTCGACGACGATCGATCCGGAGATGCGACACGACGCCTCGTCGAGGAGCCGCAGCATCGCGTAGCCGATCGTCGACTTGCCGCTGCCCGACTCGCCGGCGAGCCCGAGGATCTCGCCCTCGTGCAGCTCGAAGCTCACGCCGTCGACGGCGATCGTCTCGCCGTACGCCACGCGCAGATCGCGGATCGAGACCAGCGCGTCGGAGTCGACCGGGTCGCCCGCATCCGTCGAGACCGGCGCGACCGGCTTGCCGCGCCGGCGCAGGCGCGGATTGGTCGTCTCGTCGAGCGCGACATTGACGAGCGTCAGCGCGAACGCGACCAGCGCGATGCACGCGCCGGTCGGCACGAACACCCACCACGATCCCGTGAGCAGCGCCGCGTCGTTCGACGCCCAGTACAGGTTCGTGCCCCAGGTCACCGCGCCGAGATCGCCGAGGCCGAGGAACTCGAGGCCGACGACGGCGCCGAGCGCGTACGTGGTCGCGCCGATGAATGCGGCGGCGACCAGCGAGATCATGTTCGGCAGGAGCTCGGCGACGATCACGCGCCGGTGCGGCTCGCCGATCACGCGCGCGGCGAGGATGTAGTCGCGGCGCGCGAGCGTCAGCGCCTGCGCGCGGAAGACGCGCGCGTGCCACGCCCAGCCCGACAGCGCGAGCACCGCGATCAAGCTCGCGCTCCCCGGCCGCAGGTACGCCGCGAGCACGATCGCGAGCGGCAGGCCGGGGATCACGAGGAAGACGTTGGTGACGAGCGAGAGCGCGCGATCGATCGCGCCCCCGAAGTAGCCGGCCGAGATCCCGACGGCGGCGCCGATCGCGACGACCAGCGCGCCGACCGCGAACGCGATCACGAGCGTGCCGCGCGCGCCGGCGATCGTCTGCGCGAGGACGTCCTGGCCCTGCCCGGTCGTGCCGAGCCAGTGCGCCCACGACGGCGACGACAGCGGGCGCCCGACCGGCAGCGCCGGATCTCCGACGAGCCACGGGCCCACGATCGCGACGAGCGCGAACAAGGCGAGCACCGCGGCGCCGACCTTGGCCTTGCGATCACGCAAGAGCTCACGCATGGCGCGTCCTCGGATCGAGCGCGAAGGTGGCGAGGTCGACGAGGAAGTTCGCGCCGAGCACCGCGATCGTGATCGCGAGGAAGAGCCCCTGCATGAGCGGGTAGTCCTGCGTGCGCACCGCCTGCACGAGCAGGTAGCCGGTGCCCGGATACGAGAAGACGACCTCGGTCAGGAGCGAGCCGCCGAGGACGAAGCCGAGCGCCATCCCGAAGCTCGTGAGGTTGGGCAGGATCGCGTTGCGCGCGGCGTACGCCCACAGGATGCGGCCGCGCGGCAGGCCCTTCGCGCGCGCGAGCGTGATCTGCTCGGTGCCGAGCACGCCGATCATCGCGTTGCGCATGCCGACCAGCCAGCCGCCGACGGTGGCGAGCACGATCGTCGTCGCGGGCAGGACCGCGTGCTCGATCACGTCGATCGCGAAGCGGCCGGAGAGCGAAGGCGCGAGGTGATCGCAGTACGCGTGACCGAGCGGCGCCCAGCCGAGCGTGAAGCCGAAGACGTAGAGCGCGAGCATCGCGAGCCAGAAGTACGGAAACGCGCCCGACAGCGCGAGCACCGGCGGCAGCACCGAATCGAGCCAACCGCTCCGCCGCCACGCGGCGAGCGCGCCCAGCGTGGTGCCGAGCAGGAAGCTGACGAGCACCGCGACGCCGCCGAGCCCGATCGTCCAGACGAGGCCGCTCGCGATCACGTCGCTGACCCGCGCGGGGTACTGCGAGGTCGAGCGACCGAAATCGCCGTGCACGATGTCACTCAAATAGGACGTGTACTGATCGACCAGCGGCGCGTCGCTCTCGCCGAAGGCCTCGCGCAGCGCCGCGAGCGCCTCGGGGGTCGCCTGGCCGCTGAGCCGCCCGGCCATGATCGACACCGGATCGCCCGGCATCATGCGCGGGATGAAGAAGTTGATCGTGATCGCGGCCCACGCGGCGAGCGCATAGAAGCCGAGCCGCGCGAGGATCCGCTTCATCGGCTCGTCTCGATCCGCGGCTCCAGCGCCGTGAGCACGAGGAGCGCGTCGGGCTCCGCGTACGGCGACAGGCGCGCGAACGGGTGCTGCGCGTCGGGGAAGCCGGTGAAGAGCTCGGTCGAGAGCTCGCCCCACATCGGGTTCGCGAACAGCGGGATCGCCGGCGCGGTCTCGGCGAAGCGGCGCTGGAGCTTCACCGCGATCGCGCGCTGCTGGTCCGGCGTCGCGGCGCGCTCGAACGCATCGAGCAGGTCATCGGCCTGCGGGTCGCCGAAGCGATGCCAGTTGCTGGTCGCGAGCTCGCCGAGACGCTTGACCGTCTCGCTGCCCATCATCGTCCGGTAGAAGCGATACGGCGTCGGCCCGTCGAGCGAGTAGCCGATCGAGAGCGTGAAGGTGCCGTCTTGCAGGCGGCTCATCCACGCGCCGAAGTCGTACGTGCGCACGTGCGCGACGATCCCGACGTCGCCGAGATCGCGCGCGACCAGCTGCGCGGCGCGCACCCAATCGGACCAACCGCTCACGACCTCGAGCTCGAGCTCGAGCTTTTCTCCGTCGGGGCCGCGGCGGATGCCGTCGTCGCCGCGCGGACAGCCGGCGGCGTCGAGCAGCTGCTCGGCCCACGCGACGTCGTGCTTCACCCAACCGGCGCGCGCGGCTTCGTCGTCGTGCCACGTCGCGTACGCGTCGGTGAGCCCGGTCGCGTCCGCGGGCCGGGTCATGCCGTCCATCGCGACGTCGACGAGCCGATCGCGATCGATCGCCATCGACAGCGCCTTGCGCACGCGCGCGTCGCCGAACGGCGGGCGCGCGGTGTTCGCGTAGAGGAGCACCATGTTGCCGACCAGCGGCGACCACGCGCCGTGGTGCTCGCGATCGCGCGCGAGGAACGTGCGATCGACGGCGGGCACGAAGTTGCCGGCCCAGTCGACGTCGCCGATCGCGAGCGCGAGGTTCGCCTGATCGTTCGACGGATACGCGGGGAAGCGCAGCGCGGCGACCTTCGGCCGGCCCGGCTGCCAGTAGTACGGATTGCGCCCCAGCTCGTAGACCTGATCGCGGAAGACGCGCACCTCGGTGAACGGGCCGGTCCCGACGGGCTCGGGGTTCGCGAACGTCACGGGGTCTTGGACGTCTCGCCACACGTGCGCGGGCACGATCGGTTGGTGCGCGAGATCCTCGAGGCCGGGGACGAACGGGCGATCGAGCGCGAGCTCGACGGTGTGCGGATCGATCGCGACGACGCGCGTGACGTAGCCCCACACGTGCGCGAGATCGAGCGCGGGGTGATCGCGCAGGGTCTCGAAGGTGAAGACGACGTCGTCGGCGGTGAACGGCGCGCCGTCGGACCAGCGCACGCCGTCGCGCAGCGTGAACGTCAGCTTCGTGAGATCCGGCGACCAGGTCGCCGAGGTCGCGAGCCACGGCGTCCACGCGCCGGTCATCGCGTTGTAGATCATGAGCGGCTCGTACACGCCGTCGCGCGTCGGCCAGCGGCTGCGCCCGGGCGGCAGGAGCGGGTTGAAGTTGCGGACCCAGACGCTCTGTTGCTCGATCGAGATCGTGAGCGGGGCGGTGCCGTCGGTCGGGCGCGGCGCGCGGTGATCGCCGCACGCCGCGAAGCTCGCGACCGCGATCAGCGCCGCGGCGATCGATCTCGTGCGCCTTCCGCCGAGCGCTGCCCCGCGGCTCGGCGCACTCACGGCAGCCTTTCGTAGACGCGCACGTGATCGACGAGCATCGTCTGGGGCAGCGGCGTCGAGCCGCTCGGGCTCCCGACGTAGGTCCCGCCGACGGCGACGTTCAGGATCACGAAGAACGGGTGGTCGTAGACCCAGACCTTGCCGTCGGGCAGATCGGCGGGCGTCGCGGTGAAGAAGACGTTCTCGTCGAGCTTCCAGATCACGCGATCGGGATCCCACTCGACCGCGTAGACGTGGAAGTCCTGACTGAGATCGACGCCGGCGTCGATCTCGCGGCCGTGGTTCGCGCCGCCCGAATAGCCGGGGCCGTGCAGCGAGCCGCGGATGCGCGTCGGGTACTGGCCGCGCTCCTCCATCGCGTCGATCTCGCCGCAGTCGGGCCAACCGTCGCTGCCGAAGTTCGCGCCGAGCAGCCAGAACGCGGGCCACACGCCCTGCCCCTTCGGCAATTTCATGCGCGCCTCGAAGCGGCCGTACGTGCGATCGAGGTGTCCGTGGGTCGTGAGGCGCGCCGAGGTGTAGGCGTTGCCGCCGTAATTCTCGCGGCGCGCGATGATCGCGAGGTGCCCTTCGCCGTCGAGCGCGGCGTTGTCGGTGCGATCGGTGTCGAACTCGAGCTGCGCGTTGCCCCAGCCGTCGCCGCCGACGTCGGCGCTCCACTTCGACGGATCGGGGCGGGTGCCGGCGTCGCCGTCGAACTCGTCCTGCCAGACCAGGTGCCACGGATAGCCGAGCACCGGGCCGGCGTCGGCCGGCGGCGCGCTGTCGATCCGCGCGATCTCCGCGTCGGCCGGCGAGCCGGGCGGCGGCGTGCCGGGCGCGCACGCGGCGGCGCCCGCGATCGCGATCAACGCCGCGCGCGTCATGCGCGCGCGCCTTTCGCCGGGAACAAGCTGCGATCGGCGAGCGCGGCCTCGAGCACCATCGTCGCCGCGCCGACCGCGATCGATCGCTCGCCGAGCCGGCTCGACACGATGCGCGTCTCGGCGACCGACGTCGACAGCGCGCGCGATCGGATCGACGCGCGCAGCGGATCGAGCAGCAGATCGCCGACGCCGGTGATCTCGCCGCCGAGCACGACGACCGCGGGGTTGAGCAGGTTGAGCAGACCCGCGACCGCGATGCCGAGGTACGTGCCGGCTTCGTCGATCAGCTCGCGCGCGACCGGATCGCCGTCGCGCGCACCGACGACGATGTCGGCGATCGCGGGCTTCTTCTTGCGCGGGCCCCACTTCTTGCGCGCGCGCTCGAGCAGCGCCTCGGCGCCGATGAACGTCGCGAGGCATCCGCGCAGCCCGCACACGCACGGCGGGCCGTTCGGATCGATCGCGATGTGGCCGATCTCGCCGGCGGTGCCGCCCGAGCCGCGATAGAGCTCGCCGCGGATGATGTGGCCCGAGCCGATGCCGGTCGCGATCTTGATGAAGGCCAGGTCTTCTCCCGCGGCGCCCGCGCCCCAGAACCGCTCCGACAGCGCGCCGAGGTTCGCGTCGTTGTCGACGAAGACCGGCAGCTCGAACGCGTCGGCGAGCTCGCGCTGCACGTCGTGATCGCGCCAGGCCGGCATGATCACCGGCGACAGCTTGCCGGGCCGCTGCGGGTGCACGGGGCTCGGCACCGCGACGCCGATGCCGACGACGCGCTTCCTCGCGACGCGCTCCGCGTCGAGCACCGCGTTGATCAGCCACTGCGCGAGCACGAGCGTGCCGTCCGGATCGATGCGCACGCTGTGCCGCTGCTCGCGGAACGCGCGCACGTTGCCGCGCAGATCGGTGAGCACCGCGGAGACGTGGGTCGCGCCGACCTCGACGCCGACCAGCGAGCACGCGTCGTCGCGGAAGCCGACCAGGACCGGCCGGCGGCCGCCGCGCGACTCGCCGGAGCCGATGTCGCGGACCAGGCCCGCGCGCGCGAGCTCGTCGACGATCGCGCTCACCGTCGACGGCGACAGGCCGGTGCGGCGCGCGACGTCGGCGCGCGTGATCTGCCGCTCGCGCCAGATCAGCTGCAGCACGAGCTGCGAGTTCTGCGCGCGCATGCCGGCGGCATCGGCGGTGGGGAGCGCGGCGGTGATCATCGCTACTCCCACCGGATGTCGTCGAGGTAGAAGCCGGCGGCGGCGTCCTTGCCGACCCAGCCGAAGCCGCCGACGACCTTGGTGTAGGTCGTGCCGCCGAGATCGAGCTCGTAGCGCGTCGGCGTCGTGGTCAGCGGCACCTGCGCGTCGGTGATCGTGAAGCCGTCGACGGCCTTCATGCCGACCATGAAGTCGATCTTCTCGTCGCCCTTGTCGCCCCACGCCTCGAACGAGACCTTGGTCGCGCCGGCGGGGATGGGCAGGCCCGGCAGGTCGCCCCAGTTGCCGTCGGGGAACTGCCAGTACACGCCGGCCCACTTCTTCGCGCCCGGCGTCCACGCGTAGTGATGACAGTGACCGATCCAGGTCGTCGGTCGCTGCGCCGCGCACTTCATGGAGTCGACGATCGCGCCCGGCGTCTCGCCGTCGCCCATGTAGCCCGACGGTCCGTACCAGTCGTCGACCGCGAATGGCAGCACGCTCGGCGCGAGCCCGGCGTCGGCGCCGTTCGCCCCATCGTGGCTCGCGGGCGCCGCGTCGAGCTTGTTGAAGCTGTCGGCCGAGCAGCCGGCGATGAGCACCAGGGCACAAGCAAGTCTTCCGGTCATCGGCCCCTCCCGTTCGTTTGTTCGAACGACGAAGAAACTACGCCTGACCGACACGAGGTCGCAAGCTGAAAGTCGCTCGTTCGACACGATTGACACCATCTGAAGGCCGATCAATTGTTTGTTCGTTCGGACGACGAACAAATGGAGGCGCCCATGAAGGGGACCGGGACGCGGCTCGCGCTGTTCACATCGATCTATGTGGGGTGCAGCACCGCAAAACGGGTCACGGACTTCGACGCGCCCCCGGGCGCGCCCGACAGCGCCGCGATCTCGCAGCCTTCGCTGGCGTCGATCGCGATCGCCCCGGCCGCCCTCGCGCTCGATCGCGGCGAGCAGCGCGCCCTCGCCGTCACCGGCACCTTCGACGACGGCTCGCACGCCGCCGTCACCACCGGCCTCACGTGGGACAGCTCGGCCGCGCAGATCGTCTCGATCGACGACGGCGGGACCGCGCGGGGGATCACCGCCGGCGCCGCGACGATCACCGCGCACGCCGGCGCCCTCACCGCGTCGATCGACGTCGCGGTGATCCTGCGCGTCTTCGGCGACGACTACGCGCACGGCGTCGCGTACGTCGCGTTCGGCGGATCGTCGAACGGCCCCGTCCTCGACGGCGCCGAGAAGCACGGCGGCGTCGCGTCGCTCCGCTTCGACGTGCCCGCGACCAACTACACCGGCGGCGCGTTCGTCGCGGCCACGCCCGCCGAGGCGTCGAGCTTCGGCGTCGTCACGTTCTGGGCGCGCGCGTCGAAGCTCGCGTCGCTCGACGTCGTCGGCTTCGGCAACGACGCGGCGTCGACGACGATCGCGTGCGAGTGGAACGCGGTCCCGCTCACGACGACCTGGACCCGCTACGTCGTCCCGATCCCGGATCCGAGCGTGCTCGCCAACGCGCGCGGCCTCTTCCACGTCGCCGAAGGCGCCGGCGAAGGCGCGTACACGCTGTGGATCGACGACGTCCAGTACGAGGCCGCCCCGCCCGGCCTCGCCGACTCGGCCACGCCCGCGATCGCGACCGAGACGATCACGCGCCCGGTCGGCCAGACCTTCTCCGCCGACGGCGCGTCGGTGACGTACGCGATCGCGGGGACCAACGAGACGATCGCGACCGCGCGCCGCTACTTCACGTGGCACTCGTCGGACGGCGCGATCGCCACCGTCGACCAGGACGGCCTCGTCACCGCGAAGAAGGCCGGCACCGCGACGATCACCGCGTCGCTCGGCGCCCACGCCGCCAACGGCGCGCTGACCTTCGTCGTGACGCCGTGACGAGCATGAGCGTCTGATAGCCGCCGCCTATCAGAGCGTTCGCGTTGAACGACTTCACCGATGATCCGCCGCGGGCTAGGGTCTCCCCATCAACCAGGGGAAGACCCATGTCGCCCGAAGCCAAGTGTCCCTTCAAGCATCAACCCGGCGCCGGCACCAGCAACCGCGACTGGTGGCCGAATGCGCTCCGCCTCGAGACCCTCCACCAACGCTCACCGCTGTCGAGCCCGATGGATCGCGACTTCGACTACGCGGCCGAGTTCGCGAAGCTCGACTTCGCCGCGCTCGAGCAGGATCTGCGCGCGCTGATGACCGACTCGCAGTCGTGGTGGCCCGCCGACTTCGGCCACTACGGCCCGCTCTTCATCCGCATGGCGTGGCACAGCGCCGGCACCTATCGCACCGGCGACGGCCGCGGCGGCGCCGGCAAGGGCAGCCAGCGGTTCGCGCCGCTCGACGCGTGGCCCGACAACGTGAATCTCGACAAGGCGCGCCGCCTGCTGTGGCCGATCAAGCAGAAGTACGGCCGGAAGATCTCGTGGGCGGATCTGATGATCCTCGCCGGCAACGTCGCGCTCGAGTCGATGGGCTTCCGCACCTTCGGCTTCGGCGGCGGCCGCGAGGACATCTGGGAGCCCGAGACCGACGTCTACTGGGGCTCGGAGAAGAAGTGGCTCGAGGACAAGCGCTACGCCGGCGATCGCGAGCTCGAGAAGCCGCTCGCCGCCGTGCAGATGGGCCTGATCTACGTCAACCCCGAGGGCCCGGGCGGCAACCCCGATCCGCTCGCCGCCGCGCGCGACATCCGCGAGACGTTCGCGCGCATGGCGATGAACGACGAGGAGACCGTCGCGCTGATCGCCGGCGGCCACTCGTTCGGCAAGACCCACGGCGCCGGCGAGCCCGGCAAGCACGTCGGCTTCGATCCGGAGATGGCCGACCTCGCGCATCAAGGCTTCGGCTGGAAGAGCACGCATGGCATCGGCCACAGCGGCGACACGATCACGAGCGGCCTCGAGGTCACGTGGACGTCGACGCCGACGAAGTGGAGCAGCGATTTCCTCGCGAACCTGTTCCGCTACGAGTGGGAGCTGACCAAGAGCCCGGCCGGCGCGCACCAATGGACGCCGAAGGGCGGCGCCGGCGCCGGCACCGTCCCCGACGCGCACGATCGATCCAAGACGCACGCGCCCGGCATGCTCACGACCGATCTCGCGCTGCGCTTCGATCCCGCGTACGAGCCGATCGCGCGCCGCTTCCTCGCCGATCCGCAGGCCTTCGCCGACGCGTTCGCGCGCGCGTGGTTCAAGCTCACGCATCGCGACATGGGCCCGAAGGCGCGCTACCTCGGCCCCGCCGTCCCGCAAGAAGATCTGATCTGGCAGGATCCGGTGCCGCCCGTCGATCATCCGCTCGTCGACGATCGCGACGTCGCGGCGCTCGAGCGCCAGGTCCTCGCGTCGGGGCTCACGATCGCGCAGCTGGTCTCGACCGCGTGGGCGTCGGCGTCGACGTTCCGCGGCTCGGACAAGCGCGGCGGCGCCAACGGCGCGCGCATCCGCCTCGCGCCGCAGAAGGACTGGGCCGCGAACCAACCCGCCCAGCTCGCGAAGGTCCTCGGCGTGCTCGAGTCGATCAAGGCCGACTTCGATCGCGCGCAGCCCGACGGCAAGAAGATCTCGCTCGCCGATCTGATCGTGCTCGCGGGCAACGCCGCCGTCGCCGAGGCCGCGCGCAAGGCGGGCCACGACGTGAAGGTCCCGTTCACGCCCGGCCGCACCGACGCGACCGCCGAGCAGACCGACGCCGACTCGTTCGCGGTGCTCGAGCCGATCGTCGACGGCTTCCGCAACTACCAGCGCGATCGCTACGCGGTCTCCGCC
>DATJIA010000070.1:0-66337 GCA_035493675.1 Kofleriaceae bacterium | reverse complement strand
CACCGGGATCGAAGCGACGCTGTTCTGACCGCTACCGTTGCCGTTGCCGCTGCCGCTGCCGCTGCCGTTGCGGTTGCCGTTGCCGTTGCCGCTCCGCTCTCCCGTTCGCCGTGAGCGGAGCGCGAGCGAGCGAAGCGAGCGAGCGCGCAGTCGAACGGCCCGCGCCTCGAGCCATCGAATGCGATCGGTCTCCTGCGGTGCCCGCTCCGGGCGAATCACTGCCCGAAATCGTGGCGCCTCACGCACTGAGCGCGCGGCGGCGGCGGCGGAACGCGAGCAGGCCGGCCGCGAAGAACGGCAGGAGCGCGCCGGGGGTCGGGCGGTTCGAGCGGCAGCCGCAGCCATCGGCGTCCATCGCGGGCACGACGTCGACGTCGATCTTCACCGACAGCGTGCGCTTCGCGTCCGACGCGTCGGCGACCGCGACCTCGAGCTGATCCGGACCGAGGTAGCCGTTCATCGACGTGTACGTGATCACGCCGTTCGCATCGACGGTCGCGCCGCCGTGCATCGGCATCGTCGTGATCGTGAACGCGTGCGTCGCGCCGGTCTTCGGATCGTTGGTCGTGATCGCGCCGGTCGACGGCTTGCCGGATTGCGCCTCGAGGACATCGGCGGTCGGCACCGGGCCGACCGGCAGCGTCACGCCCGACTGCTGCTGGATCCAGTCGATGATCTTGTCGGGGCGCTCGTAGATGCCGCCGTCCTTGCAGTACGAGCGCGCGTTGTCGTAGCTGCGCGACGTCGTGCCGGCGAGGAACGTGCCGTAGCTCGTCACCAGATACAGAGGCCCGCCGGAGTCGCCGGGGCAGGTGTCGATGCCCATGCCGCCGGCGCCGAGCTCGCCGTTCGGGCGAGCCGCGGTGTTGCAGCCGGAGCTCGTCGTGCAGTCGGCGTCGGTGATCGTCGTCATCGCTTCTTGCTGCGCGTCCGGGTACTGCGACGCGTTGGCGTCGGTCGCGCCCCAGCCGACGAGCGCGACCTGCGCGCCGTTCGCGATGTCGAAGCGCGCCCAGCCGGTCGCGATCGTGCGCGGCTGCTTGGTCGACGGCGACGCGAGGATCAACAGCGTGATGTCGATCGACGACTGCGAGTTGGGATACTCGACCTGCTTCATCACCGGGATCATCTCGCCCTGCGACGGCGCGCTGATCTTGTTGGCGCCGACGAGCACCGCGTCGAGCTGCGGATCCGCGCAGTGACCCGCGGTGAGCGCGAGATTCGGCGCGATCAAGACGCCGGTGCACTCTTGCTGACCGCCGAACATCACGGCGACCGCGTCGGGCCACTTGCCGTCGTCGGACGGATGTCCGCCGATGACCTGAGCGCGGGCGAGCGAGGGGACGGCCACGAACAGAAGTGCGAGGAGCGCGCGTCGCATGGGCGGAATCTGGCACGAGCCGGTAAACGGGCGGCGAAACCTGCCATCGCCTCCGCTCGCAGGGCTGCGGCGTGGAGTTCTCACGAGTTGGGCGGTGCGATTTTTCCATCGCAACCGTGACGGATCCCGAAGGATCCTCCCACCAACGGGATCGAATGCTGCCGCGCCCTCGCCCCCCGGACGCTGCGATCGACGCCGAGCCCACGGCTCCGGCGGAGGAGGTCGCGCCACCCGCCGAATGGGCGAAGGGCACCGAGCCGGCGGCGCCGCGGATCACCGCCGTGACCTACACCGTCGCCGAGGTCTACGATCGCCACGCGCCGTTCGTGTTCCGCGTGCTGCGCGGCCTCGGCGTGCGCGATGATCGCGTCGACGACGCGGTGCAAGACGTCTTCATCGTCGTGCACCGCCGGCTCGCGGAGTTCGAGGCGCGCTCGTCCTTGACCACGTGGCTCTACGCGATCGCGCGCCGCGTGGCGAGCCAGTATCGGCGCAGCGCCGCGACCCGCCGCGAGGACGAGGGCACCGATCTCGATCGCCTGCCCGCGCACGCGTCGCCGTTCGAGGACGCCAAGCGCAACCAGGCCGCGCGCCTGTGCGCCGAGATCCTCGACGAGCTCGACGACGACAAGCGCGAGGTCTTCGTGCTGATCGAGCTCGAGCAGATGTCGGCGCCCGACGTCGCGCAGGTGCTGGGCATCCCGGTCAACACGGTCTACTCGCGCCTGCGCCTCGCGCGCGCGCGCTTCGAGGCCTCGCTCGCCCGGCGGATGGCGAAGGAGGCGATGCCATGAGCTGGATGTCGCCGCGCGCGAACGCGCTGGTCGACGCCGCGCGCGTCGAGATGTCGCCCGACGCCGAGCGCGCCGCTCGAATGCGCGCGCGGATCATGGCCGCGACCGGCGGTGCGGCGATCGTCGGCGCGGCGGTGGTGGCGTCGCAGACCGCGGCGCCCGCGACCGCGACGACCGCCGCGACCGCGACCACCACGACCGCCACGACCGCGACGACCGTCGCCGGCATGTCGCTCGCGACCAAGCTCGCGCTCGGCCTGCTCGGCGTCGCCGCGGTCGCGACCGGCACGCACATGATCGATCGCATGATGATGCGCGCGCCCGCGCCCGCGGCGCCCGCGCCGCAGATCATCACGAAGACCGAGACCCGCGTCGTGCACGATCCGTCGATCGTCGCGGCGCCCGTGCCGGTGCCGATCGTGTTCCGGTTCGAGATCGCCGCGCCGCGCGCGCGCGCGAAGGCGTCGGCGCCGAGCGATCTCGACATGCCGGCCGATCCGGTGCGCGTCGTGTCCGCCGACGATCAATCGCTCGTCACCGAGACGCCGCCGACCTTCGATCAAGGCGCCGACGCGCTCGCGCGCGAGCTCTCGCAGGTGCGCGGCGCGCAAGCGGCGCTGCGCGGCGGCGACGGCGCGACCGCGCTGGTCGCGCTCGACGCGCACGATCGCGACTTCCCCGCCGGACAGCTCGCCGAAGAGGCCGGCGTCTTGCGCATCGAGGCGCTGTGCGCGGTCGGTCGCACGATCGACGCGTCGGACGCGCGCGGGGCGTTCCTCTCGCGCTGGCCGCGCTCGGCGCAGCGCGCGCGCGCCGAGCGCGGATGTGGAGGCGACCCGCCGCGATGACGCGCGCGCTCGCAGCGCTCCTCGTCCTCACCGCCGCCTGCACGAACGACGTGCAGGTCGGCCAGCCGTTGCGTCGCGTCCTCGACGTGCCGCCCGATCGCCCGGGCGCGCTCGATGTCTTGTTCGTGATCGATCCCGGCACGAGCGCCGACGCCGGCGCGTTCTTCGACGAGCTCCAGACGCGGCTCGGCGATTCGCTGCCCGATCTCCACGTCGGCGTGATCTCGAGCGAGCTCGCGCGCAACGCGCAGCCCGCGGGCTGCGACGGCGAGCACAACGGCGCCTTGCGCGCGGGGGACGGCACCTGCACGGCCAACGGCGCGCGCTTCCTCGTCGACGCCGCGTCGGGCAACGGCCTGCGCGTGCGCAACTACGACGGCGCGATCGGCGGCGCGTTCGCGTGCCTCGCCGATCTCCCGGCGTCGACGTGCAGCGCGTCGCAGCCGATGACCGCGCTGCGCGTCGCGCTCGGCGTCGATTCGCTCGAAGGCCTGCCCGCGGCCAACCAGGGCTTCCTCCGCAACGACGCGATGCTGCTGGTCGTGGTCGTCTCGTCGCGCGACGACTGCTCGCCGGATCCGCTGCAGCCGCAGTTCTTCAGCCCCGGCGAGTTCGGCTCGAAGCCGATCGCCGAGCGCTGTCACGACGCGCAGGCGAAGACCGACGGCCCGCTGGTCGCGCCGTCGGCGATCGCCGACGACGTGCGCGCGCTCAAGCGCGACCCGTCGATGGTGATGATCGCGGGCGTGTTCGCGCCGCCGAGCGGCGCGTGTGCTTCGAACGCCGAGCCCGGCGTGCGGCTCTCGGTGTTGATGGGAGAGCTCCCCTCGCGCTACGCGTACGCGTCGATCTGCGACGGCGGCCCCGCCGATCAGATGCGCGCGATCGCGCACAGCGTCGCGCGCGTCCTCGGCCGCAGCCACTGCCTGCTCGGCCCGCTGCCCTCGCACGCCGCGTGCCGCGCGTACGCCGAGACCGATCTCGAGCAACGATCGATTCCGCGCTGCGACGCCTCGACCGGCGGCTCTTGCTTCACGCTCGGTGCGTCCGACTCGTGCAGCGACACCGCGACCGGCCTCGACGCCGAACCGACGCCGCGCTCGGTCCCCGCGGGCGCGCACTTCGTCGTCGAGTGCGCGGCGCCGCCGGGGTTGTAGCTATTCTTCGGGCGGTCCGATCGGCGGCTCCGCGACGTCGTCGGAGAGCTTGCCGCGCTGCTCGCCGCCGCCCCAGCCGTAGCCGGTGCCCTCGTCGCGCGCGGGGCACGCGTCGATCGCCGGCGGCGGATCGCCCGCAGGCACCGCGGTCGCGAAGCGCGCGATGCGCTCGCGCGGGATGCGCGCGAGCGTGCCGTCGCGAAGGCCGAGCCAGATCGATGCGCCATCGCGAGAGAGGGCCATCGCGGAAGCGTCGCTCGCCGGGACTTTCGTGAGCGCGCCGCCCGGATCGACGTCGGAGACGACGTCCTCGTCGTCGTCGGAGCTCGCGAGCGCGAGCACGTGACCGTCGGGCGCGATCGCGAGCGCGCGCGCGCCGCTCGGCAGCGTGACCGCGAGCACCTGCTCGCCGGTCGCCGCGTCGATCACGCGCAGCGCGTCGTCGCCGTCGACGAGCGCGAGCCGCGTCGCGTCCGCCGACCACGCGAGCGCCGCGACGCCGTGACATCCGCGCGCGCCGAGATCGCGCGCCTTCTGCGCGCGCGTGTCGACGATCATCAGCTCGCCGTGCTCACCCGCGATCGCGACCGACGCGCCGTCGCGCGCGATCGCGAGCTCGCCGTTGCCGTAGTCGCCGGCGACGACCGGCCGCGACGTCCACGACGGCTCGAGGTGCGCGTCGAACGCGTGCACCTCGCCGCCCCAGATCGCGATCGCCGCGCCGCCGGGCGCGGACGCGATCGCGCGCACCAGCGGCGAGCCGTAGCCGCCTTTCCCGATCGCGCGCACCTCGGCGCGCGTGCCGTCGGCGCGACGCCGCTCGATCCAGGCGCCGTCGGGATCGCTGGTCGCGATCAGCGCGCCGCGGCCGCTGATCGCCGCCGCCTGCGCGTCGCGCCCGGTCGCGAGCAGGATCGCGCGCCCCGAGCGGACGTTCCACAGGCGCACGTCGCGATCGAGGTTCGAGCGCGTCAAGACGCGCGCGCCGTCGTCGCTGATCGCGATCGCGTGGATCTCGCCGTGCTGGGCGTCGCCGATCGGCCGCTCGGTCCACGACCGCGTGTCCCAGACGTGCAAGACGCCGTCGCCGCCGCCGGCCGCGAGCCAGCGCCCGCTCGGCGCGAACACGATCGTGCGCGCGAAGAACATGCGCGCGTCGAGCGCGGCGACCAAGCCGCCCGCGCGCAGATCCCAGACCCGCACGCCGTCGTCGCACGCGATCGCGAGCCAGCGCGCGTCGGGCGAGAACGTCGCCGCGTGCGGCGCGCAGTCGCCGTGCGCGAACGACTGCAGCCGCGCGCCGCTCGCGACGTCGTAGACGTCGACCATCAGCCCGCCCTTGTCGCGGAACGCGCCGGTCGCGATCGTCGCGCCGTCGGGCGACAGCGCGGCGACGCTCGGCGCGCCGAACCGCGCGACCCGCGCGCCGGTCGCGAGCTCCCAGACGCCGGTCGCCCATCGCCGGCTCGCGATCGCGCGCGCGCCGATCACGATCGGATGCTCGTAGCCGGTCGAGCGATCCAACGCGCGGACGATCGATCCGTCGGCGAGCGAGACGACCGCGAGCCCGTCGTCGTGCGCCGCGATCCCGGTCGAGGGAGCGCGCGGGATCACGATCGTGTCGGCGAGCCCCGCGATCGAGGACGCCGTGCCGCGCGCGAGATCGATCCGCACGGTCCCGCTGTCGTCGCCGCCCGATCGATACGCCGAGACGATCGCGTGATCGTCGTCGGTCAAGGACATCGTGTGCAGCTGCCCGAGCCGGCGCGCGCGCGACACGATCGCGCCCGACGCGAGGTCGTAGACGATCACGCCGCCCTGCTGCGAGCCGACGACGATCCGCTGCTCGCCGTGCGCGAACGCGATCGCGTCGATCGATCCCGGGACGTGCCAGGTCGGATCGCCGAGGCGTCGATCGATCAGATCATCGTGCGGCGCCGGCGCGGGCGCATGTGAGGAGATCGCGGGCGCCGAGCAGGCGGCGAGCGCGAGAAGACAGCTACGCCACACTCTCGACCGCGACGCCCATCCGCCCGCCGTCGCGCAACGCCGCCGGCACCAGCGCCGACGGCTCCGCGGTCGACACCAGCCACAGCTGGTGCGCCGCGCGCGTGACGCCGATGTGCAAGAGGTGCCGCGCCCACGACGCGTCGGGATAGCTCGTCGTGTTGACGTCGACCATCACGACGTAGTCGAACTCGAGGCCCTTGACCTGCGCGACGTCGGTGACGTCGACGCCGGGCTGGAAGTTGAACTCGTCGCGGCGCACGCGGCGCAACGCCGGCACCTCCGCGCGGCGCAGGCCGTCGTAGTACGCGTCGGCCTGCTCGGGATGGCGCGAGATCACCGCGCACGACGCGGTCGGCTCGCGCTGCATCAGCGCGCGCAGCGAATCGGCGAGGAACGCGACCGCCTCGCCGACGTCGCCGAACTCGTGCAGCTCGACCGGCTCGCCGTTGCGCGCCGCCAAGGTCTCCTCGGGCGCGAGGCTCGGGCCGAGGATCTCGCGCGCGAGCAGCATCACCTCGGCCGTCGATCGATAGCTGAGCTTCAAGGGCCGCACGACCGCGGGCTGCCCGGTCTGCGCGAGCAGATCGGCCCAGGTCGTGAAGTTGTTGTCGAACACGAGCCGCTGCGCGGTGTCGCCCGCGATCGTCACCGATCGATGGGTCGGATCCGCGTCGGGCAGCTTGGCCGCCTCGATCAAGACCTTCACCTCGAGCGCCGATCGATCCTGCGCCTCGTCGATCGCGACGTGCGAGTAGGTCGTCTCCTCGCCGCCGGCGCCGACCAAGCCGCCGCGCTTGATCTGGATCAGGCGCAGCACGATCGGATCGTCCTCGTCGTCCATGCGGCCGGCCGGATCACCGTCGTCGTCCTCGACCGGCGCGCCATCGCTCGCCTCGATCGGATTGCCGTCTTCGTCGACGGGCTGCTGCGCGGGCTGCGCGATCTGCCGCTTCACCCACGACACCAGCCGCTCGAGATCGCGCGCGGTGACGTCCGTCCCCGCGAACGCCTCGCCGAGGATCACGCGATCGGTGAGCATCTCGGCCCAGTCGGTCATGATCTCGTCGGCGCGCGCCTTCCAGCGACGCAACGCCGAGTCGAGCGCGGTCCGCACGTTCGCATCCAACGACGACCGACCGACCCACGCGCGCATCGAGTTGATCCGCGGCACCAGCGGCCCGGCCAAGCGCGCCCACTCGTCGAGCACGACGTCGCCGACCAGCCCCTGCAGATCCGCCAGGACGTGATCCGCCTGCCGATCGCACCACTCCTGCAGGAGCCGCAGCATCACCGGATGCTTCTTCACGCGGCTGACGACCTCGGGCGGATCGTCGTTGTACTTCGCAGGCGAGTCCGGCATCAGCTTGAGCCGCATCGACCGCGCCCATCCGACGTACGTCACCACCGGCACGCCGGCGACGCCGAGCGACGGCAAGACGCCGCTGACGTAGCGCACGAGCGCCTGCGACGGCACGACGAACAACATCGAGCCGGGACGGAACCGCCGCGGATCGGCGAACGAGAGATACGCGATGCGGTGCAGCGCGACCGTCGTCTTGCCCGAGCCGGCGCCGCCCTGGATCACGACGAAGCCGCTCTCCGGCTGCGTGATCAGCTCGAACTGCTCCTTGTCGATCAAGGCCGCGATCTCGGGCAGGCCCTTGTCGGCGCGGTGGACGCCGGCGTGCACGCCGAGCTTGCCCTTCACGCCGCCGACCGCGACCGGCCGGGCCGCCTTGCCCATGCCGCCGTGCAAGGTCGGCGTCGCTTGCCCGACCGCCTGCACCCAGTGACCGCGCGAGTCCTTGAGGAACGTGCCCTGCGGCGCGCCGATGCGGCGCAGCCGGCCCTGCGAGATCGAGACGTTGCGCCGCGCCTCGACGACACCGTCGACGCGCCGGCCCGCGATCTCCTCTTCGTAGTCGTCGCCTTCTTCGTAGCGGTAGTAGATGCGCGAGACCGGCGCGTTGCGCCAATCGACGATCTGCACGTTCGACGCGCGATCGATGAAGCCGCGCTTGCCGACGAGCACGTCGCGCTTCTTGCCGCTCTCGCGCAGCCGCATGTGCGCGAAGTACGGCGACGCGACGTCGACGGGCAGCTGCTTGCCGCCGCCGACCCGCGCCTTCAGCGCCGCCAGGCGCGTCATCTGCTCGATGAGGGGCGGCAGATCCTCGGCGCGCGCCTCGGCGATCTGGTCGCGCAGCGACAACAGATCTTCATCGATGTCGCTGGCGCCGAGCTGCGGCTCCGCCTCCGGCTCCTCGCCGATGGCGACTCGCGCCGACACCTGGCCGTAGAGCCGCTCCTCCTCGGCGATGATCGCCGCCTGCGGGCTGTCCTTGGGGACCTCGTTGGCCATCGGGTAAGGGAGTGACTCTATCGGAAACGTCACCGGGGGCAAGCCATACGGCGGCACGGATCATCCGGGCACTTTGCCGTTGCATAGCTGGGCGAAAAGCCCTAATCCGATCTCAACGATGGCCCGCGCCAAGGCTCTTATCGCGAACGATCCGCTCCGACGCTGGACGCGCGCCGACGCGCTCGACCTCTACAACATCCCGCGGTGGGGATGCGGCTACTTCTCGATCAGCGATCAGGGCAACCTGATCGTCACGCCGCGCGGCGAGGGCCAGGGCTCGATCGACATGAAGGAGCTCATCGACGAGCTCACCGGCCGCGGCATCCAGCTGCCGATCCTCCTCCGCTTCAGCGACATCCTGAAGGCGCGCATCGAGCTGATCTGCGGCGCGTTCAACGGCGCGATCAAGGAGTACGGGTACCAGGGCAAGTACCGCGGCGTGTACCCGATCAAGGTCAACCAGAACCGCACCGTCGTCGAGGAGATCATCGAGTTCGGGCGGCCGTTCCACTACGGCCTCGAGGCGGGCTCCAAGCCGGAGCTCCTCGCGATCATGGCGATCCACCAGGACGACGAGGCGCTGATCATCTGCAACGGCTACAAGGACGAGGAGTACATCGAGACCGCGCTGCTCGCGTCGAAGATGGGCAAGATGGTCGTGCTCGTGATGGAGAAGCCGTCCGAGCTCGATCAGATCCACCGCGTCGCGCAGCGCATGGGCATCAAGCCGCAGCTCGGCGTGCGCGCGCGCTTGTCGTCGCGCGGCGCCGGCCGCTGGGAGCAGTCGGGCGGCGACTTCTCGAAGTTCGGCCTGTCGGCCGGCGAGATGGTCGAGGCGGTCGAGAAGCTGAAGGCATGGGGCGAGGTCGAGACGCTCAAGCTGCTCCACTTCCACCTCGGCTCGCAGATCAGCGCGATCAAGTCCGTGAAGAACGCGTTGCGCGAGGCGGGCCGCTTGTTCGTCGAGCTGTACAAGCTCGGCTGCAAGGGGCTCTCGTACCTGGACGTCGGCGGCGGCCTCGGCGTCGACTACGACGGCTCGCAGACGAACTTCGCGTCGTCGATGAACTACACCGTGCAGGAGTACGCGAACGACGTCGTCTACGCGATGAAGGAGATGTGCGACGCCGACGGCGTGCCGCACCCGAGCATCGTCAGCGAGTCGGGCCGCGCGCTGACCGCGCACCACTCGGTCTTGGTCGTGAACGTCCTCGGCGTGACCGAGTTCGAGACCCACGTGCCCAAGGAGCTGCCGAAGCCGACCGCGCCGCTCGTCTCCAACATGTGGGAGACGTACCAGTCGGTCTCGCAGAAGAACCTGCTCGAGAGCTACCACGACGCGGTCGAGTACAAGGATCAGGTCCTCCAGCTCTTCAACCTCGGGCACCTCTCGCTCGAGAACCGCGTCTTGTGCGAGTCGCTGTTCTGGGCGACGTGCGAGAAGATCCTGATGCTCGCGCGCAACCAGGCGCACCTTCCGGAAGAGCTCGAGGGCCTCGAGAAGGCGCTCAGCGACACGTACTTCTGCAACTTCTCCATGTTCCAGTCGGTGCCCGACGCGTGGGCGGTCGATCAGCTGTTCCCGATGTGCCCGATCCACCGGCTCAACGAGGAGCCGGTGCGGCGCGCGACGCTCGCCGACATCACCTGCGACTCCGACGGCAAGATCGATTCGTTCATCGATCTGCGCGACGTCAAGCACGTGCTCGAGCTGCACGACAAGCCGGAGGGCCAGGACTACTACCTGGGCATCTTCCTGGTCGGCGCGTACCAGGAGATCCTCGGCGACCTCCACAACCTGTTCGGCGACACCAACACCGTGCACGTCTCGCTCAACAGCGAGGGCGAGTACGACGTGAAGGACGTCGTCGCGGGCGACACCGTCAGCGAGGTCTTGTCGTACGTCGACTACTCGCCGTCGGATCTGCTCGGCCGCCTGCGCAACAACGTCGAGGGCGCGCTGCGGCGGAAGTTGCTCACGATCGAAGAGAGCCGGACGCTGATCAATCGCTTCCGGCAAGGCATGATCGGGTACACGTACCTCGACAAAGAGTGATCAGCAGCCGCAGCTCGGATCAGCGCAGTCGATCAGCCCGTCGTGGTCGTCGTCCTGGCCGTTGGCGCAGAACGGCACCGCTTCGGAGCCGAGACACCCGGTGCCGGCGCTGCCCAGATCCGTCGCCGTGCGCGGCAGCAGGTTGTACGTGAAGAAGTAATCGACGATGCCGGTCAGCTTCGCGAAGCAGTACTCGCGCGTGTAGACGGCCGGATCGATCTTGGTCATCGACGAGAACAAGACGATCGGTCCTGTGATCGGTGCCTCGACGTTGGTCGCGTCGGCGCCGGGTGGAGCCGGCACGAGCGTATTGCCGAGCCGCACGTTGTCCGCTTCGACCAACACGCCCTCCCACTTCTCGGCCTCGGCGGGGACCGCCGCCATCAAGGTCGTATCGACGATCGACGGCGCCGGCACCGTGCCGACTCCTGTCTTGGTGACCGACATCGTCATGCCCACCTCCGGCGCGAGCTCGGTGACCGTGCGACCACTGGTGTCGTTCACCGACGCGAACTCGGTCTTCCGCGCGTGGTCGATCGTGACGACGTCGCCGAGTCCCAGCAGATCGAAGTCCGCCGCCTGCGCGCCGAAGACCTCGACGCCGGAGAACGCACCGCCCGCCGGATCCTCGACCCAGAAGGCGCCGATCTTCGAGCCGTACCGATCGACCGCGGTGACCACGACGCCGGCGAGGCGGACCGGCGTGTCGATGGGCATGGCGTCGTTTTGAACATCCTGGACGCGCAATCCCGCGGCGTCGGGCGAGCCACTCGGTGCATCGGGGCCGCTCGGCCCGTCGGTCGCGCTCGGCGCGTCGATCGTGGGCGGTGCGTCGGCGCCCGCGTGGACGTCGCCTAGCCCGAGGATCTGCGAGCAACCGGCGCCGAGGCACGCGATCGCGAGCCCCCCCACGCGACATGCGACACGTTCCATCGGGAGCAGTATCCATCTTCCGTCGTCGGCTCGCGAGGGCTGATAGGCTCGCGGCGTGAGGGCCGCGCTGTTCGCCGCGATCATGTCGTCAGTGTTCGGCGCGTGCGGCGGCGCTGGCTCCGGTGACGTCTGCACCGGCGGATGGCACGTGTGTCGCGGACAGATCCGCGACGCGCAGGGGCGCGCGGTGATCCTGCGCGGGTTGAACGTCGCCGACGAGAACAAGGCCGCGCCGTACCTCGGCTGGGCGCAGCAGGCGGACCTCACGCGCATGCGCAGCGAGTGGGGCCTGAACGGTCTGCGCTGGGTGATGCCGTGGTCGGCGGTCGAGCCGGCGCGCGGCGCGTACGACGACGCGTATCTGGATCAAGTCCGCGCGCGGCTCGACTGGGCTGCCGCGGCCGGCATGGTGGTCGTGCTCGACATGCACCAGGACGTCTTCGGCGAGGGCTTCGGCTTCGACGGCGCGCCGCGCTGGGCATGCGACGAGGCGCGCTACGCCGCGTTCGTGCCGCAGACGCCGTGGTCGCTCTCGTACACCGATCCGAACGTGATCGCCTGCTTCGACGGGCTGTACACCGATCCGTCCGTCGCCGGCGCGTTCGCGGACGCGTGGGCGCACGTCGCGGCGCGGCTCGGCGATCACCCGGCGGTGATCGGGTTCGACACGATCAACGAGCCGCACTGGGGCTCGTACCCGGTCGCGCACTTCGAGCGCGATCGCCTCGAGGCGTTCGACGCGCAGGTGATCGACGCGGTCCGCGCGCAGGCGCCCGGGTGGCTCGCGTTCGTCGAGCCCGCGAGCTCGCGCAACCTCGGCATCCCGACCACGCTCACGCCGTTCGCGCAGCGCGACGTCGTGTACGCGCCGCACGCGTACGACACCCAGGCGGAGCAGGGCAACGGCTTCGATCCGGCGCGGCGCGACGACTTCATCGCGAACATCGCGCTGCTCCGCGACGAGGCCGACAAGCTCGACGCCGCGCTATGGATCGGCGAGTACGGCGGCGTCGGCAGCGATCCGCAGATCGGCGCGTACCTCGACGCCGCGTACGACGGCGCCGCCGCCGCGCTCGGCTCGACGATGGCGTGGTCGTACTCGCGAGGCGGCTACGGCCCGATCGATTCGACGGGCGCCGAGATCCCGGCGATGACGGCCGCGCTCGTGCGTCCGTATCCGTCGCGGATCGCGGGCGATCCGATCGCGTGGAGCTACGACGAGACGACGCGCGCGCTGACCGTGTCGTGGAAGCCGGATCCCGCGGCCGGCGCGACCGAGCTGATCGTGCCCGCGCGCTTCGGCGCGTTCGACGTCGCGTGCGAGGGTTGCGCGGTCACGATCGCCGGCGACGTCGTGTCGATCACGGCGCCTTCCGGCGCTTCGGACGTGACGGCTCGCCTGGCTCCTCGCTGAGCTCGCCGAGCTTGGCCGCCATGCGACGGAGCCAGGCCTCCGTCCAGTTGAGCTTCTTCGACTTGAGGTCGGCGCACAGCGCGTGCAGCCACGCGATCTCCGCGCGCGTGATCGCGGCCAGGTACTCGTTCTCGAGCAGGAACAAGCGCGGGATCTCGACCGGCGCCTCGAGCTCGGCCAGCCGCTGCTCGAGCGCGGCCGCGCGCTTCTCGAGCTGCGCGCGCAGGTCGTTCGGGTCGAGCATCATCGCGAACGACAGCGCGGCGGGGAAGTCGGGGTACTCGCGCGCCGGCGTCGACAAGATCGTGTGCAGCCACGCGCCGAGCGTCTGCTTCCCGGCCGCCGTGATCTCGTAGACGGTGCGCTCCGGGAACTTCTCGTCGCGCTCGGTGCCGTGCACCGCGATCAAGCCCTGCCGCAGGAGCCCGTCGATCACCTGATGGATGCTGTTGCGGTTGGTGACGTTCGCGATCAGGTCCTTGCCGCGCTCCTTGATCAGCACGTGCATCCGGTAGGGGTGCATCGGCGCCTCGATCAGCTGCGCGAGGATCACGAGCCAGAGCGGCGAACGCGGGCGATGCGCGGCGGCGGCCATCCGGCCTGCAGCGTACACCGCGCCATCGTCCTTGACGTCCATGACTAGTCATACTATATCTAGTCATATGATAACAAACGATGCGGAACATCAGCGGAAGATCGAGCGGACCGCGGTGAACGCCGCCCTGTCGTGGAGCGGCTGGGGCTCGCCGGTCGGGCTCAGCATCCTGATCGTGGCGGTCGGTTGGCTGCTGATCTGCCTGCACTGGGCGGCACTGATCGGGTGAAACGATTTTCGGCGATCGAACGTCGCATTCCGGCCCGCTCGTTCGTCGTACGGGAGGAGGCGTCCATGCTCGAAGTCCCCGATCGCCTGACGAACGCTTGGATCGCGCTGGGTTCCGACGTCCGGCAGCGCGTCGCGGCGTTCCTCGACTCGGACGGCCTGGCGCTCGCGGGAGCGAAGATCACGGCGGACGCTCCGGCGTCGTTCCTCGATGACCTCGCGTCAGGCGGCGGCCGGCTGCGCGCCGCGTTCCCGCGTCTCACGCGGCGGATCGTCGCGATCGAGCCCGGTGCGCGCACCTGCGTCCGCGTCGCCTGCGACGGGACCCACGACGGCGACTTCTACGGCTGCCTGCGCGCGTCGAAGCGTCGGGTCCGGTTCGACGCCGCCCACGAGCTGGTCGTGCGCGACGGCGTGCTGGTCGCGCACACGATCGCGATCGATCTCCGCGGCATCGTCCGGCAGCTGAGCGCGATCAGCGCGAGTCCGAGCGCGGCGTGATCACGATGCGCGTGGTGCGCCCGAACACGTCGACCTCGACCTCGGTGTCGCCGGTCCGCGGCTCGAGGTCGCGCGTGTGGGTCGTCGTCAGGAGCGGCGCGTCCTCGGGCGCGCCGCGCGTCGCGCGCTCGCGCCGCGCGTGGAAGCTCGTCCACCAGGCGAGCCCGGCGAGCTCGTCCCAGTCGCGGTAGGCGGGGAGCTCCGCGAGCGCGCCGCGCAGCGCGTGCGCCGATTCGGGCCGCTCCTCGGGCTTCTTCGCGAGACATCGCAGGATCAGCGCCTCGAGATCCGCGGGCACCGCGTTCGTGGTCCGCTGCGACGGCGGGATCGGCGGCTCGACCGCCTGCTTCGTGCACATCGCGATCACGGTCTTCGCCTCGAAGAGGCGCTGGCCGGTCAGCAAGAAGTAGCCGAGGGCGCCGAGCGAATAGAGATCGCTCGCCGGCCCGACGTGATCCGGATCGGTGATCGCCTCGGGCGAGAGGTACGCCGGCGTGCCCGCGATCTGCCCGTCGGTGGTGTCGCCGCCGCGCGCGATCTCCTTGACCAGGCCGAAGTCGACGACCTTCACGACGTCGGGCTTGCGGCCGCGCTGGCACAGGATCACGTTCGCCGGCTTGATGTCGCGGTGCACGATGCCGACCGCGTGCGCCTCGTCGAGCGCGCCGCAGATCTGCCGCAGGATGTGGATCACGCGCGGCGCCGGCAGCGGACCCTCGCTGCGCACGAGCGCCTCGAGATCGATGCCGTCGACGTACTCCATCGCGTAGTAGAGGACGCCCTCGAGGCTGCGCCCGTAGTCGAACACCGAGACCGTGTTCGGGTGGGTGAGGCGGCTCATGTTCTGTACCTCGCGCTGGAAGCGCTCGAGGCTGGCCGCGTCGTAGCGATCGGGCGGCAGCAACTTGATCGCGGTCGGCCGGCGCAGCATCGCGTGCCGCGCGCGGTGCACCGTGCCCATGCCGCCCTCGCCGATCTTCTCCTCGAGCGTGTACTGGCCGAGCTGCATCGCCTCGCGCACCTGCCGTTGCAGGCCGTAGATCACGCGCGAGCCCATGGTCGCGACCAAGACGACGACGCCCGCGATCAAGACGCCGCCGACGTACCAGACGAGCGTCGGCAGATCGATCCGCTCGGGGTGCTCGATCGGGATCAGCGCCGGCCCGACCAGCACGGGCACGAACGACAACGACGTCACCACGAGCGTCCGGCGCCCGGACGAAGGGATCATCACGACGCGCGCGAACACGACGATCGTGTGCCAGATCAGCGAGACGTACGGCGACGCGCGCAGATCCGATTGCATGTACGCCGCGTTGCCGAGCTCGGCGCCGATCACGACCAGCCCGAGCGCGTCGATGAAGTAGAGCGTCTCGAGCGCCGGCCGCCGCCGGTGGAGCACGAAGTACCAGGTCGCGGCGAGCGCGAGCTGCCCGACCAGCGCGCACTCGAAGACGAAGTCGACCCGCTCCGGCCGATACGCGGGGAAGGCCTGGTACGCCGCCTCGAGCGCGGCGACCAGCACCCAGAACAGCCAGAACCACAGCTTGACGAACAGCGACAGGCGCGCTTGCACGTGCGCGCGCGCCTCTTCGCCGACGGCGCCTGAATGCCAGGCGGCGACGCGGATCATCGAAGGTCCCGGCACGCTAGCCCGCGAGGATGATCACACTTCGCCTCGCGGCCGGCAATCGGCCGGCGATCGGCCGCGATCGGCGGCGATCACGAGGCGGTGATAGGCTCACCGCGTGACCCGATCCGCCGCGCTCGTCGCCCTCGCGCTGATCTCGCTGGAGGGCGCCGCTCACGCCGGTCGCAGTCACTTCGGCTGGCTCTACGACACCGAGACGGTGCCCGAGCGCGGCGTCGAGCTCGAGCAGTGGCTCACCGATCAACATCGCCAGGGCCCGACGCACGCGTCGGAGACCGGGGTGTGGTGGGCGCCGGTCATCGGCATCACCGATCAGGTCGAGCTCGCGCTGCCGATCGAATGGGAGTGGACGAAGAGCGATCTGTCGTCGCCGCGCACGTTCCTCGCGCGCTACGGCGCCGAGCTGCGCTGGCGGCTCGTCACGTCGGATCCCGTCGACGCGCCCGACTGGGTGCCGTACGTGCGCGTCGCGATCAAGAAGCCGATCACCGAGACCGAAGCGGCCGAGGTCGACGGCGATCTCGTGCTGTCGTACACGCAGTGTCGCTGGCACGCGGTCGCGAACGTCGGCGTCTACGGCGACGTGCACACGGGCGACGACGTCTGGTCGACGCGCTCGGGCGCGGGCGTCTCGATCGAGGTGACCGACGAGCTGCGCCTCGGCGGCGAGCTCTACGGCGAGAAGAGCCTCGCCGGCGGATCGTCCGACGACGATTGGGTGACGGTCGGCCCGAACCTGTCGTGGACGCACGGCCGCTTCTGGGTGTCGGCGAGCTACGGCATCGGCGTCTACAACATCGCGACCGCGGGCGCGCCGCGCATCAAGTGGGCGGTCGCGTTTTGAAGCTGCTCGTCGCCGCCGCGATCGTGATCGCCGCGCCCGCGCACGCGCACGCGGGCGGCGGTCGCGTCGTCGGCACGGTGACCGTCACCGGCGACGACGGCAAGCCGATCGACGCGACCGGCGCGATCGTGTACCTCACCGGCTTCAGCGAGCCCGCGCCCGACGCCGTCCCGACGGTGGTGCAGAAGAACAAGCACTTCGTGCCCGATCTGGTCGCGATCACCGCGGGCCAGACGATCTCGTTCCCCAACGCCGATCCGATCCTGCACAACGTCTTCTCGCGCTCCGCCGCGCGCCCGTTCGATCTCGGCAGCTATCGCCGCGGCGACACCAAGGAGAAGTCGTTCCCCACGCCCGGCGTCGTCGACGTCTACTGCAACATCCACCCCGAGATGGCGGCGACGATCCTCGTCTTGCCCAATCGCAAGTTCGCGCGCGTCGCCGCCGACGGCACCTTCGCGATCGCCGACGTGCCGGTCGGCACCTGGACCGCCTACGCGTTCACGCGCGCCGCGATCAAGCCCGCGCAGATCAAGGTGACGGTCACCGCCGGCGCCGACGCGACGATCCACCTCGATCTCGCGCGCGGCGTCGAGCCCGCGCACGTGAACAAGTACGGCGAGAAGTACCGCGACCCGGGCAAGTACCGCGACTAGGACTTGCGCTCGGCTTCGTCGATCAGGCGCTCGACCGAGACGTCGAGCTTCGATTGGATCATGCGGATCACCGACGTGATCTCGCCTTCGTCGAGGTTCAGGCGGCCGGCGAGCCGCTTCTGCGTCTGCTCGACGAGCGACGAGCGCGCCTTGACCAGCCAGCGCGCCGCGGTCGCGCGGTGCACGGCGTAGATCGCGCCGATCTCGTCGATGCCGAGCTGATCCAAGACGCTCAACCGCAGCAACGTCCGCTCGCGCGGATCGAGATCGATCAGCGCCTCGCCGAGCGCGGCGGCGAACTCGGCGCGGTACTGCGCCTTCAGGCGCTCGAGGACCGGATCGCCCTCGCCGGGCTGATCGAGGATCGCCTGCTCGAGCGGCACGTCGCGCAGCTGCTTCTTGATCTGGCGCACGAGCTCGCGCGTCGCGGTGATGCGCAGCCACGCGCGCAGCGAGCCGCGCCCGGCGTAGCCCGCGATCGCCGGCGGGCGATCCTCGCGCGCGACCAGCAGCTGCGTGCGCAGCATCTGCTTGACCTCGTCGACGGTGTCGGCGGGCGCGCGCACCGCGATCGCGGCGGCGTCGACCTCGTCGAGGATGTGATCGAAGGCCTCCTGCGCCTCGCGATCGCCGGCCGCGCAGCCGCACGCGAGCAGGAGATCGCCCGCGGGGAACGCGCGCAGCGCCGCCGCGAGATCCTTGGCGTCGCCGAGCCGGACGCCGACGAACTTCGCGAGCGCGACGTCGTCGGTCGCGATCGCGGGATGGGCCGCGCGCGCGGCCGCGATCATCTCGCCGAGCGCGGTCCCGACGCTGTCATCGACCAGCGGCCGCGCCTCGTCGGGGAGCGCGTCGCGAAACGCCTGGAGCACCACAGGTCCCACCATTGCCGTGTGGGTCCCATTGTCCCACAATCGCGAGAGGTGGAGTGTCTCGACGCCAACGCCGTCCAGGAGCTGATGAGCGGCTCGATGGCGGAGTCGCAGCAGCGGCTCGCGGCGACCCACCTCGACACCTGCGCCGATTGCCGCCTGATGGTCGCCGCGGTCGCGCGCAGCGCGCCCAAGCCGGACGTCGCGCTCGACGACACCGCGTTCGCGGGCCAGACCGGCACGACGCTCGAGGGCGATCGCGATCGCGGCGAGCCGCAGGTGCTGCGCCCGGGCACCCACGTCGGCCGCTATGTCGTCGCCGAGCTGATCGGCGCCGGCGGCATGGGCGTCGTCTATCGCTGCGACGATCCCGAGCTCAACCGCCGCGTCGCGGTGAAGCTCTTGCGCCGCGATCTGCGCGCGGCGATCGGCGAGGCGCGCCTGCTCCGCGAGGCGCAGGCGATGGCGCGCATCTCGCACGGCAACGTGATCGCGGTCCACGACGTCGGCACGCACGAGCAGCAGGTCTTCGTCGCGATGGAGCTCGTCGAAGGCGAGTCCTTGCGTACCTGGCTCAAGGCCGCGCCGCGCAGCGTCGGCGAGATCGTGCAGGTCTTCGCCGCCGCCGGCCGCGGCCTCGCCGCCGCGCACGCCGCGGGCTTGATCCACCGCGACTTCAAGCCCGACAACGTCCTGGTCGGCACCGACGGGCGCGTGCGCGTCACCGATTTCGGGCTCGCGCGCGTCGACGAGGAAGTGCGCAGCGAGACGCCGTCGCGCGAGCAGCAGGTCGCCGTCGACGATCCGCTGACGGTCAGCGGCGCGGTGATCGGCACGCCCGCGTACATGGCGCCCGAGCAGCACGGCGGCGGTCACGTCGACGCGCGCAGCGATCAGTTCGCGTTCTGCGTCGCGCTCTACGAAGCGCTCTACGGCGAGCGCCCCTTCGCCGGCAAGACCTACCTCGAGCTCGCCGCCGAGGTGAAGGCGGGCCGCGTGCGCCCGCCGCCCGCCGCGCGCCGCGGCGCGGTGCCCGCGACCTTGCGCGCGATCGTCCTGCGCGGCCTCTCGGTGCGCCCCGGCGATCGCTTCGCGACGATGGACGATCTGCTCGAGGCGCTCGGCCGCGATCGCACGCGCGTGCCGCGCACGCTCGCGTGGATCCTGTTGGTCGCGACGGTGATCGCCGGCGTCGGCCTGTTCGCCGATTGGATCGTGCGCGATCGCGCGCTCGCGACCACGCGCATCTCGTTCCGCGCCGCGTCGGATCAGCTCGGACGATCCGCGCGCCTCCGCTACGACGGGTTCGTCGCGATGGCGGATCAGTCCGAGCTCGTCGACGCGATGCGCGGCGTGTCGGGCAATCGCGATCAGGCGGATTTCGGCCTCGGCTCGGCCGACGTCGACGCGCAGAACCTGGCGACGCTGCACGATCTCCTGCGCAGCGCGAGCTTCCTGTCGTGGGCGCGCGCGCAATCGAAGGGCGTGATCGCGGTCGCCGACTACAAGGGCCGCCTCCTCTACACGAGCAGCGCGCCGGCGGTGTGGGGCAACGACACGCTGGTCTTGCCGGTCGTGCGCCACGCGTTCGAGACCGGCAACGCCGCGACGGTCACGCGCGGCGACGAGAAGGATCTGCTCGCGAGCGGCTTGTTCGGCGACACGCCGCGCGAGGGCCTGTGGGTCGTGTTCGTGCACGCGATCAAGACCGACGCCGGCACCCAGGCGCTGTTCATGCAGCTGGTCGAGGGCGAGCGCCTGCTCGCCGACGTGTCGCTCGGCGAGGGCACGCTGCTCGGCATGGTCGCGCCCGACGGCGCGATCGCCGGCTCGGTCCCCGACGAGGTCGCGCGGGTCGGCGCGAAGTCTCCGTCGGGAGAAGACGAGCTCGTCGAGGCCGGCGGCGCGACCTGGCTGGTCGAGAGCCGTCCGCTCGAGTCGCTGTCGGGCGAGGACGCGATCGCGCGCATCGTGCTCGCGCGCCCGATCGACGTCGGCCTCGCCGGCTTGTTCGTCGGCGCGCGCGGCGTGCTCGGCGTCTTGATGTTCCTCCTGCTCGGCGCGGCGATCGCGTCCGCGTTGATCGCGCGCCGCGCGAGCGCGCTGACGTCATGAGGCGTGCGCGACCGCGATCGGCGCGCCGCCGACGAGCACGCGTTGGCATGCGCGCCCGTGCCCCATCGCGTACTTGAGCGTCGGATACAGCCGCGCGCTCACCAGCGAGAACGAGATCGAGACCAGCGCGCGCTTGCCCCACGCGCGGACGATCTCCTCGCGCAGCTCGTCCGCGGCGGGATCGTGCGCGAGCACGGCGCGCGCGAACCTCACGCCGAGCGCGACCTCGGCCGGCAACGCCGCGAGGTCGCCGCGCACGATCGCCGCGAGGGTCGCGCCGTCGACGCCGTCGCGCTCCGCCATCGTGACGACCAGCTGCGTGCACGGCCCGCAGTCCTCGCTCATCGCGCCGACGATCTTCGCCGCGTACCAGACGTCCTTCGGCGCGTCGCGGCGATAGGTCGACACGCCCTGCAGGCGCGCGAAGCGCAGGAACGCGCCGAGATCCGCGTCGAGCACGTCGCGCAGGTACGTCGCGTCGTAGCCGAGGTCGCGCTCGTACTTCCCCAACCGCGAACGGATGAATCGCTTCAGCATGCCCGGGAGACGAGACAGCCCCCGCGGCTGTGACAGCTAACGCACGGACTACGAGGATCGAGCTCGTTTCGACCACCTGCCGCCGGTGATCCGGCGGCACACGACGCTCGAGCGCGGGTCGGCTCGTCCGTGCGTTAGTGACGTCCGGACGCTTCGCGTCCTCCGATGGGGGAGCAGTGCTCCCCCAAACCCCCAGGACTCATTTCGCGGTCAGGACCAGGCCGCTGCGCGGCGGGATCGAGATCGGCGTCTGCAGCGTGTCGCCCGTGATCGCGTCGACGTACTGCCCCGGCGGCAGGCCGCCCGCGGGCTGCGCGCTGTCGCCGCGGTTGAGCGCGACGTAGACGTCGTCGCCGGCGCCGATCATCTCGTAGACGAAGGTGTCGAACGTCGTCGACAAGGTCGTGCGCGTGCCGCGCCGCAGGGCCGCGTGCTTCGCGCGCGCCTTGATCAAGCCGCTCAAGCGATCGCGCAGCCACATCTGGTTCGCGGTCAGCCCGCTCCACTGCATCATGTGGCGGTTGTCGGGATCGCCGGCGCCGTTCATCCCGATCTCGTCGCCGTAGTAGATGAGCGGGATGCCGGGCGTGGTCATGAGCAGCGTGTACGCGACCGCGACCCGCTGGAACGGATTCGCCGACGTCGGCAAGCCCGGACGGTTCACCCACGCGCGGTCCTTGCCGCCGTCCCAGTCGTAGAACTGCGGCGTGTCCTCGGCGAAGTGGATCACGCGCGGCACGTCGTGGTTGCCGAGGAAGGTCGACATCACCGAGCCCGCGCCGTAGTAGCTCGCGTTCGAGTCGAGGAAGCCGACCAGGTCGCTCATCTGACCTTGGCGCTCGAGCATCGTGTGCAGGACCTGGTAGCGCAGCGGGAAGTCGAACTGTCCGTCGAGCATCGTCGACGGATCGACGTACGACTTGATCAGGTTGCGATCGCCGGTGAACGTCTCGCCGACGAGATAGAAGACCTGATCCCACGCGACCTCGGCGTTCAGGCGCGAGCGCAGATCGGTCAGCCACGCGGTCTCGACGTGCTTGATCGCGTCGAGGCGATAGCCGTCGGCGCCGACCGCCTTCGCCCACGTGACCGCGTTGTCGACCGACCAGTGGCGCGCGTCGTCGTTGCGGAAGTCGAAGTCGGGCAGGTAGGTCGTGAACCAGCAGCGGATGCGATCGTTGTCCCAGTCGCAGCCGTCGCCGCACACGCAGTTGCCGCCCTTGCCGTTGTCGTCGGGCCAGAACCAGTCCTTGTGCGCCTGGTAGATCGGCGACTCGGTGTGCACGTGGTTCATCACGTAGTCGATCACGACCTGCATGCCGTGCGCGTGCGCCGCGGTGACGACCGCGCGCAGATCGTCGAGCGTGCCGACGTGCGACTCGACCTTGGTCAGATCCTTCGGCCAGTAGCCGTGATACCCGGAGTACGTGTGCCCGTCGGTGCCGGGGTACACGCCGTCGGCGTTGTCGAACGGCGACGTGATCCAGAGGGTGTTGACGCCGAGCTGATCGAAGTAGCCGTCGTCGATCTTCGCCTTCAGCCCGACCAGATCGCCGCCGTCGTAGTCGGCCGGCGACTCGAGCCCGAGCGACATGTCGTTCGCGGTGGTGCCGTCGTTGAAGCGATCGACCATGACGAAGTACATGACCGCGTCGCGCCAATCGATCGTCGGGCGCGGCGGGCAGTGATCGCAGTCGACGCGCACGACGCTGTTCATCCCGCCGTAGCCGTCGGGCGACTTGCGCGTGTTGGTGGGATCCGCGATCCAGTTGCCGTCGACGACGAACTTGTAGAGGATCACCTGCTGATCGTTGGCGGGGATCGTCGCGGTGAAGCCGCCCTGTCCGTCGGGCTGCATCGTGACGCCGGCGGACCAGCCGTCGGCGGCGAAGTCGCCGCGCAACGAAACGGAGGTTCCCGCCCCGTGATAGGTGATCGTCGTCGAGCAGGTCGGGATCGGGTTCGAGCAGGTCGGACCGATCATCGCGTCGGGCGTGCCCGGCGCCGCGTCGGGGATGCCGGCATCGCCCGTCGTATCGTCGCCCGGCGCGCGCTGCGTGTTCGGGCACCCCGCGATCACGATCAGCGACGCGACGACGAAGGACCTCATGGTCGAGGGCGCTTCAAGGCGCATGCCACGGACCAGGGAACCATGAATCGAAGGATCCTCGAAACCGAAACGTTGCGTCAGTGAGCATGAAGGCGCAGTGACGTTGCGATTGGCAACGCGACGACGCGGTGGCTAACTCGGCGCCATGCAACGCCAGCAAGGTGCATCGAGCGCCGCTCGGGCACGAATCGTGCTCGGGTCGCCCCCGATGTCGCGCGTCCTCGCCGTCGTGTGGATCACGATCGTCTTCGGTGCGGGCGCGGCGCGCGCGCAGCCGAAGCCGGACCCTTGTAGCGGCGAGCCGGTCAACGCGGACTCGCCGGCGCCCGACGAGCCCGAGCGCGAAGCTCCGCCCGCCGACGAAGCGCCGCCGCCGAGCGCGCCGCCGCCGCCCGAGTCGAAGCCCGTCGATACCGGCGGAGAGGTCGAGCACATCGTCCCGCCGCCGCGCGTCGACACCGGCTTCACGTTCGGATCGTACGGCCGCGTGATCGTCGGCAGCGATCTGCGCGGCGGCGACCCGGAGCAGATCAAGGTCGTCGCGCACGCGCCGCGCATCGTCGAGCCGACGTATCTCGAGCTGCAGTTCGGCTACGGCTTCTTCGAGCACGGCACCGAGCTGCGCACCGTCACCACGCTCGCGTTCGACGACACGCTCTTCCACTACACCGGCAAGTTCGACGCGGGGCCCGCGCTCCGCAACATGTACCTCGAGGCGTTCCCGACCCAGGCGAGCGAGCTGTGGGTCGGCTCGCGCATGTACCGCGGCGACGACATCTACCTGTTCGACTACTGGCCGCTCGACGACATCAACACCGTCGGCGGCGGTGGCTCGTACGACTTCGCGCAGAACGCCGACGGCAAGCAATACGTGCGGCTCGCCGCGCACGTCGGCTTCAACCGGCTCTTGAACGACTTCCAGTACCAGACGCGCGAGGTGCCGAACCCCGAGCAGGGCGCGAGCGTCGTCACGCAGCTCAACCGCCAGCGCGTGATCGCGTCGACGACGCTCACGATCAACGACTTCCCCGACTTCTACGGACGCACGCACGGCAAGATCAAGCTGCACGCCGAGGTGCAGGGCCTGCCCTCGGGCACGCGGCTCTTGAACGACATGACGCCGCAGACGTTGCCCGCCGACTGGGGCACGACGATCGGCGCGCAGCTCGGCCTCTGGGGCTTCACCGATCCCGACGACACGACGCACGCGCGGCATCTCAATCTCTTTGCGCGGTGGTCGCGCGGCTTGTCCGCGTACGACGAGCTCGCGCCGCCGACCGAGCTCGATACGTCGCTCAAGACGTTCCCGCGCGCGTCGGAGATCGTGTTCGGCCTGTCGGGCGCGTGGGACACGTCGCGCTGGAACGTGATGGTCGGCGCCGAGTCGCGGCGCTTCGTCGGCGCGGGCCCGCGCACCGACAACCCCGACAACGGCTGGGAGTACGCGCTCGACGTGCGGCCGCTCGCGCTGCTCGGGCACGACGTCTACGCGGGCGCCGATCTCTCGTTCCAGGCGCGCTTCCCGCGCGGGCTCAACCCGACGTCGCAGCTCGCGGAGGATCCGGGCGTGACGCAGATCGCGCCGATGTTGGTGTACTCGCCGATGGGCGCTCACGCATATGCTCGCCCGCAGCTCCGCCTCGTCTATCGCGCGGCCTTCTTGAACCAGGGCGCGCTCGATCTCTACGTGCCCGACGATCCGCGCCACGCCCACTCGACCGTCCACTTCTTCGGCTTGCAGGCCGAGTGGTGGTTCAACTCTTCGTATCGCTGAAAGCAGAGGACATGATGCGCACTTCGATCCTCGCTTTGATCTTCTGCGTCGCCTGCACCGGCGCCGACGAGCTCACGCACCCGGGCGATCTCCCGCACCAGTCGAACGCCGGCGTCGATTGGCGAGATCAGATGATCTATCAGATCGTCGTCGATCGCTTCGCCGACGGAGATCCCAACAACGACTTCAACGTGCAGCCGACGATCCCCGGCCAGTATCACGGCGGTGATTGGCAGGGGATCATCGATCACCTCGATTACCTGCAGTCGCTCGGCGTCACGACCTTGTGGATCTCGCCGGTCGTGAAGAACACCGAGTCGGACGCCGGCTTCGCGAGCTATCACGGCTACTGGACGCAAGACTTCCTGCGACCCAACGCGCACTTCGGCGACGTGTCGAAGCTGCGCGAGCTCGTCGACGACGCCCACGCGCGCGGCATGCTCGTGATCCTCGACGTCGTGACCAACCACGTCGGCCAGCTCTTCTATTATGACATCAACGGCAACGGCCAGCCCGACGATTGGATCAGCGGCGGCGGCGACTGGCACACGTGCACGCAGGTCTGCGATCCGCCGGCGACCGCGAACCAGTGCTCGCCCGACGAGCACGTCTATTGCGACAAGGGCAAGGACTACCTCGAGCGCATCATCGAGTGGGATCCGGAATACGACTCGCGCGGGATCCAGGGCTGGAGCTCGCTCGGCTTCAGCGGGCCCGCGGACATCCGCTTCCCCGACTGGCCCGAGCAGAACCGCACGCCGCCGCCGCGGCCGCCGTCGTGGCTCGGCTGGCCCGACTCCAAGCCGTGGTTCGACTCCCCGTCTTGGTATCACCGTCGAGGGCGCGTCTACACGTGGTGGCACGAGGGCGACTACTCGCGCGACTTCGTCCGCGAGCAGGAGACCACCGGCGACTTCCCGGGCGGCTTGAAAGATCTCGACACCGACAACCCCGATGTCCAAGAGGCGCTGTCGCGATCGTTCGAGTACTGGATCGAGGTCGCCGACTTCGACGGCTTCCGCATCGACACCGTGAAGCACATCGATCGTCCCGAGCTCGATCTCGACAATCGCGGCTTCTGGGGCGTGTTCCTCGATCGCATGCGCAAGAAGGCGCACGATCTCGGCAAGCAGAACTTCTTCCTGTTCGGCGAGGCGTTCGACGGCAACGACGCGCTGATCGGCAGCTACACGTTCCCCGGCCACGACGCCAAGGGCGGCTTCGGCCGCTTCGACTCGGTCTTCTACTTCTCGCAGTACTACCGAGGCGTGAATCCCGTCTTCAAACAGGACGCGCCGACTCACAACCTCGAGTGTCTCTACAACTCGCGCATGGGCCGCAACACGACCGATGCGTTCTGCCAGAACAACGGATATCCGGCGGGCCCGACCTTCTACAACCAACCGGTCGCGATGCCCGAGGACGGCGGCATCGGCGTCGCGCCGCAGCAGGTGCTCGTCAACTTCCTCGACAACCACGATCTGCCGCGCTTCCTCTTCTACGATACGGCCGGCGTGTCGTCGACGCCGGTGACGGAAGCGAACCTGAAGGCGGCGCTGTTCTACAACTACACGTGGGACGGCATCCCGTGCCTCTACTACGGCACCGAGCAGCTCTTCCACGGCGGCGTCGATCCGAAGAACCGCGAGGACATGTCGCTCGGGAATCCCGACGCGGGCTTCCCCGCGTGGGACCAGACGAACGAAGCGTTCCTGTACGTGCAGGCGTTGATCAAGATGCGCAAGGATCACGTCGCGCTCCGCCGCGGCACCGTCGACATCCGGTGGTCGACGACGCAAGCGGGCGGTCGGCGCGACGAGGGCATCTTCGCGTTCGAGCGCGTCGCCCCCGACGAGAAGGCGCTGGTCGTGATCAACGCGAGCGGGCAGGCGAGCGAGACGTGCGCGCCCGCGAACGAAGGCGGCACGTGCATGACGACGAGCTTCCCGGTCGGGACGGTCTTGAAGGACGTCTCGCCCGACGGCGGCGGCAAGACGTTCACCGTCGGCGCGGGCGGATCGATCGACGTCAGCGTGCCGCCGCACTCCGGGCGCGTGCTGGTGAAGTAGCTATTCTTGGAGCTGCGACTGGAGCGCGTCGCGCTTGCGGCGCGTGCTGTCGATCAGCGTCTGCGCCTTCTTGCGATCGCCCGGCGTCTTCGCGTTCGCGAGCGACGCGACCGCTTCGTCCATGATCTTGTCGAGGTGATCGAGCTGCGCTTGGATCGCCGCTTGATCTCGTGCATCGGGTGCAGGCGCCGCATCAGGAGGAGCGGGCGGCGCCTCCATCGGCGGCGGCATCTCGCCCGGCGCCAAGTGATGCGCGGGGATGATCAGCTCCGG
This sequence comes from Kofleriaceae bacterium, assembly GCA_035493675.1. Classification (GTDB taxonomy): domain Bacteria; phylum Myxococcota_A; class Polyangia; order Haliangiales; family Haliangiaceae; genus JAIOQA01. The sequence goes on along the minus strand of DATJIA010000070.1, from coordinate 39,157 downwards.
CTTCGCCTCGGGGGTCGGCGTCGGCGTCGGCGCGGGCGTCGATGCATCGCCCTTGCACGCGGCGCTCGCGAGCAACAGCACGATCGCGAGCAGGAGCTTCATCGCGGGCCGCCTCCGCGACCGCCGCGACCTCCGCGTCGACGACCGCCGCGATTGCCGCCGCCGCCACCACCACCGCCGAACGATCCACCGCCACCACCACCGCCGCCACCACCGTCGCGCGGCTGCGCATGTCCATCGCGCGTCTGCGACGCCGGCGGATGTCCCGTGCGCGGCGAATGCCCGCGCGGCGCATGACCGCCATGACCGCCGCCGCCGCCGCCGCCGCGCCGCTCTTCGTCGCGACGCTCGCGCGCCTCTTGCTTGCCGAGGTTCATCGGCGGGCGTCCCGTCGGGCGATACGGCTGCGACGCCCAGCCCGGCTCGTACGGATGTCCCGTCACGACCGGGATCGTCTGGCGCGTCGTCTTCTCGACCATGTGCAACAGCTCGCGCTCCTCGATGTCGCAGAACGACATCGCGAAGCCCGACGCGCCGGCGCGCGCGGTGCGGCCGATGCGATGCACGTACGTCTCCGGCACCTCGGGCAGATCGAAGTTGACGACGTGCGAGATGTCGTCGATGTCGATGCCGCGCGCGGCGATGTCGGTCGCGACCAAGACGCGCATCTTGCCGGCCTTGAACGCGGCGAGCGCGCGCTCGCGCGCGCCCTGCGACTTGTTGCCGTGGATCGCTTCGGCCTGCACGCCCGACTTGGTCAGGTGCTCGGCGACGCGGTTCGCGCCGTGCTTGGTGCGCGTGAACACGAGCACGCGCTTCATCGCCTTGTCGTCGAGCGCCGCGAGCAGGAGCGCGCGCTTGTTGTTCTTGTCGACGAACAGCACCTCTTGATCGATCTTCTCGACCGTCGTCGACGGCGGCGTCACCGCGACCGTCTCCGGATCGCGGAGCAAGACATCCGCGAGCTCCTGCGCCTCGCGCGGCATCGTCGCCGAGAAGAACAGGGTCTGGCGCTTGCGCGGCAGGAGCGCGATCACGCGCTTCACGTCGTGGATGAAGCCCATGTCGAGCATGCGATCGGCTTCGTCGAGCACGAAGACCTCGAGCGATTCCATCTTCACGAAGCCCTGGCCCGCGAGATCGAGCAAGCGTCCCGGCGTCGCGATCAGCACATCGACGCCCGCGCGCAGGATCTGCTTCTGCGGCTCGATGCCGACGCCTCCGAAGATCACCGCGTTGCGCAGCGGCACGTGCCGCCCGTAGGTCGAGAAGCTGTCGCCGATCTGCGACGCGAGCTCGCGCGTCGGCGTGAGGATGAGCGCGCGGGTCGGACGGTGGCCGCGCGGCGGCGGCGCGGCGGCGAGCCGCTGCAGGATGGGGAGCGCGAACGCGGCGGTCTTGCCCGTGCCCGTCTGCGCGAGGCCGAGCAGGTCGCGGCCCGCGATCACCGGCGGGATCGCGCGCGTCTGGATCGGAGTGGGAGTGGCGTAGCCCTCCTCGCGCACCGCGGCGAGGAGCGGGGCGATCAGCCCGAGATCATCGAATCGAACGTTCTGTTGCATCAGCGAGGGGCGGAGACTGCCACGTTCCCGCGCGCGGGCATAGTACGGTTTCACCCATGCGGATGCCGGTCGGGTTCGTGAGCCACGGCGCGCCGACCTTGGCGCTCGACACCGAGGCGCGCGGCGCGGAGCTGCGCGCCTGGGGACGATCGATGCCGCGGCCGCGCGCGATCGTGTGCGTGTCGGCGCACTGGCTCGCGCGCGATGTCTTCACCGGCGTCGAGGAGACCGCGCCGCTCTTGTACGACTTCGCGGGCTTCCCGCGCGCGCTGCACGACGTCGAGTACCGCGCGCCCGGCTCGCCCGAGATCGCGGCGCGCGTGCGATCGCTCGTCGAGGGCGCGCGCGCGGAGGCGAAGCGGCCGTGGGATCACGGCGTGTGGGTGCCGCTGGTCCACATGTACCCGGATGCGGAGATCCCCGTCGTGCAGGTCGCGCTCGTCCTACGCGCGGGGCCGGCGGGCTGGCTCGCGCTCGGGCGCGCGCTCGCGCCGCTGCGCGACGAGGGCGTGCTCGTGATCGGCTCGGGCGGGATCGTGCACAACCTCGGTCGGCTCGCGTGGGAAGGCGAGGGCGCGACCGAGGCGTGGGCGTCGGAGTTCGACGCGTGGATCACGCGCGCGCTCGACGACGGCCGCGTCGACGACGTCGCCGAGGCGGTGACGCGCGCGCCGACCGGACGCATGGCGCACCCGACCTACGATCACTTCGCGCCGCTGGTCGTCGCGGCGGGCGCGGCGTCGGCGGACGGCGCGATGAAGGTCGCGCGCTATCCGCTGGTCGGCTTCGAGATGGCGAACCTCGGGATGCGCGCGATCGAATTCGCGTGAGCCCGGCTGCTCACGGCGGCGGGTTGCAGACCACGAGCTTCCCGTCGACGACGTTCGAGTAGCTCAGGAACACGCGCTTCGCGTCGTACGACAGCTCGATCGGCGCGCCGTAGGTCGCGCCGTCGGGCAGGACGTACACGACCGACGCCGGCGGCGGCACCGCGCCGCCGCCCATCGGCCCGCACCCGCACATCGTGTGCGTCTCGCTGCCGATCACGTTCTCCTTGCGCACGAGCGCGTGGATCTCGCCTTGCTGATCCTTCACGAACTCGTCGCCGCCGTACTGCCACATGGTCCCGCTGCGGAAGAAGACGGCCGTCGGCGCCGCGCTGCCGGTGCCGAGCTTGAACGTCGCGCCGCGCTTCACGCCCTTGAGCAGCGGATCGTCGGGCCGCAGCGCCTTCGCCGTGAGCGAGACCTTCGTCAACATCTCGCGCGCGAGCGCGTCGTCGAACGCCTTGCCGGTGAACTTCGCGAAGTCCGCCTGCCGATCGTTCAGGTGCGTGCTCGGCTTCTCGCACGTCAGCTTCGGGCGCGGCGGCCGCTTCGCCTCCGCGATCCCCGCGGCCGCGATCACGATCGACGCACAGAAGAGCGCTCGCCTCATGACGCGATCGTACGCGCGACGCGCGCGGTCGGTCTGATCAGTTGGCTCGTCAGTTGGCGGGCGTCACATGACACGCGAACCACAGCACCAGCCGCGGCGGCGCGTTGCCGGTGTCGAGCATCGCCGGCCCGAGGAACAGGCCGGGCGCGACCTCGCGCAGCTCGTCGCGGATCATCTGGATCGCGCGCGGGTTCTCGGGCTGCTTGTAGTCGAGGAAGATGCACGGCTTGCCGTCGATCGCGCTCGGCTCGATCGACGTCTCGAACGGGAACCAGCGGCGCTCGCCGCCGAGGCGCACGCGATTGATGCCGCGCCCGCGATCGGGCCCCTCCGACGCGAAGCTCTTGCCCGCCCACGGGAACGCCTTCGAGGCGGCGAAGCCGCGCAACGCGCCCGCCGGCGCGCCGTGATCGAGCCCGCGCACCGCGAGCATCCGGCACTTCGGATTGCCGTCGAGCGCCGCCATCGACGCCGGCATCCGCCCCGCGCGATAGAGCGCGGTCAGCGCGGCGACGTCCATCGCCGCGAGGTCATCCAGCGTCCGCGGTCCGGGCGGGAACGCCTCGCTCGTCACACTGCTCTTGTCCGTCGTCGTGATCATCTCGCTCTCCTCTCGTCATCTATCGTATTACATTGTAATATTTTATATTACTTCGACTTGACGGCGTCCCACAGGGTCGCTTCGACCTGATCGGACAGCGCGTCGTCGAAGCGCAGGTAGCCGACCCGCTCCGCCTTCACGAGCCCGACGAACGCGCCCCACACCATCGCCATCAGCGCGGGCGCCGACACGCGGCGCACGTGGCCGTCGCGCGACGCCGCGTCGAGGAAGCGCGCGATCGGCAGGAGCGCCTCGACCTCGAGCGCGCGGCTCTTGCGATCGAGGTAGTCCGCGTGGTGGTGCAGCTCGAGAAACGCGAATCCGGTCGGCTCGGCGCGCTCGAACGCGCGCAGGCGCGTCCACAGCTCGTGGAACTGGTGGCGCACCGTGCCGCCGGTCGGCAGGCCCGCGAGCGCTTGCTCGATCATCTTCGTCTTGGTCCGGCGGTAGAGCGCGTTGACCAAGTGCTCCTTGCTGTCGAAGTGGCTGTAGATCGTCCCTGCGGCGACGCCGGCCCGCTCGGCGATCTCGGGGATCGACGTGCCGTGGTAGCCGCGCTCGGTGAACAGCGTCAGCGCGGCGTCGAGGATCTGCTCCTTCTTCCCGCCGGTCACCGGCCGTCCTCGGCGCGCCGATTTTTGCGAATGAACGTTCATTCGCTTAATTCATAGCGCGGCGCGGCGCGCTCGGTCAACAAAGAATTGCGTGCGACGATGTCGCGATGAGGGGCGCGATCGCGATCGCGGCAGTGATCTTCGCGGCCTGCGGCGATGGCAGTGACGCGCATCCCGATGCCGCGCCCGCCGCGGTCGATGCGACGCACGCGTTCGACGCGGCGCTGCCCGGCGCGAGCTTGGGATCGTTCCAGCTGACCTACTACTGGGTGACCGCCGAGGACGACTTCACGGGCACGCCCGACACGAACCTCTACGACACGGGCTGCAGCGTGCTCGACACCGTGCCCGCGGCGTTCGCGAGCTCGCTCGACGTCGAAGGCACCGGCCGCCTCGCCGACGGACGCGTGATCAATGTGAGCGGCGCGTGCGGGTGCGCGCGCACGCCCTGCTACGAGCCCGTCGACGCGCAGCATCCGTGGGGCTACGGCGTGCAAGGGCGCGCGCTCGTGCCGTTCCGGACGGTCGCGGTCGATTCGAGCGTCATCCCGTACGGCAGCGGCCTCTACATCGAGGAGCTCGACGGCGTCGCGATGCCGGGCGCGGCGCCGTGGGGCGACTTCGTGCACGACGGCTGCGTCGTCGCCGGCGACACCGGCGGCGGCATCGTCGGGATGCACGTCGACTTCTTCGCGGCCGAGAAGAGCGCGTACGTCACGCTCGACGGCCAGCTGAACCTGACGCACGTGACGGTGCACGCGGGCGGCGCGCGCTGCGCGTCGATGTAGCGGAGCGTGTAGACTGCGCCGTCGTGCCCCGCGAGATCGACAGTGACGTCGAGGTCGAGATCGATCTCGGCCTCGACGAGCCCGACGACGAAGCGTCGCTGCGCGCGCGGGTCGCATCGATCTTGCGGGCGCGCGCCGACGAGCTGCCGCCGGTCGAGGTGCGCCGCCGCGCGATCGACGCGCGCCGCGGCCGCGTGCGCTTCCACCTGACGATCGGCTTCGCGCCCGCGACCGCCGCGCCGCTCGCGTCGCCCGATCCGCGCGACGTCGCCGGCGATCCGGTGATCGTCGTCGGCGCGGGACCGGCCGGCCTGTTCTGCGCGTACGAGCTCGCGCGCGCCGGCATCGCGTCGATCGTCCTCGATCGCGGCAAGGACGTGCAGGCGCGCCGCCGCGATCTCAAGGGCCTCACGCAGCACGGCACCGTCGATCCCGATTCGAACTACTGTTTCGGCGAGGGCGGCGCCGGCACGTACTCCGACGGCAAGCTGTACACGCGCTCGCACAAGCGCGGCGACGTGCGCGACGTGCTCGAGATCCTCGCGCTGCACGGCGCGCCGCCCGCGATCCTCGTCGACGCGCGGCCGCACATCGGCTCGAACAAGCTGCCCAAGGTGATCACCGCGATGCGCGAGCGCCTCGAGGCGCGCAGCGTCGTGTTCCGCTTCGGCGCCCGCGTCACCGCGATCCTCGTCGACGAGACGCGCCGCGCGCGCGGCGTGCGGCTCGCCGACGGCCGCGAGCTCACCGGTCGCGCGGTCGTGATCGCGACCGGCCACAGCGCGCGCGACGTCCACGGGATCCTCGCGGCCGCGGGCGCGCGCCTCGAGCGCAAGCCGTTCGCGGTCGGCGTGCGCGTCGAGCACCCGCAGCCGTACGTCGATCGCACGCAGTACGGCCGCGCCGCCGGTCACCCCAAGCTGCGCGCCGCCGCGTATCGGCTCGCGTACACGCCGCCGGGCGGCCGCGGCGTCTTCTCCGTCTGCATGTGCCCCGGCGGATGGGTCGTGCCCGCGGCGACCGAGCAAGACGGCGTCGTCGTCAACGGCATGAGCCTCTCGCGGCGGGACTCGCCGTACGCGAACAGCGGGATCGTGATCGCGATCGAGGACGTCGATCTCGTCGCGGCCGGGCTCGACGCGCTCGGCGTGACCGCGGGCGTCGAGCTGCAGCGGCGCCTCGAGCGCGCCGCGCGCGAGGCCGGCGGCGGCATGCTGCGCGCGCCCGCGACGCGCGTGACCGACTTCGTGCACGGCCGCGCGTCGACGACCGTGCCGGCGTGCAGCTACGAGCCAGGGCTGACCGCGACCGACGTCGGCGCGGTGCTCGCCGCGGCCGGCCCGTCGCTCGATCTGCCGGGCAAGCTGCGCGACGCGCTCGGCGTCTTCGATCGCCAGATGCGCGGCTTCGTCTCCGACGAGGCGGTCCTGATCGGCGTCGAGTCGCGCACGTCGTCGCCGGTGCGCGTGCCGCGCGATCCGTCGACGCTCGAGAGCCCCGACGTGCTCGCGCTGTACCCGACCGGCGAGGGCGCGGGCTACGCCGGCGGCATCGTCAGCGCGGCGCTCGACGGTATGCGCGTCGCCCGCGCGATCGCGGCCGGTAATGCGAAATAGTATCTTGTACTATTTTATATTACGTTAAATCGGCGTGAGGATCTCGGCCAGGAACTCGGTCACCGCGCGCACGCGCGCGCTCGCGCGCAGATCCTTGTGCATCGCCTGCCAGATCACGCGCGGCTCGGGCGAGGTCTCGGTCGGCACGCGCACCAGCAGCGGATCGTGATCGGCGACCGCGCGCGGCAAGAGCGCGATGCCGAGCCCGCCGACGGTCGCGGCGTAGATCGACGACACGCTGTCGGATCGCATCGCGACCCGCGCGTGCTCGACGCGCGCATCGAACCACGCGTTCTCGAGCCGGAACGGCGGCGTCGACGCGAAACCGATCACGCGATGGCCGGCGAGCGAGCGCTCGGCGTCGTCGGGCTTCCCGTTCGCCTCGAGGTACGCGGGGCTCGCGTACAGCGCCAGGTGGATCGCGGACAGCTGCGTGCCGATCACGTCGGGCTCGCGCGGGCGCGCGAGGCGCAGCGCTACGTCGGCCTCGCGCCGCGACAGGTTCACGACCGCGTTCGTGCACCACAGATCGAGCGTGATGTCCGGATAGCGATCCGCGAAGCGTTGCAGGTACTGCGCGACGAAGCGCGTCGCGAGCATCTCGGTCACCGTCACGCGCACGACGCCGGTCAGCCGCGCGTCGGCGCCGGCGAGCTCGCGCTCGACGCCGAGCGCCTCGGCCTCCATGCGCTCGGCGCGCGGGAGGATGTCGCGTCCGGCGGCGGTGAGCACGTAGCCGTCGGGCGTGCGATCGAACAGCCGCGTCTCGGCGCGCTCCTCGAGCGCGGACAAGCGGCGGCCGACGGTCGTCGGGTTGATGTCGAGCGTCGCGCCCGCGCCGGCGAGGCTGCCGGTGCGATGGATCGCGAGGAGCACGCGGAGGTCATCCCAATCGATCACCCCGTGATGATGCGTCAAACCCGCGGCTGCGTGGGCGCACAGATGACCTGCGAATTCGCTGCGGGCGTGCTCGTCGCGGCCGGCCTACGGTGGGCGAAAAGGAGCGCACATGGTCAGCCTCCCGCGCGTCGGCCTCACCACGATCATCCCGGCGACCGACGGCTATCCGCTCGGCGCGACGATCTTCGAGCCGCGCCGCCCGCGCGCGACCGTCGTGATCCACGGCGCGACCGCCGTGCCGCACGGCTACTACGCGGGCTTCGCCGAGCACGTCGCCGAGACGCGGCGGCTGCGCGTCGTCACGTACGACTATCGCGGCGTCGGCGCGTCGCGACCCAGCTCGCTCCGCGGCTTCGAAGCGACGATGACCGACTGGGCGCACAAGGACGCGCGCGCGGTGCACGCGTGGGCGCGCGATCGCGGCGATCCGATCGCGATGATCGGTCACAGCTTCGGCGGTCAGATGATCGGGCTCCTCGACGAGCTCCGCGACGCGCGCGTGGCCGTGCTGGTCGCCTCGCAGCTCGGCTGGTATCGCGATTGGCCGATCGTCGCGCAGCCGAAGCTCGCGCTCTTGTGGCACGTCGCGACCCCGGTGCTCACGTCGGCGTTGGGATATCTGCCCGCGCAGGCGGGCCTCGGCGTCGATCTGCCGAGCGGCGTCGCGCGCGAGTGGGCGCGCTGGTGCACGAGCCGCGGCTACCTCGCCGATCACGATCACGGCGCGGCCGATCGCTTCGATCGGTGGGACGTGCCGACCTTGATGCTCAGCTTCGACGACGACGACTACGCGCCGCCGCGCACCGTGCGCGCGCTGCGCCGCCGCCTCGCGCGCGCGCCGCTCGAGCATCGCGCGTCGGGCGCCGGCGGGCACTTCGGCTTCTTCCGCGCGAAGCACGCGGCGCTGTGGCCCGACGCGCTCGACTTCATCGATCGCGCGCTCGCCGGCGACGAGCCGCGCACCGACGTGCTCACGATCGCGGAGCTCGAGGCCGATCTGAGCTACGGGCGATAGGATCGCTACGAGAAGCCGAGCAGCCGCCCACCTTGGTACACGGCGGTCGTCACGACCCACGCGAGCACGGTCATGTACGCGAACAAGAACAGCGGCCACTTGTAGCCGCCGGTCTCGCGCTTCACGACCGCGAGCGTGCTCATGCACTGACACGCGAGCGCGAAGAAGATCATCAAGCACAAGCCGACCAGCGGCGTATACAGCGGCTTGCCGTCGGCGCGCTTCGCGGTCTTCATCGCCTGGCGCAAGCCGGGGCTGTCCTCGTCGACGTCGGAGCCGACCGAGTAGACGACGCCCATCGTCGAGATGAAGACCTCGCGCGCGGCGAACGCGCCGATCACGCCGACGCCGATCTTCCAGTCGAAGCCCATCGGCGCGATCGCGGGCTCGATCGCGCGGCCGAGCCGCCCGCCGTAGCTGTTCGCGAGCATCGCGCCGGCCTTCTCGTTCTCGAGCGCCGTGCGTGCTTCAGGAGTCGGCGCCTTCTGGATCAACACGTCGTAGTCGGGCGAGCCCGCGGGCAGCTCGCGCGGGAAGTAGAGCAGCGCCCACAGCGCGATCGTACAGCCGAGGATCACCGTGCCCGCCTCGCGCAGGAACATCGCGGTGCGATCCCACATCTGGCGCAGGACGTCGCGCCCGCTCGGCAGGCGATACGGCGGCAGCTCGATCACGAACGGCAGGCGCTTCGCGCGCAGCGGCTTGACCACACGCGACAGGACGACCGCCGCGGTCAGCGCGGTCAAGACGCTGAAGCCGTACATGCCGACCATCAAGAACCCCTGCGTCCAGTGCGAGCCCGCGAAGAGCGCGCCGATGATCAGCGTGTAGACCGGCAGGCGCGCCGAGCACGTCATGAGCGGCACGACGAGCATCGTCAGCAGGCGATCGCGCTGGCGCTCCATCGTGCGGGTCGCGAGGATCGCGGGCACCGCGCACGCGTAGCCCGACAGCATCGGCACGAACGCGCGTCCGTGCAGGTTCATCGCCTTCATGATGCGGTCCATCAGGAACGCGACGCGCGCCATGTACCCGCAGTCCTCGAGCAGCCCGATGAAGAAGAAGAGCAAGAGGATCTGCGGCAGGAACACCATCACCGAGCCGACGCCGGCGATCACGCCGTCGGCGAGGAAGTCGCCGATGATCCCGTCGGGCAGGAGCGTGTGCAGGTGCGCGCGGCTCCACGCGAACGAGTGATCGATCGCGTCGATCACCGGCGCCGTCCACGCGAACAGCGACATGAACACGACGAACATGATCGCGACGAAGATCGCGAAGCCGCCGGCGCGGTGGAGCAGGATGCGATCCACGCGCTGCGTGCGCGTGCGATCGGGCGGGCGCTTGATCAGGGGCTGGACGTGCGCGTCGAGCCACTTCCAGCGCGCGTGCACGACCTCGTCGTCGACGGCGTTCGGCGCGAGCCCGACGGCGGCGACCGCGCGGCGCAGCGACTCGGGGACGCCGACCAGCTCGTCCTCGGCGTCGAGCGACATCAGCGCCCACAGCGCGATCGCGTCGGTCTCGGGCCAGTCGGCCGGCAGCGCGGACTTCACGCGCGCGATCGCGTCGGCGAGCGCGGGCGACGGCGTCCACCGCTGCACCGCCTCGGCCGGGCCGGCGGCGAGCGCGCGCTCGATCGCGCCGACGATCTCCTTCACGCCGACGCCGCGCTTGGCGACCATCGGCACGACCTCGCAGCCGAGCTCGGCGGCGAGCTGCTTGGCGTCGGGCGCCGCGCCGCCCGCTTCGTCGACCATCGTCAAGGCGACGATCGCGCGGAGCCCGAGCTCCTGCGCTTGTAATACAAGATATGACGACCTCGTCGCCTGGGTCGCGTCGACGCAGAAGACGACCGCGTCGGGGCGGCGCTCGCCGAGGCCGGCGAGCGAGGCGAGCGCGATCTGTTCCTCACCGGTGCGCGCGAGCAGCGAGTAGCAGCCCGGCACGTCGAGCAGCTCGACCGGTCCGCGCGAGGTCGGGAGCGTGGCGGTGCGCCGCTCGACCGTGACGCCTGGGTAGTTGCCGACCTTCGCGCGCGCGCCGGTGAGCGCGTTGAACAAGGTGGTCTTGCCGGTGTTGGGATTGCCGGCGACGGCGACGAGCGGAGGAGGCGGGACCGACTGCATGTGGGCGGCCTAGCGACGCGGCTCGACGCGGATCTGCGCGGCCTCCGCCTTGCGGATCGACAGGCGGCTGGTGCGGACCTCGATCTCCAGCGGATCGCCGAGCGGCGCGACCTCGATGATCTGGATCGCGGTGCCGGGGACGAGCCCCATCTCCATCAACCGGCGACGAAACGATCGTGCTCCGTCGACGGCCGTGATGATCACGGGCGTCTTCCGGGGCGTCTCGACCAACGTCGACATGTGAAGGAGCCCATCTTGCCATTTTTGAAAACGGTTTTCAATCTCAACGGGTCTGCGAACAATTCCGTGCGTCATACGGCGAGTCGCACGCGAGTCGCATCTTTACGGATTCGTTGAGAAGTTGATGATGATCGGATGGGAGCGACTGCGCTGGGACCGCCTCGCTGGATGTTCAACCGCCGCCAGATGATCACGGTCGCGGTGGTCGGGATGAGCGTCGGGCTCACCGGCGTGATGAGCCTCTTGTTCCACCGCGCGCTGCGCCTCGACATGCTGACGACCGGCTTCGTGTGCGCGCTCGTGATCGATCGGATCGTGAACCGCATCTCCGGCCACTACCGCCGGCGCCTCGCGATCGCGAACGAGACGCTCGAGCGGCGCGTCCGCGAGCGCACCGCGGAGCTCGAGCGCACGCGCGAAGAGATCATCATGCGCGATCGCATGGCGACCGCCGGCATGCTCGCCGCCGGCGTCAGCCACGAGATCCGCTCGCCGCTCGCCGTGATCCGCATGCTCGTCGACACGCTCGGCGAAGCGAGCGCGGCCGCCGACCGCGGCGCCGACGAGCGCGAGATGATCGCCGACCTCGGCGACGCCGCCGATCGCATCGCGCTGATCGTCCGCGACCTCGCGAGCATCGCGCGCCCGGTCGATGATCCGCTGGGACCGGTCGAGCTCGACGCCGTCATCTCGAGCGCCGCGCGGCTCGCCAGCTATCAGCTCGGCAAGGACGCGACGATCGAGCACGTCCCGGCCGACGTGCCGCCGGTGCACGGCAACGCCGCACGGCTGGTCCAGCTCGTGCTCAATCTCTTGGTCAACGCCGCGCGCGCGAGCCGCGCCGACGCGCCGAACACGATCCGCACCGCCGCGCGCCGCGCCGGCGACCGCGTGATCCTCGCGATCTCCGACACCGGCACGGGCATGTCGCCGGAGACGCTGGCGCGGCTGTTCGAGCCGTTCTTCACGACCGGCCGGGACCGCGGCGGCACCGGCCTCGGGATGACGATCTGCCGGAGCATCGCCGAGCGAATGGGTGGGACGATCGAGGTGACCAGCCAGCTCGGGCAGGGCACCACCGTCGAGGTGTCGCTGCGTTGCGCGTCCTAGATCGTTCTCGCGATCTATTCGTTTGACAACTCCGCACCTGATTGCTAATTAAGCACGACCCGCCATGTTGCGTTCGAAGCACACCTGCATCTCCAAGCTCGCCTTCCGGCCGGAAACGCCCGGCGGTGGTTGGAGCGATCCGGGAGGCTTCTCCGTCGAGTAGCCACGTTCGTACGTGGTGATCGCCGCGAGGGCCGCCTGGACGAACCAGGCGGCCTTCGAACGTTTCGGGGCTCGGGGAAGCAGTACCAGCGGCTCGCTCGATCGCGAGTCGAGACACCCATCTTGCGTGTCGAGAGTGCCAGTCCGGACTCCCGATCTGCATCGTTTCGTTCTGTGACAACCGAGGAGCGACGACGCGCCGGCCGCCGCGGGCCGGCGCACCCCACCGCACAGCGCTTCACGCCGGTGCGAACCCGGCGGGTGGGGCCATCGCGGGACCCGCTTCGTGCGGCACCCGCGCGCACCGACGACGATCGGTGCACGGAGGCCAGGCCGTGCCTCCAGAACGTGTCCATCGCCGGCCCCGGCCGAGGATGGTCGCTACCCCAGGAAAGGGCATCGGCCGCTTGTGAGTCCCCCCACAAGCGGCCGGTGCCCCGACCGCCAGCAACTGGCCGTTACGACCGCGCCGTCGTACACCAATGGTAGAGTGCCGTTGGAGACGTACGAGGGCCCGACATCCAACCCCATGGAAACAGCCTGGAAAGGAGCCGACTGAAGATGGAGGGAGGTGCCACAGCCCGAACACTCCTGCTCTCGCAGGGATACGAGCCCATCAAAGTCATCTCGTGGCAGCGCGCGATCTCCCTCCTGTTCCTCGGCAAGGTCGAGGTCCTGGAGGAGTACAACCACGACGTCCGCTCGATCAGCCTGGTCATCAAGATCCCGGCGGTCGTGCGCCTGCTGCGTGCGTTCCGCCGCCACGCCAAGCCCGTGAAGTTCTCGCGCGTGAACATCTATGCGCGCGACAACTATCGCTGCCAGTACTGCGGTCACAAGGCTTCGATCTCGGAGCTGACCTACGATCACGTCGTCCCGCGATCGCAGGGCGGCACCACCGAGTGGACCAACATCGTGACGTGCTGCTACGAGTGCAACCGCAAGAAGGGCGGACGCACGCCGAAGCAGGCCGGCATGACGCTGCTCTCGCACCCGGCGCAGCCGAACTGGGTACCCGCGGTCACGATCCGCATCAGCCTCCGGTCGGTGCCGGAAGCGTGGCGCGATTACCTGTACTGGACCGGCGAGCTCGAGGCCGAGTAGCCGCACCTGTTCCGAACGTGTCTCCGGGCGCACCCGCGCCTAATCGCGATGGAGACACGTAGAGAAGCGCGCGCACCCAAGCGGTGGTGCGCGCGAAGTCGTCGCTCCTCGGAAACCGCCCCCCGCGCGCGCTGCCGCGGGGGGCTTTTCCGTCGAGGAGTCATCATGCGCGTCCGCAAGGCCACCATCTCCGGCGCCGTCGTCGATCCGAACGCGATGGCGTCTCCCAACCCGCACGCTCCGTCGCCGACCCTGCAAGTGGAGTCGGCGTTCGAGCTGTCGTTCACGCTCGGCGATCTGCGCCCGCAGTTCTTCCGCGCCTACGCCGACTGGCTCGCGGACATGCGCGAGTACCCCGATCCCGACGACGAGCTCGAGGCGGATCTGCGCCGCCTCCGCTGGCCGTCGCTCGGCGTGCTCGTCGAGGTCGAGCCCGAGACGCTCGCGATCGTGCTGCTCGCGATGGGCAAGGAGCTGCTCGCCGATCTCGAGCACGGGCGTGATCCGCTCGTGCCGGTCCGGTGGACGCTCGTGTCCGTCGACGAGGTCGAGCTGACCGGTCGCCGCATCGTGCTGCGCGGCACCGCGATCGAGCGCGCGAACGCGAAGAGCGACGAGCTCAACTAGTACGTCAAGACATCCGCTGGCGGCGACGACATCGCCGTCGGCGGCGTCACGCCGTGGGTGTCGATCACGATGCGACCCACGCCGCCGCCGCCGCCGCCGCCGTTGCCGGCGCTGCCTTCGTCGCCGCCGTCGACCGCCGCGGTCGATCCGAACCCGCCCGCGCCGCCGTCGCCGCTGCCCGGGCTGGTGCCGCCCTTCGCGGCGCTCGAGCTCGGCGCGCCGTCGCCGCCCGCGGTGCCCGCACCGCCCGGGAAGTGCGCGGAGCCGCCGCCGCCGCCGCCGTTCGCGGCGAGCCATCCGCTGCCCGTCACCGACGGCGCTTGCACGTAGATCGATCCGCCCGAGCCCGCGCCCGGCGCCGCCGCGTAGTCGTTCGAGCACGCCGCGCCGCCCGCGCCGCCGCCGCCGCCCGCGTTGATCGCGCCGTCGATCGCGATCGACGTCGCCGAGTACAGCTGCACCGCGCCGCCGCCGGCGCCCGCCGTGCCCTGCGTGCAATTCGCGATCTTCGGCATCGAGCCGCCGCCGGATCCGCCGTAGAGGACCGCGACCGTCGCGTCGCCGTAGCCGGTGCCGCCGCCGCCGCCGGCCGCCGCGCACGAGCCGTTGCAACCGCCGCCGCCGCCAGCGCCGCCGGTGCCGCCGTACGTGCCGCCGCCGCCGCCGCCGTCGTCGAAGGTGTTGGCGTGCTTGCCGTCGCCGCCGCGCCCCATGCCGGCGCCGGCGCCCGCGCCGCCCGCGCCCGCCGACGATCCGTGCGCGGATGCGTCGAGCGTGCCGGTGATCGTGATCGGCGCGCTCGCGATCACGACGAGCGGGCGCGAGCCGGTGACGCGCACCGTGACGCCGCTCGCGATCGACATGCCGCGCACGTGGAGCACCGCGAGATCGGGGCCGCCGACGTCCTGCGGCTCCGAGTCGAACGTGACGCCGAGCGGCGGCGCCGCGCCGTCGATCGTGAGCGCGGTCGTGTCGATCGTGCCCGCGCTCGCGAAGGCGAGATCGACCGTGCCCGCGTACTCGCCGGCGCTGCCGACGTGGCGGACGTCTTCGATCGTGATGCCCGCGTCGGGCGGGCGCGCGTCGGGCGGCCGAGCGTCGATCATCGACGCATCGATCGGGCGCGCGTCGATCATCGACGCATCGATCGGGCGCGCGTCGACCGGGCGCGCATCGATCACGGACGCATCGATCGGCCGCGCATCGATCATGGGCGCATCGATCATGGGCGCGTCGAACTCGAGCGTCGCGTCGATCGTGCTCGCGTCGACCACGCTCGCGTCCGCCGCCGCGTCGACGGTCGCGTTCGCCGGCACGCCGCTGCGATCGAAGCTGCACCCGACCACGAGCACCGCCGCAAACGCGCCGAATCGGACCATGCACGCCTATCGTACCGCCGGTCGCGACGCGACGAGAAGTGCGGCGCACGTGAGGTGCCCGTAAGATGCGGACGTGATCCGCGTCCTGTTCGTCTGCACCGGCAACATCTGCCGTTCCCCGACTGCCGAGGGTGTGCTCCGCGCGCTCGTCGACGAGGCCGGTTTGACATCGCGCGTCGAGATCGATAGCTGCGGGCTCGGCGGCTGGCACGTCGGCGAGGCGCCCGACCCGCGCACGTGCGCGACCGCGCACCGTCGTGGCGTCGTGCTCACGCATCGCGCGCGCAAGCTCGAGCCGCGCGATCTCGATCGCTTCGACTACGTCCTGGCGATGGACGGCGAGCACCTCGAGGCGCTGCGAGGGATGAAGGGCAAGGCGCGCGTCGCGCTCCTGCGCAGCTTCGAGCCGGGCGCGCCGCCCGACGCCGACGTCCCCGATCCGTACTACGGCGGCGCCGACGGCTTCGAGGAGGTCTACGACATGTGCGAGCGCGCGTGTCGCGGCCTGCTCGATCATCTCCGAGAGAAGCTGTGAGAGTAGAGATCGGCGCGGCGCTCGGCACGACGATCACGCACCTGCGCGCGGTCGGCGGCGGCGACATCAACGACGCGTACGCCGCGACCACCGCCGACGGCCGCACCGTCTTCGTCAAGCACAACGACGGCGCGCCCGACGGCATGTTCGACGCGGAGGCCGACGGCCTGGCGTGGCTCGCCGAAGCGCGCGCGATCCGCATCCCGAAGACGCTCGCGATCGGACGCGACTTCCTCGTGCTCGAATGGCTCGAGCCGAGCGCGCGCCCGCGCGGCTTCGACGAGGCGCTCGGCCGCGGCCTCGCGATGCTCCATCGCTTCGGCGCAACGGCGAACGGTCACACGCGCGACAACTTCATCGCGACGATCCCGCAAGACAACCGCGACGCGCCCCGCTTCTATCTCGAGCGTCGCCTGCTGCCGCTGATCGATCGCGCGATCGCGACGCGCGGCGCGCCGACCCTCTGGCGCGATCAGGCGCGCGCGCTCGAGATTCCCGACGAGCCACCCGCGCGCCTCCACGGCGATCTGTGGAGCGGCAACGTCCACTGTTCCGACGGCGGCCCCGTCTTGATCGATCCGGCCGTGTACGGCGGCCATCGCGAGATCGATCTCGCGATGCTCGCGCTCTTCGGCGGCCTCTCCGACGCGGTCGCGCGCGCGTACGACGAGGTGCACCCGCTCGAGCCGAGCTGGCGCGAGCGCGTCCCGATCTGGCAGCTCTATCCGCTGCTGGTCCACACGATCCTGTTCGGCGGCGGCTACGGCGCGCAGGTCGACTCGATCCTGCGCCGCTTCTGCTAACCTGACCTGCGCATGGCGAACCGGGGACCGCGCGTGTATCTGGAAGAGCTCCGCAAGGCGGTCTTCGACTCCGACGGCGTGACGAGCCGCGATCTCCGGCGGCAAGCCGCCGACGGCAAGGACCTGCCGCCGGAGCTCGCGCCGGTGATCGACAAGATCCGGAAGCACGCCTACAAGGTCACGCCCGAGGACATCGAGGCGCTGAAGAAGGCCGGCCGATCCGAAGACGAGATCTTCGAGCTCACCTGCGCCGCCGCGGTCGGCGTGTCGATCCATCGGTGCGAGCGCGCGCTGGCGACGCTCGAGGGCAAGGGAGACAAGAGCTGATGCGCCTCGACAACGTCAGCCACGGTCACACGTTCGGCAAGAAGATCATCCTGCGCATGATCAAGCTGTTCTCGCGCATGGACGCGCCCGACGTCGTCAAGACGCTCATGTACCGCCCCGCGTTCTTCGGCGATCCGTTCTCGCGCTTCCTGCAGTCGGTGATGCGCGGGCCGTCGTTCTGGACCGTCGGCGAGCGCGAGCTGTTCGCCAGCTACACGTCGCACCTCGAAGCGTGCCACTTTTGAACTCGCGCCCACGGCGCGGTCGCGTCGACGGAGCTCGGGGAGAAGCTGGTGGAAGCGGCGCTGAAGGATCCGCAGAGCGCGGATCTGCGCGCGCCGGTGAAGGCGATGCTCGCGTTCATCGAGAAGATGGTCCGGAAACCGGACGAGCTCGGCGCCCAAGACGCCGAGCTCGTGCGCGCACAGGGAGCGCCTGACGAGGCCCTTCGGACCGCGATCTACATCTGCACCGGGTTCTCCACCATCACCCGTCTCGCGGACACCTTCGAGTTCCATATCCCGCCTGCCGAAGGGTTCCTCGTCTCGGCGAAGATGCTGCTCAAGCGCGGCTACGCGAAGCTCTGATCTGATCGATCGAGCTCAGCGCCGCGTATCCGGCCGACCGTCGCCGTTGTAGCCGGACTTCGGCGTGTGCGCCTTCACCCATTCTTCGGCGTGCGCGATCGACGACAGCACGCGATCGACCGCGTGGTGCGCGGCCTCGCGGACGCGACCCATCCACGGCGGATCACCGGGCAGCGCGCCGTGCCGCGCGGTCTCGAGCTCGTCGGCGTGCAGGGCGGGACCGTCGGGGCCTTCCACCGAGCGACGCGCTTCCTGCGCCGCCGGCTCGACCTTCCCGGCCTTCACGAACTGCCGCACGTTGTCGTCGTAGTGCTTGCCCGCGTCGACGCCGTACTTGTCGCCGCGGGCGGACGTCGTCGTGTACCTCTGATCGTCGCGTTCGTCGGGCGTCATGCGACGAGGAAGAGCACCGACCGTGCCACGCGAGGATCGCTGCGATCCCGCGCGCATGCGCGATCGTCTCCGGCGCGTTCGTGTCTCACGGCGACGCGGCGGGCGTCTGCGCCACGGTGTCGTTCGCGCCGAGGTCGGCGACGCGCGGGCGGCGGCCGGTGCGCGCGGTCTTCCACGTGACCTTGTGCTGCGCGCCGGTCAGCGTGATGCGTCCGACCGCGCCGACGTCGGCGACGTCCGCCACGCCGTCGAGCCGCAGCACGTCGACCGACTCGATCGCGAGCGTCACGCCGCTCCCCTGCACCGAGACGCTCGTGCACGCGCCGGTCAGCGTGATCTGATCGTGCGAGCCGTGGATCGCGACCTTCGGCTGCTTCGCGCAGTCGTGAGACGCCTTCGCGCCGGAGTCGTCGAGCACCCAGGTGTCGTCGGCGAGAGCGGCGCGCGCGACCGAAGCCGCGAAAACCAGACTCAGGCTCAGGACTCGCTTCATCTATAGAAGAGCGTAACGCAGCCCGCTACAGTGCGTCGCATGGACGATGCACGAGTCG
Source organism: Kofleriaceae bacterium (assembly GCA_035493675.1). Classification (GTDB taxonomy): domain Bacteria; phylum Myxococcota_A; class Polyangia; order Haliangiales; family Haliangiaceae; genus JAIOQA01. Next base: position 20,680 of record DATJIA010000070.1, on the reverse strand, counting down.
CTCTCGCCGCCGCCCACGCGTTGACCCGCGCCGCGCTCGAACGCGCGAGCGCGATGACCGCGAAGGGCGAGCGCATCGACGATCACCAGGTCGTCGTCGATCGCGTGGCGTACGCGGCGACCGAGGCGCGCGCCGCGCACGAGCTCTACGAGGCCGCCGCGGCGACGAAGGATCAACACGTGATCGCATGCGCGCAGGTCGCGGTCGCCGAGCTGGCGAGCTCGGCGAGAGATCGGCTCGTGCCGGTGCTCGACGAGCTCGGCCTCACCGACGACGACGTCGACCGCGCCTACGACAAGGACGTCAAGGCCGCGATCCGCCGCGCCGCGAGCGAGGCGAACGTGCGCGCGATCGGCCGCGCGATCGCGGAGACCGGCGGCAAGAACGCGTGGCCGCTCGATCCCACGCTCGCCGAGGTGCGCAGCGCCGTGCGCCAGTTCGCCGACAAGGAGGTCGCGCCCAAGGCGGAGCACATCCATCGTCACGACGATCTGATCCCGGAGGCGTTCATCCGATCGATGGGCGAGCTCGGCTACTTCGGCCTCTCGATCCCCGAGAGCTACGGCGGTCACGAGCTCGGCAACCTCGCGATGATCCTGACCACCGAGGAGCTGTCGCGCGGATCGCTGGCCGCCGCCGGATCGCTGATCACGCGTCCGGAGATCCTCGCGAAGGCGCTGATCGCCGGCGGCACCGAAGCGCAGAAGCAGCAGTGGCTGCCGCGGATCGCGTCCGGCGAGATCATGGTCGGCATCAGCGTCACCGAGCCGAACACCGGCTCCGACGTCGCCGCCGTCAGCTGCCGCGCCGAGAAGGTCGAAGGCGGCTACGAGATCACCGGCGCGAAGGCGTGGTGCACGTTCGCCGGGCGCGCCGACGTCCTCGCGTTGCTCGCGCGCACCGACGCCGACATGTCGCGTGGCGCGAAGGGGCTCTCGCTCTTCATCGTCGAGAAGCCGAGCTTCGACGGCCACGAGTTCGAAGCCAAGCAACCCAGCGGCGGGACGCTGTCCGGAAAAGCCGATCGCACGCCGGGTTATCGCGGCATGCACTCGTTCACGCTCGCGTTCGATCGTTGGTTCGTGCCGGCCGCGAACCTGGTCGGCGACGCCGCCGGCGAAGGCCGCGGCTTCTACCTACAGATGGCCGGGTTCGCCGCCGGTCGACTCCAGACCGGCGGGAGAGCGTGCGGCGTCGCACAGGCCGCGCTCGAGAGGACCGCCGAGTACGTCGCGCAGCGATCGCAATTCGGCAAACCGATCATCCAGTTCGGGCTCACCCAGTACCACCTCGGCCGCATGGCGTCGCGCCTCGCGGCTGCGCGCGCGATCACGTACGCGGCCGCGCTCGCGATGGACGAAGACGAGCGCAAGGCCGCGCCGCTCGCCGCGCAAGCCAAGCTGTTCGCTTGCGATGTCGCCGTCGAGGTCACGCAGCTCGGTCAGCTCCTCCACGGCGGGTGGGGCTACGCCGAGGAGTATCCGATCAGCCGCTATGTAGTCGACGCGCAAGTCTTGCCGATCTTCGAGGGCGTGAAGCCGATCCTCTCGCTCAAGGTCGTCGCGCGAGCGTTGCTCGCGTAGCGCGCGCTTGCGTAGAATCGCGGCATGCGCCGACTCGTCGCGCGGCTCGCCGTCGCCGCGCTTCTCGTCACGGTGTGGGGAGTCGCGCCCGCGCGCGCCGCCACGCCGCAGACGGTGAAGCCGTACATCGTCTTGATCCTCGACGTCTCCGGATCGATGGCGCAGGCCACCGGCTACGGACCGCCGAGCTGCTCGACGACCGACACCAAGATGGATCACGCGAAGTGCGCGATCCAGAAGATCGCCAACTCGTACGGCGAGATGGTGATGGCGCTCGCGCGCTTCCGCGTGAAGGCCGGCAGCGACAACGTCTGCAACGACGGCAACGGGTGCTCGACGGCGACGGCGGCGAACTGCAACTGCGATCCGAACACCGGCACCGGCACGTGCTTCACGCCCAACGGCGACGACTTCGAGATCCTCGTGCCGATCGTCGCCAACAACCAGCCGAACGTCCTCGTGTGGACGAACAACGTCTGCACGACGTGCGGGCCCGGCTCCGGCGATCCCGAGCTGTTCGCGATCGGCTCGACGCCGATCGCGAGCTCGCTGGTCGGCGACAAGCTGTACTGGCAGGGGCTGCCGTCGCCGAACAACGGCGCGTACTGGACCGGCGCCGGCGCGGATCCGATCCGCAACGATCCGCTGAAGGACGTCTTCGACTCGCCCGGCAACCAGTGCCGTCCGTACATCACGATCGTCCTCACCGACGGTGACGAGACCTGCACCGCCTTCACCAACACGACCAACGCTGCGGCCGCGCTGCTCACGACCGCGGTCGACGGCAAGAGCTACCGGATCGAGACCAAGCCGATCGGGTTCGGCAAGGCGAAGGGCGACACGCAGATCGAGGGCCTCGCGCACGCGGGCGGCACGCCCGACGACAGCAACCCGAACACGTACGAGGGCGCGTACGCCAACAACGAGGACGACGTCGAGCTCGCGATCTCGACGATCATCGCCAAGTCGCTCAAGTTCGAGAGCTGCAACGACAAGGACGACGACTGCGACACGCTCGTCGACGAAGACTTCCCCGACAAGGGCAAGGCGTGCGACGACGGCGGCCTCGGCGTGTGCAAGGGCACCGGCACGCTCGTCTGCGACGCGCAGGGCACCGGCGTCACCTGTCAGATCACGAACCCGGGCGGCACCGCGACCACCGAGAAGTGCAACAACCTCGACGACGACTGCGACGGCGCGATCGACGAGGGCGCGTGCACGAGCTGCGGCACCGTCGAGCTCTGCAACAACAAGGACGACGACTGCGACGGCAAGACCGACGAGGGCCTCACGCGTCCGTGCGGCACCGACGTCGGCGAGTGCACCGCGGGCACCGAGACGTGCTCGGCGGGCCAGTGGATCAACTGCACCGCGACCGGCCCGTTCGTCGAGACGTGCAACAAGAAGGACGACGACTGCGACGGCACCGTCGACGGCTTCGCGCAGGACTGCACGACGATGCCGCCGCCGGGCAACCCGAACGTCGGCGTCTGTCACCCGGGCACGCAGGTGTGCCCGCCGGGCGGCAACGGCACGTTCCAGCAGTGCATCGGCGAGATCAAGCCGACCACCGAGGTCTGCAACAACCTCGACGACGACTGCGACGGCACCACCGACGAGGACACCGGCGGCGCCGATTGCTCGTCGACGTGCGGCGTCGGCAAGACCGTCTGTCAGAACGGGACGATCGTGTGCATGGGCAACGGCGGCATGGGCACGCCCGAGCTCTGCAACAACTTCGACGACGACTGCGACGGCTCGGTCGACGAGGACGTCGCCGACGGCGGCCCGTGCGACGGCGGCGGCACGATCTGCAACGGCGTCCTGAAGTGCATGGGCGGCGCGTTCGTGTGCGTCGGCGATCAGATCCATCCCGAGACGTGCAACTGCAAGGACGACGACTGCGATCTGAAGACCGACGAGGAGCCGCCCGCGCTGTGTCCGTCGGGCGCGACCTGCACGTCGTGTCAATGCGCGTTCCCGTGCGGCACCGGCGAGTTCCCGTGCCCGGTCGGGAAGATGTGCAACAGCGACAACTTCTGCGTGAACGATCCGTGCTTCAACGTGACGTGCGGGCCCGACGGGCAGGGCAACAAGCAGGAGTGCAAGGACGGCGCGTGCGTGACGTCGTGCTCGCTGATCACGTGCTCGCCCGGCACCGTGTGCGTCGGCTCGACGGGCACGTGCGAGTTCGACGACTGCCGCACCTTCCCCGATCGCTGCAAACCGACCGAGCAGTGCGTCGGCGGCACCTGCGTCGACAACCCGTGCGCCGACGTGACGTGCCCGACCGATCAGTACTGCGAGGGCGGCACGTGCCACGCGTCGTGCGCGGGCCTGCACTGCGACGCGGGCCAGGTCTGCGAGCTCGGACAGTGCGTGAACGATCCGTGCGGGCACCCGTGCTTGCCCGGTCAGGTCTGCAACACGTCGTCGATGACGTGCGTGACCGATCCGTGCCTGCACCCGAGCTGCGCGCAGGGCGAGGCGTGCGATCCGCAGACCGGCGGCTGCGTCCCCGATCCGTGCTTGAACGTGAAATGTCCGGGAACCGGACAGATCTGCAAGCAGGGCAGCTGCTACGACCCGTCGCAGTTCCAGCCCGACGCCGGCGGTCCGCCGCAATACGTGACGACCGGCGGCGGCGGTGGCTGCGCGGCGAACGGCGGCGGCGGCGGCGTCTTGCTCGTGCTCGCGATGTTCGTCGCGACGCGGCGCCGCGCGCGCGGAGGTCGCTCGTGAAGCGCGTCCTCCTCTTGATCCTGCTCGCCGCGGCGACCCAGCTCTCGTGCAGCGTGAACGAGTACTGCGTGAACTGCGCGAAGGACGACGGCGGCAACGGCGACGGCAACGATCACGGCGACGGCGGACAGATCAGCGACGGGCACAACGGCGGCGACGCCTGCGTGCCCGACGGCACCGAGATCTGCGACGGCGCCGACAACGACTGCGACGGCAAGACCGACGAGGACACGACCGCCGAGCCGCTGCCGCACGTCGGCGAGGACTGCTCGTCGAACGTCGGCGAGTGCACCGCCGGCAAGACGATGTGCGTGAGCGGCAAGCTCACGTGCAGCGGCAAGACGGCGGTCGCCGAGACCTGCAACGACAAGGACGACAACTGCGACGGCATGACCGACAACGGCGATCCGGGCGGCGGCGCGATCTGCGGCACCGACATGGGCGAGTGCATCTCGGGCGTCGAGCACTGCGTGAACGGCGCGGTCGTGTGCACCGGCAACATCGACGGCAACCCCGAGACGTGCGACGGCAAGGACAACGACTGCGACGGCATGTTCGACGAGGACATCCCGCCGCTCGGCTCGTGCGGTCCCGCGCAGGGCAACACCGGCGAGTGCAAGCTCGGCATGCTGATGTGCGCGGGCGGCGGCACGACGTGCGTCGGCGCGGTCTATCCGACCTTCGAGCTCTGCGACAACCTCGATCAGGACTGCGACGGCGATCCGCACAACGGCTACGACCTGCAGAACGACGCGCGCAACTGCGGCACGTGCGGCCACGTCTGCGCGATCCCGCACGGCACCGCCGCGTGCACGACCGGCGCGTGCGCGGTCGGCGCGTGCGATCCGGGCTTCTTCGACGTCAACAAGGATCCGAGCGACGGCTGCGAGTACGCGTGCGACTTCAACGGGCCGCAGGAGTCGTGCAACGGGCTCGACGACAACTGCAACGGGCAGATCGACGAGAACGTCACGCCGCCGCCCGGCCTGTGCCGCACGCTCGGCGCGTGCGCGGGCTCGACGGCGACGTGCAACGGCGTCGCCGGCTTCTCGTGCAACTACGGGCCGAACGTCTCGAAGGACGCGAACGGCAACATCGTGCCCGAGTCGACCTGCGACGACATCGACAACGACTGCAACGGCGTGAAGGACGATCCGTTCCCGACCAAGGGCCAGACCTGCCACGACGCGAACAAGGGCATCTGCCAGGGCACGGGCACCAACGTCTGCAACGGCAACAAGGACGGCGTCACGTGCATGATCACGATGCCCGGCCAACCGATGCAGCCGGCCGAGACCTGCAACGGCCTCGACGACGACTGCGACGGCGTCGTCGACAACGGCGCGAACGGCGGCAACCTCGCCGGCCAGAGCTGGATCACGCTCGCGACCGGTCACCAGATCATGCAGTACGAGGCGTCGCGCGCCGACGCCAAGGTGAACGACCAGGGCAACCTCACGATCACGCCGTGCTCGAAGTCGGGCGTCGAGCCGTGGACCGACGTGACCGCGCCGCAGGCGCAGGCGGCGTGCGCGGCGATCACCGGCGCGCACCTGTGCAGCGAAGAGGAATGGCAGCGCGCGTGCGCGGTCGTGACGCCGACGGTCTATCCGCTCGACGAGCCGAGCGCCAACAACGGCCAGATGTTCCTCGAGGCGGAGGACTTCTACAAGGTCACGCCGGCGACGACGACCGGCGCGCCGATCGCGACGCGCACGTGGGAGCCCGACTACACGATCGGCTTCTCCGGGATGATGGCGATGCACGCCAACCCCGACACCGGCGCGAACCTCTCGCTCGCGAACGCGTTCGGGCAGGGCCCGCGGCTCGACTACGAGATCAACTTCAAGACGACCGGCAACCACTACGTCTGGGTGCTGATGTACTCGCCGAACAACAGCGGCAACACGCTCGGCGTCGGCGTCGTGCAGAGCTCGCTCACGCCGGCGGCGCCCACGCAGACGTTGACCACGACCGGCAATGGCTCGTGGATGTGGATCCGCAGCGCCGCGTTCAACGTGACGACGCTGGGCAACGGCCTGGTCGAGATCTACATGCGCGAGGACGGCATGAAGGTCGACGCCGTGCTGATCACGCGCTCGAACTCGACGACCGCGCCGACCAACACGTCGGGGCCGGGCCACGTCTACGCGTACGACTCGTCGCCCGACACCTACGCGGCGAATACGTGCAACGGCGCCGACTACGACACCGACAGCGTCACGCCGGGAGATCAGGACGACATCATCCCGACCGGCTCCGTGCTCACGACCTGCGACGCGAGCTGGAGCGGCTCGAAGATCTTCGATCTCACCGGCAACGTGCAGGAGTGGACCGCGCCGCGCATCCCCGGCGTCAACCCGATCCGCGGCGGCGCCTCGAACGACATCGCGGGCGGCCTGACGTGCGCGCTCGCGTTCGCCGCCGCCGACGACACGTTCTTCTTCCCGAACGTCGGCTTCCGCTGCTGCCGCTAGAAACGTAGACGTCTACGTTGACGTGGTCTTGGTCGTAGTCGTTGGGCGTTGACGGCGACGGCGACGGCGACGTGGACCTAGACGGCGACGTCGACGACCAAGTCGCCGTCGCCGTCGCCGTCAACGTAGACGACCACGACCCCGACCACGACAACGCTCACGAGAACGTTCAGAAGTCCGAGCCGACCGCGAAGCCGAAGGTCAGGCGCGTGATCGAGGCGTCGATCGACGAGCTGTACGAGCTCGGCGGCTGGAAGCGATAGTAGTCGTAGCTGTCCTCGACGAAGATGCCGGCGTTCATCTGCGGGCCGTCCTTGACGAGGAAGAACAGCGGCCAGGCGAGCAGGCCCCACACGCTGCCCTTGCCGCTCAGCTGCGCGCCGACGCCGACGCCGAGGCCGCGGCCGCCGTAGCCGTAGAGATCGTAGGCGTACGGCGCGAAGCCCGGATCGTAGAGGTCGCAGCACGGCGCCTGATCGGGGAACGCGATGTGGCTCATGCTGCCGCGGATGTAGACGCTCACGTGCTCGCTGACCGGCATGATGCGCTTGAGATCGATGCCGTACGACCCGAGATCCGGATCGTCGTAGCTCGGGTGATCGATGTTGGTGATGTCGGCGCCGAGCCACGGCTCGATCGCCCAGTCGCCGAAGCGGTAGCCGGCCGAGACCTTGATGCGGAAGGTGTCGCCGTCGAGCCGGCTCGACAGCGGGCCGCGGACCGCGCCGGGGCCGAACGACTCCGTGAAGTACACGCCGTCGGCGTGCGCGAGGGCGGGGGAGGTGGCGATCGCGAAGCCGACCAACGCGGAGGCGAGGCGCATGGGGGCGGCATCGAGCACGCGCCGTGCCAGGGACGCGTGCTCGCGAATCCGCGCGGTTCCGCCGCGCGCCCCTCGAATTTTCACCGCGGATCAGGACGCGGGCGTCAGTCGCTCGGCGAGCCGCTGCCACACGGCGCCGTCGGGATCGTGCGACAGCGTCCGCGCGCGTTCGAGCCGCGCTGCGTCGGAGGCGAGCGCCGCCTCGACCCCGAGCAGGACCGGGTAGACGTCGCCGCCGTATCCGGAGGCCGCGGCCTTGATCCGCCCCTGGCGCGCGTACACCGAAGCGCGATCGCGGTCGCCGTCGATCAGCGCGACCGCCGCGGCGACCTCGAGTACGTGCACCCACGGGGTCGGGAGCTTCATCGCGCGATCCGCGGCCGCGCGCGCCGCGTCGACGTCGCCGAGCATGAGCTTCGCGAGCACCAGGTGCGCCCAGCCCGCGCCGTCGCGCGGGAGCTTCGCGACCAGCGCCTCGCACACCGCGGCGGAGCGCGCGTGATCGCGATCCATCTCGGCGAGCTCGGCGCCCGCGAGGATCCCGGCGGATCGATCGGTGCGCTGCGCGAGCGCCTCGCGCAACGGGCGCAAGAGCTCCGCGTGGCGCGCGCGCGTCAGCGTCGTCGCGAGGTTGGTGAGACGCTGCACGTTCTTCTCGTTCGCGACCGCGTGATCGAACGCCTCGCGATCGCCCTGCGCGGCGCGGTTGCCGGCCTTCACCGCGAGCAGATATCGACGGACGTTGTGCTCGGGATCCTTCGCGAGCCGCGCGTCGATGCGGCGATCGAGCTCGGCGCGGAAGCGATCGTCGGACGTGCACGCCGCGTGGCACATGTACTGCCCGATCGGATCGGCGACGTCGAGCTCCGCGAACAGCTGCTCGGCGGTCGGCCACGCCTGCGCGGCGACCGCGAACGCGAGCGCCGCGCGACGATCGCGCGCGCCCTCGAGCCGCAGCGTGCGATCGAGCGCGACCGCGGCGTCTTCGTCGCGCAGGCGGATGCGGTTCCACACCTCCTGCGTCGTCCAGCTCGCATCGTCGACGGTGATCAGCACGCCGAGCGCGTCGTCGTGACGTCCCGCCCACGACAAGTAGCTCGCCTGATAGATGCTGTTCCAGTCGTCGCCCGCGGGCGCGTCGGCCATCAGCTCGATCGCTTCGTCGCGGCGATCGCGCACGAGGAAGTCGCCGAGCATGCGGCGGGCCCAGCCGTAGGTCGGCGCGCCGCCGACCGCGTGACGCAAGAGCCGCTCGGCTTCCTCGTCGTGCTCCGGGATGCCGTAGATGCGCGACGCGCGGTTCGCGCTCGCGAACGGCGAGTCCTGGTTCGACGCGAGGAACTCCGCGCTCGCCTCGACCGCCTCGCTCCAGCGGTCGCAGTCGTCGAGCGTGTCCCACCAGCGCTCGAGCATCGAGGCGGTCGGCCGCTGGCGCGCGAACTGCCCCACCAGCGTGGCGGCGCGCTCGTCGTCGCCGGCCTCGATCAAGATCTCGGCGAGGTTGCGCACGAGCACGACCGGCTCGTCCTGCGCGATCTCGAGGCCCGCGATCAGGAGCTCCGCGCCCTCCTCGACGCGCCCGGCGCGCTCGAGCTCGCGCGCGCCGCGCCACCGCGGCTCGAACCAGTACGGCCGCTTGGTCACGAGCTTCAAGTACAGATCGATCGCCTCCGCGCGCGCGTCGTCGGTGCCGACCTTGCGCAAGAGCTCCGCGACGCGCAGCGGTCCGTAGACGTACTCGGGCGCGACCTCGATCGCCTTGCGCGCGTGCGCGAGCGCGTCGTCGCTGCGGCCGCGCTTCTCGGCGGCGCGCGACGCGGTGACGTGGTTGAACGGGTTCTGCGGCGACATCTCGAGCGCGCACGCCGACAGGTGCTCCGCGACCTCGACGTCGCCCTGATCGAGCGCGTGCCCGGCGAAGTTCTCGGTCGCCCGCACGTGCGACGCATCGATCCCGAGCGTGCGCCAGAAGGCCTCGGTCGCCTCGCCGCCGCGGCCCTGCTGCATGTGGCACTCGGCGACGTCCTGCGCGGTGTTCGAGTCGTGCGGATCGATCCGCAGCGCGTTCTCGAGCTCGATCAGCGCCTCTTCGTGGCGCTCGCTATCCATCAGGTAGCTCGCGTGCAAGAGGTGCGGCCACTCTTGATCGTGATAGCGCACGCGCGCGCGCCGCAGCTCCATCACGAAGCGATCGCGGTTGTTGCCGGTGCGATAGCGGTAGTACTGGCTCATCAAGCACGACGTGCGCCGGTACCACGCGAGCGGGTAATCCTCGACGAGCTCGAGCGCTCGATCGCAGCGGCGCAGGACCTCTTCGTTGTCCTTCGCGATGTCGTCGTCGTTGCACGAATCGACCAGGCGCAGGTGCTCGCTGTCGACGACGCCGGCCTTGTCCAACGCCTCGGCGCGGAGATCATCGCCCGGACGCAACGCGACGATCGCGGCGTTGCGATACATCGCGCCGAGCGTCCCCTGCGTCTTGATCTGGCGCTCGCTCGTCACGTGCGTCATCGGGTCTTGCACGAACAAGAGGCCGAGCGATTCGTCGACGCCGATCACCACCGCGACGTGCGACGTCGTCGAGTACTCCTCCTCGACGATCACGGGCAGGCCTTGCTCGATGCACGCGCGGAAGCGCGGGCCGTCGCCCTCGAAGCGGCGCGTGACCAAGCCCTTCGACTCGAGGTAGCGGCACATCGCGAGGATCGTCGAGCCGCGCTCGCGCTTCACCGCGGGCGCGATGTCGTCCTGATCGACGTCGATGCCGAGCGAGCGCAAGACCAGCTCGAGCGTCGCGGGGCCGCAGTAGTTGCGCTTCTGCGTCACCGTCGGGAACTTGGGCAGCATCAGGCGCGTGCCGCCGGCGCCGCGATCGACGTGATCGAGCACCGCGCGCGCGAAGCGGCCGGGCGAGTCTTTCTCGTCCTCGCGCCACAGCGCGCGATAGACCTCGATGCCCTCGTCGCGCCGGCCGGCGGCGCACAACGCGCTCGCGCGATCGAGCAGATCGTGGCGGCGGCGATCGCCGCCCGGCGTCAGCTCGAGGATCTGATCGATGCGCTTCAGGAACGCGGGCCAGTCGCCGCGCACGCGCGCGACGTCGGCGGCGACGCGCAGCTTCGCGACCTGGTAGCGCGGCGCCTCGCCGATCTGCTCGAGCGCGGCGAGCGCGCCGTCGAAGTCGCCCTCGACGTAGCGGATGCGCGCGAGGCCGAGCCAGCCGCGCGCGGGCTCGAGCTTGGCGGTCGCGTCGCGATAGGCGGCCTCGCATTCATCGCGGCGATCGAACTGCAGCGCGGCCCAGCCGCGCACGCCGTCGCCGAGCGAGCCCTCGGGCCATTCGCTCACGACCTTCGCGGCTTCCGCCGCCGCGAGCTCCGGCACGCGCTTCTCGATCAAGCAGTACGCGATCTCCGCGTGCAAGAGCGCGCGCGCGCGCCCCGGCCGCGCGCGATCGATCAGCCCGCGCGTCGCGACGACGATCTTGTCGGCCGGCTCGCCGCCGTAGCGACGGCACCTGAGGACGATCGGCATCAAGCGCTCCCAGTCGTCGGCGGGGCACGCCTCGAGATCGAGCTCCTTGGCGCGCTCGATCGCCTTCTCGTACCGCTCGGCGTCGAGGTCGCGCTCGATGTCATCGGTGATGGCGGCGAAGTCCGTCATAGCCAAGGTAGAGTCACGCCGATCCCACCGTGACGTCCACCGATCGCTGCCCTCGTTGCTTGTTGCGCGATTGCGTGTGCGCGGACATCCCGACCGTTCCGACACGCACGAGGATCGTGATCGTGCGGCACCTCGCGGAGGCCAACCGCAGCTCGAACACCGCGCGGCTCGCGCACCTCGCGCTGCCCAACAGCGAGATCGTCGATCACGCGCGCATGCACGAGCCGATCGATCCGGCGCGCCTCGCCGGCGAGCACACGTGGCTGCTCTTCCCCGAGGGCGCGCCGCGCGACGCCCCGCCCGAGCCGCCGCCCGAGCGCCTGATCATCCTCGACGCGACCTGGCACCAGGCCCGGCGCATGCGCCAGCGGATCGCCGGGTTGCGTGGCCTTCCGGTATTGCGGCTTCCGGATGTCGCGGCCACGCGCGAGCGCATGAGGGAATCCCCGGGTCACGGCCTGGTCTCGACGATCGAGGCGATCGCGCGCGCGCTCCGCTTGCTCGAAGGAGACGCGGCGGCCGCGCCTTTGGAACGCTTGTTCGATCGGGCGGTTAGAGCCGCGCGTTCGAGCGGCAGATCGATCTAGACTCGGTCCTCGGGGTACTTGTGAGCGGCGCGAAAGGCCAGCGGGCAGCCATGCCCTTGTCCGTGCGGTTGATCGTCGCGACCTCGCTGGTCGTCGCGGTCGCCGTCGGCACCTCGGCGTTCCTCGGCTATCGCACGATCGAATCGCTCGCCAACCAAGAGGTCTCCGATCGCGGCACCGACGGACGCGCGGCGATCGAGCGCGAGTCCGATCTGCTCGCGGAGAAGGTCGCGGCGGCGGCGGCGTACGCGCTCGCGCAATCGGCGTGGAGCGACGTGCAGGGCACGCTCGACGCCGCGCTGCGCGAGGACACCAAGCACCGCATCGAGTGGATGATGGTCACCGACGCGTCGGGCCAGGTCGTCGCCAAGACCGGCGGCGCGCCGGTCGACGCGATCGCGCAGATCGATCAACGCCTGGGCAGCCGGACGCACGCGCAGATCGCGCAGAGCGACTTCGTCTACGCCGCGCCGATCGCGCTCGGACCCGGCACGCCGCCGGTCGGCCGCCTGCGCATGGGCGTGACCACCGCCGCGCTCGACCAGGAGCTCGCGGCGCGGCTCGCGGCCGCCGACGCCGACGCGAAGGCGTCGATCCGGAAGATCTGGTTGATCGCGGCGCTGGTCTTGCTCGTCGGCATCTTGTTCGCCGCGCTCGAGGGCGTGTCGATCGCGCGCCCGCTCAAGCAGCTGACGACGCAGGCGCAGCTGATCGCGTCGGGCCGCTTGGATCAGCGCGTGCCGGCGGAGCGGCGCGACGAGATCGGCGTGCTCGCGCGCAACTTCAACACGATGGCGAGCGCGATCGGCGAGCTCCTCGTCGAGAGCCAGAAGAAGGCGATGCTCGAGCGCGAGATGAGCCTCGCGCGCAGCGTGCAGCAGGCGATGCTGCCGCCGCCGGAGCTCGTGCAGTTCGAGCACCTGAAGATCATCGGCTACTGCAACCCGGCGGCGGAGTGCGGCGGCGATTGGTGGACGTACCGCAAGCTGTCGAGCGGGCGCGTGATGGTCGTCGTCGGCGACGCGACCGGCCACGGCATGCACTCGGCGATGATCGCGGGCACCGCGCGCGGCGCGGTCGAGGCGCTCGCCGAGGTCGACGAGAAGCTGCTCACGCCGGAGCTCGTGCTGCGCGCGATCGACTCGGCGATCCGCAACCTCGGCGATCACCAGGTGCTCATGACCTGCTTCGCGACGATCTTCGACTCGCACACCGGGCAGGTCGTCTACGCCAACGCGGGGCAGAACTTCCCGTACGTGATGCGCATGGGGCCGGGCCGCACGCTCGAGGACGCGACGATCATCGCGGCGTCGGGCAACCCGCTCGGCGATCGCACGCACCGCGCCGAGATCAAGTTCGGCACCGCGCAGCTCCATCCCGGCGATCTGTTCGTCGCGTTCACCGACGGCCTGGTCGAGCGCCAGAACAAGACCGGCAAGCTGTTCGGCGATCGTCGCCTGCGCAGCGCGATCCACGGCCAGGTCGTGCAGACCGACGGCGAGTCGCTCGTGCAGCTGCGCGATCGCGTGCTCGCGGCGAGCGAGGCGTTCGCCGAGGGCGTGACCGCCGAGGACGACGTGACGTTCGTGTTGTGCCAGTTCGATCCACCGGCCGCCAGCTCGCGCGGGCGATCGCTGGGGTCGGTCGCGTGAAGAAGGCGCTGCTGCTCTTGCTCGTCGCGGGCCGCGCGTCGGCCGAGACGCCGGCGGTCGTCGACGTGCAGGATCTCCCGCCGCTGCCGCCCGCCGAGAGCGACAGCGCGAGCGCGGCCGCGGTGTCGAGCGCCGCGTCGATCGAAGAGGACGTCGTGGTCGGCGCGGCGAAGCGCGAGCAGTCGCTCGGCAACGTCGCGTCCGCGGTCACGGTGATCAGCGGCGATCGCCTGCGCCGGTTCGGCTATCGCACGGTCGCCGAGGCGCTGCGCGGCGTCGCCGGGGTGTTCATCGACGACGATCACATCTCGTCGCGCGTCGGCATCCGCGGGCTGCAGGTCCTCGGCGACTTCAACACGCGCGTGCTCGTCTTGATCGACGGCGCGACGGTCAACGAGCCGTGGGATCAGTTCGTCGGCCTCGATTGGGATCTGCCGGTCGCGATCGACGACGTCTCGCGCATCGAGGTGATCCGCGGCCCGGTGTCGTCGGTCTACGGCACCAACGCGTTCTTCGGCATCATCAACATCATCACGCGCGGCGCCGCCGAGTCGCCGCGCGCGTGGGGCCGCGTGAGCGCGACGTCGTTCGGCGGTGTCGCCGAGTCGGCCGGCTTCGCGCAGGGCGACGTCGATCACCAGATCCGCGGCACGGTCGCGGCCTTGTCGCGCGCCGGCGAGACGATCGATCGCGATCTCGATCCCAACCTCGGCACGACCTCGCTCGCCGACGGCATGACCGGCTTCAACGCGGCGGTCGTCGGCACCTACGAGGGCGCGTTCGCGCAGCTCCGCACCTATCGGCGCGTGCGCCAGCTGACCTACGCGCCGTACGACACGCTGCCCGGCGACGCCGACACCCACAACGTCGACGAGCAGCTGCTCGCCGAGGGCGGCTACGCGCACTCGATCGGCAAGCTCGCGCTCACCGTGCGCGGCTACGTGCAGCGCTATCAGTTCCAGGATCACCTGACCTCGGCGTTCGCGGGGCAGCCGGCGTTCGAGGACGTCGGCGATTCGTTCTGGTACGGCGGCGAGGTGCGCGGCCGCTACGAGATCTACGATCGCGATCGGCTCGGCATCACCGCCGGCACCGAGCTCACCCACCAGCACACGCGCAGCCAGAGCCACTACGTCGACGGCACCGGCGCGGTCGACATCCCGAAAGACTTCGATCTCGGCGGCGTCTACGCGGAGGCGGACTCGCGGCCGCTGCCGTGGCTCGCCTTCACCGGCGGCGTGCGCTTCGACGGCAACACCGTGGTCGACAACCGCGTGTCGCCGCGCGCCGCGCTGTTCCTGTCGCGCGGCGACGACTACGGGATCAAGATGCTCTATGCAGAGGGCTTCCGGAACCCGAGCGCGTACGAGGCGTTCTTCTTCGACAACGTCAGCTTCGTGCAGCCCGGGCACATCGCGTCGGAGACGATCCGCAGCTACGAGTCGGTCTTGTGGGGACGTCCGCTTCCCGGACTGTCGCTGCGCCTGTCGGGCTTCCGCTGGGAGACGAACAACCAGATCGGACAAGGCGACGCCGCCGACGGCTCCGGCTTGATCCAGTTCCAGAACCTCGGCGCGCTGACCTCGACGGGCGTGGAGGTCGAGGGCAGCTACCGCACCGCGAGCGGCTGGTTCGGGTTCGGCGGCGGCGCGATCGCCGACGTCGCCGCGCCGGGCAGCATGGATGCGCCGACCAACGCGCCGTCGATCACCGCGTCGGGCGGCGTGTCGACGCCGAAGCTGTGGGGCCTCGCGCATCTTTCGACCGAGCTCTTGCTGGTCGGCGCGCAGCACACGCGCGCGGGCACCGACGCCGACGCGTGGCTCGGCTGGAACGCGACGATCTACATCCCCGACGTGCGGAAATTCGACGTGACGATCGGCGTGCGCAACCTGATCGGCCGCCGCCAGCAGGTGGTCGCGCCCGACGACTTCGATCGACACCCCGATCCCGACAACCCCGACATGACGGTCGTCGTGCCGGTCGTGCCCGGAGAAGGGAGGGAGATCTTTGCGCGCGTTGGTTATCGTTATTAGCCTCGTGGTTTCGTCGGCGGCGATCGCGCAGCCGAAGGCCGAGGACGAGTCGTCGGTCCTCGTCGAGGAAGGGCGCAAGGATCTGCGCGAGCAGGACTACCGCGGCGCCGCGCGCGCGCTCGATCAAGCGATCGCGCTCAACCCGCGGCGCGTCGAGGCGTACGTGCTGCGCACGGCGGTGCACATCGTGCACAAGGAGTACGCGGAGGGGATCGCGCTCATGCGTCGCGCGCGCGCGCTCGATCCGCAGAACGACGACGTGCTCGCGATGCTCGGCACGGTCCTGTACCTGGCC
Organism: Kofleriaceae bacterium; assembly: GCA_035493675.1. Taxonomy (GTDB): domain Bacteria; phylum Myxococcota_A; class Polyangia; order Haliangiales; family Haliangiaceae; genus JAIOQA01. The sequence goes on along the minus strand of DATJIA010000070.1, from coordinate 4,822 downwards.
GATCAGCGGGACGAAGCGGTCCCGATCCTCGAGGGCGTCGCGACGCGCGCGCCGTCGCACTACGAGGCGCACGCGATCCTCGGCGCGTACCACAGCCGCACCGGCGAGTGGAGCCGCGCGATCAACGACTACGAGACGTATCTCGAGACGCGGCCTTCGGACCTGCGCGGCGCGGATCCGACCTATCAGGTCGATCTCGCGGACGCGTACCTGCGCGACGGACAGGCGGCGAAGGCCTCCGAGCTGTTCGCGGTCGTGTTGCGCGCGCGCTCGACGGACGTGCGCGCGCGGATCGGACAGGCGTGGGCGGCGGCGGCGATCGATTGCCGCACCGCGCGGGTCTTGCTCGCGAAGCTGAAGGATCTATCGGCCGCGCACCCGGAGATCGGGCTCGTCGACGGTCGGTGCGCCCTCGCGCTGGGCGCGACCGACGACGCGATCGCGGCGGCGCGGCGCTACCTCGACGCGGCGCCGAACCTCGCGGCGGGCCACGGCCTGCTCGGCGACGCGCTGCTCGCGAAGAACGACGTCGGCGGCGCGCGCGCGGAGCTCGAGCGCGCGCGAGAGATGGAGCCGGCGTCGCGGCGGTGGAGCGTGAAGCTCGCGGAGGCGATGCGGCGCGGCGGCGATGCGGCCGGCGCGATCGCGCAGCTCGATCGGATCGGCGCGCCCGCCTCTCCGGAACAAGATCGCGCGTGGTGGCGCGAGCTCGCGCTGTCGCTCGTCGCGCACGGCGATCACGATGCCGCGGTCGATCGGGTCGGCGCGGTGGCCGCGGCGCTTTCCGATCCGATCGTCTTCACCGCGCTCGGCGAGGCGGAGCTCGCGCGATCGCGCGCGGCCGCGGCGATCGCGTGGCTCGAGCAGGCGATGAAGGCCGGCGGAGCTCCTCGAACGAACGCGCTGCTCGCGCGCGCCCTCGAGCTCCACGGTGTGGAGATGATCGCGTCGGGAGACGTCGAGAACGCCGAATCGGAGCTGCGACTGGCGTCGGCGATCCCGAGCGCGCAACCCACGGTGTGGCGGAATCTCGGCGTCGCGCGGCTCGCCGCCGGTCACGGCGCGGACGCGCTCGCGGCGCTCGAGCGCGCGGTCAAGGCGACGCCCGACGCGATCACGTGGATGCTGCTCGCGCGTGCGCGCGCGGCGCAAGGCGCGGCCGGTCCGGCGCGCGACGCGTACGCGCGCGCGATGTCGCTCGCGAAGGGCGCGGATGCGACCGAGGTCGCGCTCGATCTCGCGGCGTTCGAGATGGCCGCGGGCGATCCCGCGGCGGCCGCGGCCGCGCTCGAGAAGATCAAGACACCGGATGTTCGCGTGAAGACCGCGCTCGAAGCCGCGCGTCACGCCGCCGGCCTCGCGGCGTTGCGCGGCGGCGCCGGCGGGCGCGCGGTGCAGCTCCTCGAAGCCGCATCGAAGGACGCGACCGGCGACGAAGCGCGCGCGGTCGCGTGCGATCTCGCGCTCGCGACGGTCGCCGCCGGCGATCGCGACGTCGCGCTGCGCCGCTTGAAGGCGCTCGGAAGCGCGCCGTGTCCGTTCCCCGCGCCCGCCGACACCCAAGCGGTGCCGATCCTGATCGCGCTCAACGAGGGCCTGCGCCCGCACGGCGCCGCGGCCGCGCTGCCGCGCCTCGCGAAGCTGCAGAGGGGATCGAGCGGCGCGGCGCGCGCGCTGCTCGCGACCGCGACGCGGGTCGTCGCGCTCGCCGCCGCCGACGAGGCGTATCGCGCGGGCTCGAACGCCGCGGCGCAGAAGTACCTCGCCGCGGCGCGCGCCGCCGAGACGCACGCGGGCGCCGACGAGCTCGCGCACAACCAAGCGGTGCTCGACATCGCGACCGGCCGGCTCGACGCGGCGATCGCCGCGCTCGATCACCTCGGCGGCCGCGTGCCCGATTCGCTCGTCAACCTCGGCATCGCGTACGACAAGCACGGCGAGCCCGAGAAGGCGCTCGATGCGTGGCGTCGCGCGCGCAAGGCGGGCTCGAAGTGGGCGGCGTTGAATGATTGGATCGCCGCGCTCGAGCGGATCTATGGAGGGGAGCCATGAAATCGGGCCTCGGGCCTCGGGCCTCGGGCCTCGGGATCCTGATCGCGATCGCGCTACGGGTATCGCTGGCGCGCGCGGATTCCGTCACCGTCGGGATGTTCGCGCCGTCGGCGCCGTTCGGCGGGACCGCGGCGCGCGTCGAGTTCATGACGAAGCTCGCGCACGCGGTCGGCGCCGCGCTCGGCAAGGACGGCATCGGCCGCGTCTACGGCCGCGCCGGCGACTTCGCGGGCGCCGTGAAGAAGGGCGACGTGCACGTCGCCATCGTCGACGCGCGCTACGCGGCGATCACCGGCGGGCCCGGCGTCGTGATCGCGGTCAGCGTGCGCGGCGGCGACGACGCGACGTCGTGGCAGCTGGTCACGCGCGGCGCGAAGTCCGTGCTCGAGCTGCGCGGCAAGACGATCATCGTGCCGTCGATGGGCGGCCGCGAGGGCGACTTCGTCCGCAACGCGCTCTACGGCGGTGAGCTCGCGAAGGACTTCTTCGCCAAGCTCGACGTCGCGCCCGACACCGCCTCGGCGCTCGCCTCGCTCGGCCTCGGCAAGGCCGACGCCGCGCTGGTCCCCGGCGGCGTCGACGCGCCCGCGGGCACGCAGGTGATCGCGACCCTCCCCGCGGTCAGCCTGCCGGTCGTGATCACCTACGGCCTCTCCGACGACGCGCGCGCCAAGCTCGTCGACGCGCTCGCCGCCTTCCACGGCGACACGCTCACCGCCTTCCACTCCGCCAACGCCGACATCGTGCATTCGCTCGGCCGCCGCATGGTCGCCCCCGAGAAGCACGGCCCGATGGCGGTCCCCGACGTCCGCATCGGCTTCGGCGATCTGATCAGCGCGCGCGCCTTCTCGATCCCGCGCGCGGACGTGAAGCAGTTCGTCGCGAGGTGAGATCGTGCATACTGCGCCGCGATGCGCTTCACGATTCTTCTCTCGATCTTGTTCAGCGCCACCGTCGCGCACGCGAAGGCCGGGCTCACGCCGGATGACATGCTCGCGATGCAGCGGGTCGGCGAGCCCATCGTGTCGCCCGACGGCAAATGGATCGCGTTCGACGTGCGCGACACGGACCTCGACGCGAACCGCGGGCGGTACGACGTGTGGGTCGCGGCCGTCGACGGATCGAAGACGTCGCGGCTGACGACCGATCCGGAGAACGACAACGCGCCGGCGTGGTCGCCCGACGGCAAGTGGATCTACTTCCTGAGCTCGCGCGGCGGCAGCTCGCAGGTGTGGCGCATCGCGCCGACCGGCGGCGAGGCCGAGCAGGTGACGAAGCTCGCGACCGACGTCGGCGGCTTCCGCGTCTTCCCCGACGGCAAGCGGCTCTTGCTCGCGATCGAGGTCTGGCCGAACGCGAAGTCGATCGCCGACAGCCTCAAGATGGACGACGCCGCCGCCAAGAAGAAGACCAAGGCGAAGATCTACGATCACCTCTTCTTCCGTCACTGGGACGAGTGGGAGGACGGCAAGTTCTCGCACCTGTTCGTCTGGACCTCCGATCAGAACGTGAAGGATCTGACCGCGGGCCAGGCGACCGACTCGCCGACCAAGCCGTTCGGCGGCATGGAGGAGACCGCGATCTCGCCCGACGGCAAGACGGTCGCGTTCTGCGCGCGCATCGGCGCGAACGACGCGGCGTGGACCACGAACACCGACGTCTTCCTCGTCGACGCGAGCGGCAAGGGGAAGCCCGTGAACCTCACGATCGCGAACAAGGCGTACGACAGCGTCCCGGTCTTCTCGCCCGACGGCAAGTCGCTCGCGGTCACCGCGATGGCGCGCGCCGGCTACGAGTCGGATCGCACGCGCATCACGATCTACGACGTCGCGTCGAAGAAGCCGCGCGTCCTGACCGAGCAATGGGATCGCTCGGCGCAGTCGATCGAGTGGAGCGCCGACGGCAAGACGATCTACACGACCGCCGAGGACCTGGGCAACCAGGCGCTGTTCGCGATCGACGTCGCGACCGGGAAGGCGACCAGCCTCGTCGCCAAGGGCACCAACGCGACGCCGCACGTCGCCGGCGATCGCCTCGTGTTCGCGCGCGACACGCTGAAGAACCCCACCGAGATCTACGCGGTCGCGCCGACCGGCGGCGACATCAAGGCGATCACGCACCTCAACGACGCGCGCATCGCGAACATCGCGTGGGGCGACTACGAGCAGTTCAGCTTCAAGGGCGCGAAGGGCGACACCGTCTACGGCTTCGTGATGAAGCCGGCGGGCTACAGCGGCAAGGGCAAGGTGCCCGTCGCGTTCCTGATCCACGGCGGCCCGCAGGGCAGCTTCGGCGATCACTTCCACTATCGTTGGAACCCGGAGGTCTTCGCGGGCCACGGCTACGCGGCGGTGTTCATCGACTTCCACGGCTCGACCGGCTACGGCCAGGCGTTCACCGACGCGATCAACGGCGACTGGGGCGGCGCGCCGTACGACGATCTGATGATGGGCCTCGACGCCGCGCTCAAGAAGTACACGTGGCTCGACGGCTCCCGCACCGTCGCGCTCGGCGCGAGCTACGGCGGGTTCATGATCAACTGGATCAACGGCCACACCGATCGCTTCAAGGCGCTGGTCGTGCACGACGGCAACCTCGACGAGCGAACCGCCTACTACGACACCGAGGAGCTGTGGTTCCCCGAGTGGGAGCACGGCGGCACCGAGTGGGATCACCCCGAGGGCTACCAGAAGGCGACGCCGATCGATTACGTGAAGAACTGGAAGACGCCGACCTTGGTCGTGCACGGCGGCAACGACTTCCGCGTCGT
>DATJIA010000069.1:0-23536 GCA_035493675.1 Kofleriaceae bacterium | reverse complement strand
CGCCACCGAGCCAACCGCAATGATCAATAGAAGGCGTTGCAAGTGGGACAAGCGGATCCTCCGGCCCACTACTACTGCGTGAGATGCCGGAAGATCCCCACCGAAGTTGTCGGCAGGAGACGGCAAGCCCAGGTGGCGACTGGAGTTGCCGGCGATCTAACTAGCTGAACCTTGTTCCCAGGCGATGTCGATCTCGTCGTCGTCGCCCATCGCGCCCTCGATCATCGCCAACAACTCCGGATCGCAGCCGTTGTCCGAGAGGAGCTCGAGGGTGTCGCGATCGACGAAGTAGTCGTTGTCGTCCTCGTCTTCTTCCTCGAGCTGGTCGACGAGGAACTGGAGCTGCTTGTCGGTGATGGTTCCGATCGTCTCGTTGTTGTCGAGGCGATAGAGACGCGGCATGCGCCGAGTCTCGCCGCGTCGCCGCGCGCCGGTCAAGCCCGTGCGATGCTCCGCGCATGCCGGTGATCGATGTCCACGCGCACCTCGAGGAGCGCATGCTCGACATCCCCGCGATGCTGCGACAGCTCGACGCCCGCGGCGTCGACCGCGTCGCGCTGATCCCGACGATGCTCGATCCGCTGCCGGCGACGCCGGAATTGTTGTTGAGCGCGCTGCGGAAGTTGATCCTGTCGCGCGCGCATCCGCTGGCGAAGCGCATCAACGACCTCACGCTGACGCGCGAAGGCGATCTGCGGCTCGGGCGGAAGATCTTCAAGATCTACGCGCGGCCCGACAACCAGACGGTCGCGCGCGCGATCGCCGCGCACCCCGATCGCTTCCACGGCTGGATCTTCCTCAACCCGCGCGCGGGCGTCGGCGTCGAAGAGCTCGAGCGATGGCGGACGACGCCCGGCTTCCTCGGCGTGAAGCTGCACCCGCACTGGCACGGCTGGCGGATCGAAGAGGCGCTGCCGATCGCGCGCCGCTGCGAGGAGCTCGGCTTCGCGATCCTCATTCATCTCGGCTTCAACGAGCGCGGCGTGTGGCGCACGCTCGCCGACGCGTGCCCGAAGCTGCGCATCATCTTCGCGCACGCGGGCATCCCGCACTGGCCGCGCATGTGGAACGAGGTCCGCGAGGACGAGCGCCTGTGGGTCGACGTCTCGGGCCCGTTCCTCGACGAGAAGCTGGTGCGCACCGCGCTCGACGCGCTCGGCCCCGAGCGCGTGATGTACGGCACCGACGCGCCCTACGGCTTCCACGACGCGCACGGCGACTACGACTACGGCGCGATCAAGGGCTGGTGCGAGCGTTTGCCGTTGGGTGCCGAGAGTATCGATCGCGTGCTCGGCGGGAATGCGCTGTCGTTGATCGACAGGCGCACGTGAACCGATTCCTCGCCGTCGCATCCATCCTCGCCTCCGCAACGCTCGCGCACGCCGACGACTATCCGATCACGGTCGCCGATCGCCCGCTGGTGCACCCGGACGGGATGACGACCGTCGACGCATCGATCGTGGCGAGCGAAGACGGTCTCTTCGTCCCGGTCGGCGCGAGCCACGCGATCGACGGGGTCGAGCCCTTCGTCACGATCTACACGCGCCTCAACCATACTGCCCTCACGTCGGTCCGCGGCGGCGTGCGGCTGCGCATCGACGACGTGCAAGCGATCGATCTCGGCGGAGGACATGGATTCTCCGACGGAGGCACGGCCGGGACCGAATGGGCGTACGCGCAGTACGTCGGCAAGCTGAAGCTCGCCCCGCATCGGTTCTCGGTCGTCGGCGCCGGCGGCGTCGAGGTCGATCACTTCGCGTACACGGCCGCGTCGTCGGTGAATCGCGGCGACTTGTACGCGAGCGTGACCGCCGAGCTCCAGGTCGCGCCCGGCTTCGCGTTCACGGGCAGCGGCAACGCGTGGGCAGGCAAGACGTTCACGCCGGCGACGACCGAAGGCCGGCTCGGCGTCGGTTGCGGGATGGTCGCCGTGCTCGGATCCGTCGATGTCTACGCCGACGTCGGCTACGGCGACATCACGGGCGCGCCGTTCACGAGGGTGTCGCTCGGCGTCGCGTCGCGATTCTAGATGACGCTCGCGCGCGCGAGGTCGAACAGATCCGTGCGCGCTTGATCGAAGAGCTTCTCGAGCTCGCGCGGGCCGAACTGCTTCCAGTACTGGTACTCGCGATTCGAGACCGGCACCGCGGCGACGACGTCGAGGCGCGGCGGCCCGGCGTCGAGCGGCAGGCGCACGTTCCAGGGCGACGGCTCCATGAAGTAGACGTGCGGCAAGCGATCGCTGACCGGCGGCGCCTGCAGGACCGCGATGATGTCGCGGATGATCGTGCCCGGCTCGGGGAAGAAGTCCTTGTCGACGACGTGGAACGCGACGTTCGCGATGATCTGCGGGACGACGGCCTCGTCGAGCGCGGCGCCGAGCAGGATCTCGAGCCGCGGCCGCAGCGGATCGCTCCAGGCGTGGTTGCACACGCCGAGCGACGCGTAGGTCGTCACCGTGCGCTCGGGGACGTCGGCGAAGCGGAGCACCTCGATGCCGCGGCCGTGATCGGTCGCGTGACGGAACCTGCGTTCGCTGTGCGGGCCGAGCACGCGGCGCAAGAGCTCGCCGGCGTGCGCGGACAGCGAGAGCAGCGCGCCGAGCTGCGGGACGCCTCGCGCCATCTCGGTCCAGGTCGGCTGCAGCTGCAACGCGCGCTTCAGGTAGTTCTGCGCGACCAGCTTGTGGCCGAGATCCGCGTGCGCGAGCGCGCCGCCCCAGAGCGCGGTCGCGCTGTTGGGCTTGAGCCCGATCGCGCGGTCGAAGGCGCGCGCGGCGTCGGTCGCGCGGCCCATGCAGAGCAGCGCGTGACCCAGCCCTTTCCACGCCTGGTGGTGAGACGGAAACACCTGGGTCGCGCGCTCGAAGCGCGCAGCGGCCTGCGCGAAGTCCTGGGCCTGGAACAGCTGGTTGCCCTCGGCGGTGAGGGCGTCCGCGGCGGCGATCGACATTTCCCTCGGCGATCCCGAGGCTAACAGAGGTTCGCGCGTGGTGTCAGCGGATCGCCCTTGCAAGGCGCCCCGCGGCGCCCGACGATCACCTCGATGACGCGCGTGATCTCGGTGCTGGCGTTCCTCGCGTGCGCCTGCGCGAGCGGCCACAACAGCAGCTCCAACGCCGACAGCTCGACGGTCGATTCCAGCGGATCGAACACGCCGGACTCGCCGCAGCAAGGCTCCGCCGACGCGCCCGATCACATCGACGCGCCGCCCGGCACGCCCGACGCGAAGGTGCCCGACGCCGCGCCCGACGCCAACAACTGCTCGGTGCAGCCGTGCACGCTCGCGCCGCAGTGCGGGTGCCCGGCGAATCAGAGCTGCGACATCGATCCGACCGATCTGATGGGCAACCTGTGCCGCGCGATCAACACGCCGGGCAAGGAGACCAGCACCTGCGGCTCGTTCAGCGAATGCGACAAGGGCTACGTCTGCCTCAACGACGGCGCCTGCCACCGCTACTGCGCGACCAGCGGCGACTGCATCTCGCCGCGCGGCCAGTGCGTGATCCAGTTGCAGAACGGCGGCGTCGACATCGACGGCGCGATCGTCTGCTCGTCGAACTGCGATCCGATCGGCAACGCGTCGACGTACTGCCCGGCGAACGACAAGTGCGGCATCTTCACCGCGACGTTCAAGGGCACGACCTACGACATCACGGACTGCGAGGCGCAGGGCGCCGGCGGCCAGGGCACCAACTGCAAGGTCGGCACGTCGGGCGACGACACCAAGTGTGCTGCGAACTACTCCTGCACGACGCTCGACGGCACCAACTTCGCGTGCCGCAAGTACTGCACGTTCCAGTCGGGCCAGTGCAGCACCTCGTGTTTGCACTTCAATCCGGCGCTGACGATCGGCGGCACCGAGTACGGTGTGTGCCAGTAACACCTGTGCGCGCGAGCAGGGTTCCGTTATGATGGGGAACTCATGAGCGCGGCCGTCGGCGCAGACATCGAATCCCTCTGCTCGAAGTGCGGTGACGTCTGGCACGTCGTCGTCGCCAAGGTGGGCGAGGAAGTCGTCAAGGTCCAGTGCAAGCAGTGCGGCGGTTACCACCGCCATCGCTCGGTCAACGGCGCGCCCGCCGCGAAGAAGGAGCCGCGCCCGCGGGTCGTGCGCACGCCGCGCCCCGTCGTCGAGCGCTTCGAGACGCCGCAGGTCGCCGCCGATCTCACCAAGCCGACGCGGACGTACTCGCCGCGCGAGAAGTTCGCGATCGGTGATCGCGTCGAGCATCCGAGCTTCGGCGCGGGCGTCGTCGAGGCGACGCCGGAGCCGGGCAAGATGACCGTGTTCTTCCCGTCGGGCCGCAAGGTGCTCGTGCACGAGAAGGCGACCGGCTCGGGCTCGCTGACGCGTCCGCCTCCGTTCGATCACGCGAAGGCGCCGGTCGGCGCGGGCGATGCGCCGCAGCGCGTGGGGCGCCCGTCGGATCTCGGTCCGCTTCCGGAGCCCGAAAGCGACGAAGGCCCGGAGGTCCCCTCCGAGCCCGACGACGAGAGCGACGAGAGCGCGCTCGATCAGAACGCGTAACCGAAGCGCATGTAGCCGTTCGGGATGTACTGCTCGTCCGACGAGCTGTAGCCGTTCGGATCCTGCGTGTGGGCGAGGTTGCGGCCGACGCCGGCGGCGACCGAGAAGTTCAAGCCGCTCTCCCAGGTCCAGTGCCAACCGACGAGGACCTGCGGGCCGAACTGCGTCGTGGTGTTGGTCGACGTCGTCGCGTTGCCGTTCGCGTCGTAGCTGTAGCTGTAGTTGTCCTGCAGCTGGCGAACGACGAGGCCGGGCTCGAGGAACACGCCCTGGTACGTGCGCTTGAAGTAGATCGGCAGGCCGACGTCGCCCTCGACGATCGCCTCGTGCGAGTCGGGCGGCGAGATGTAGTCGAGCTCGCCGCGGATCGCGAGGTGATCGTCGAGCGCGTAGCTCGCGCTCACGCCGTAGAAGCCCATGATCCAGCCGATCGGGTTGGCCGAGACGATCGTGCGCTTGAAGTCGTAGAGGTAATCGTTCTTCTCGCCGACGGGCACGAGCTGCCCGTTGATGTTCGAGACCTGGCTCCAGTCGGTGTTCTGCGGCGCCGCGGTCGGCGTGGCGGACGGCTGCGCGGCGGCGATGGCCGGAGCGGCGAGGAGCGCGGCGAAGACGAAGCGAGAAGCGAGTGCGTGCATGCCCGAGGACATCAGCAGGGCGCGTGCCACGACCAGCGATCGCGGGGATGCACCTCGCTTGCCTGGGCGTGCCGCTCGAAAGCTGACATCGCCGTCGCGGTTTCGGGCGTCGCCTGTCGAGTCGATCGTCGAGTCGTTACTGGAAGTAGGCCGACGCGGGATCGCTCGTCGCGGACTTGCCGTCGCTGTCGACGACCACCGCGGCAAAGTAACGCCAGCCGGTGCCGACCTCGAGGCGGAACACGAAGTCGTCCCCCTTGCGCTTGCAGCTGGCGCCGCTGCCCGCGGGCATCGACGCGCAGTCGAGCGTGTAGCGGCCGTCGGGCGTGAGCCAGGCGAGCGCGGCGTCGCTGACCTTGTCGCCGCGGCCGTGGACGACCAGCGTCACGGCGCGATCGCCGTCGACGGTGCCGCTCGGTCCGTCGATCGAGACGCCGAGCGCGCCGTCGCTCTGATCCGGTAGATCGATCGGCGACGGATCCGGTTCTTCATCCGCAGGCGCCGGCGGTTCGGGCGCGGGCTGCGCTTGGCTGCGCAGGCCGACGTTGCGCGCGAGCACCGCGTACGAGTTCTGCGTCTTCGCGCCGCTCTCGCACGCGCGCGGATCGTCCTCGCCGCACGAGGCGTCGACGTCCTGGAACGTCTTCACCTGATCGCAGTCCCACAGGTAGCTCATCGGGTCCGCGCACAGGTACTCGTGATCGAGGCCGAGCGCGTGCCCGACCTCGTGCAGCACGTCGACGCACGAGATCTCGACGTCGTAGTCGACGCCCGCCGCGAAGATGTAGACGATCGCGTTCGGCATCACCTCGCCGGTGTACGGCGCGATGCCGCTGACGTCCTTGCCGTAGCCGAGCAGCGACGGCTGACCGCCGACCATCGCTTCGATGTAGTCACCGTGCTGCGGGCGCTCCTCGACGATCTCGAGATCGAACGCGCTGAAGCGATCGCGCACGCACGACATCACCTTCTTCCACTTCGCCTCGCCGCCCTTCCACGCGGGGATCTTCACGCTGCCGCTCTCGACCAGCGACGACGTGCCGCGGTGCGAGTCGTCGTCGCCGGCGGAGACGGTGCCGCCGCCGCGATTGACGTAGACGACCGTCGAGTGCGACGGCGCCGCGCTCGCGGTGGCTGCCGCTCCCCCGAGGACTGCGGCGATCAAGACGGTGAATTTGAGGGCGCGAGCAGCTGCTTGATACATCGTCTCTCCGTCGCAGTCGGCGGCGGTGGTCCCCTACTGACGCATGTTTCGATCGCGCACTTCAATGTGATGTTCGTGCACCGATGTGGGCGCGCGTGGGTTCGCTTGCTAGGCTCGCGCGCGAATGACGCGCACTGCGAAAGGTCGCTGGCTCGCACCGACGCTGCTCGCGCTCGGCGTCGCCGTCGGCGGGCTGGGCGTGTGGTTCATGCTGCACGCACGTCCCACCGCGGGCGATTATTACGAAGTGTTCGCGCTGGATGAAACCAGCGCGGTCGCGCTGCGCGTCGAGCAGGGCAGCGATCGATCGTTCGTCGAGCTCGTCGAGGTCGGACGCGGCGTGCGCTGGCAGGCGTTGATCCCGCCGTACGCGGGACGCGCGAACGCGCCGGCGATCGCCGCGTCGCCGACGGCGATCACGGTGCGCGTCAGGCGCGACGACAAGGACGAGCTGTGGGCGCTCTCTACGGAGGACGCCGACAAGCTCGGGCAGGTCGAGCTGCTGCCGGGCGCCGCGCGATCGGCGGTCGCGCCCGCGGTCATCACCGCTTCCGATCGCGATCAGTCGTTCGAATTCGTCGGCGACGCGTCGCACGCGACCGCCGTGACCGCGATCCGGCTCGCGGACGGCCACGCACAGTGGCGCGTCGATCTCGGAGACGACGAGGTGCGCGACGCGTGGCTCGACGCGCACGCGCTTTGGATCCGGACCGCGCGCGGCGTGCGCGGGCTCGATCGCGAGACCGGCGCTGCGGCGACCGGCGCCCCGTCCGCGCCGCCTGCGAGAGACACCCATCGCGCGGGCGCCGTGACCTGGGTGCCGCGCGGCGATCACCTCGAAGTCATCGACACGGCTACGGGCGCAATGCGTGCGCGAATCCCGTAACGAATCAGAAGCTTACGCAGCGTCGCGACGGCCGTGTCACACGACGTCCGCGCGATCCGCGGTAGACTGAGACTTCGTTCGCATGTCGTCTCCGGAGCATTCTGGCGTCCACAAGATCGTCGACTTCCCGCCGCTCGAGGTCGTTCGGCCATCGGGGGTGGAGGCGCGCGCCGAGCGACGCGAGACGTCGCCGCCGGTCCCGGTCGCGACCGCGCTCTCCGGAGACGGACGCCCGCGCACGCCGCCCGCGCCGGGCCTCGCCGATCGTCCGGCGCCGACCGATCTCGCGTCGCCCGAGCTGCTGCTCAACCGCGAGCTGACCTACCTCAACTTCTGCGCGCGCGTCCTGCACGAGGCCGAAGACGCGCGCACGCCGCTGCTCGAGCGGATGAAGTTCGTCGCGATCGTCGCCTCGAACATCGACGAGTTCTTCCAGAAGCGCATCGGCGGCTTGAAGCAGCAGGTCGGCGCCGGCATCCACGCGAGCTCGCCCGACGGCCGCACGCCGCTCCAGCAGATCGCCGACAGCATCACCGCGGTGCACGCGCTCGAGGCGCGCAAGGCGAAGATCCTCGAGCACCTCGTCGGCGAGCTGCGCGGCGCGGGCGTCGTGATGCTCGCGTATCGCGATCTCGACGCCGCCCAGCAGGCGCTGGTGCGCGACTACTACGTCAAGAACATCTTCCCGCTGGTCACGCCGCAGGCGATGGATCCGGCGCACCCGTTCCCGTTCGTCTCGAACCTGTCGCTCAACCTGATGGTCACGCTGCACTACCCGCAGGACCCGGAGCCGCTGCTCGCGCGCGTCAAGGTCCCGGTCGGGGCCGGCATCCCGCGCTTCCTGCGCGTCGGCGCGACCAACACGTTCGTCGGGCTCGAGGACGTGATGGCGGCGAACCTCGATCTGCTCTTCCCGGGCATGGAGATCGAGCAGTGCTCGCTGTTCCGCGTGACGCGCAACGCGGTGGTCGAGCACGACGAAGAAGAAGCCGAGGACCTGCTCGACATGATCGAGGTCGAGCTGCGCGAGCGGAAGTTCGCGCCGGTCGTGCGCCTGCAGGTCGACAAGACGATGGCGCCGTACCTGCGCGGGCGCCTCGCGTCGGAGCTCGGCCTCGACGAGCAGAACGACGTCTTCGAGGCGATCGGCATGCTGTCGCAGCGCGACCTGATGGAGATCGCGGCGCTCGACATCCCCGAGCTGCACGATCCTCCGCACGCGGCGGCGCCGCCGGTCGATCTGCTGCAGACCGATCGCAACATCTTCCACATCATCCGCGACGCGAAGAGCGTGCTCGTGCACCACCCGTACGAGTCGTTCCCGCTCTCGGTCGAGCGCTTCCTGAAGGAGGCCGGCGCCGACAAGAAGGTGCGCGCGATCAAGATGACCTTGTACCGGACCTCGCGCGACTCGCAGGTGATCCGTCACCTGATCAAGGCCGCGCAGTCGGGCAAGCAGGTCGCGGTCGTGCTCGAGCTGAAGGCGCGCTTCGACGAGGAAGCCAACATCCGCTGGGCGCAGCGCATGGAGCGCGCGGGCATCCACGTCACCTACGGCGTCGTCGGCCTGAAGACGCACTGCAAGGTGCTGCTCGTCGTGCGCCAGGACTACGACGGCCTGCGCCGCTACGCGCACATGTCGACCGGCAACTACCACGCGGGCACCGCGCGCTTGTACGGCGACCTCGGCTTGTTCACGTGCGACGACGGCATCGGCCGCGATCTCACCGAGCTCTTCAACTACCTGACGACCGGCTACAAGCCGCGCCGCAAGTACGTGAAGATCCTCCCGGCGCCGAAGATCATGAAGGCGGCGCTGATCGAGAAGATCGAGCGCGAGGTCGCGCATCAAGAGGCGGGCGGGCGCGGGCTCATCCAGTGGAAGATGAACGCGCTCGAGGACGTCGACATCGTGCGCGCGCTCTATCGCGCGTCGCAGAAGGGCGTGCAGATCGATCTGATCGTGCGCGACTCGTGCCGCTTGCGGCCCGGGCTGCCGGGGATCAGCGAGCGCGTGCGCGTGGTCTCGATCGTCGGGCGCTTCCTCGAGCACGCGCGCGTCTACTACTTCCACAACGGCGGCAAGGCCGAGTACTACCTCGGCTCGGCGGACGCGATGCAGCGCAACCTCGAGCGCCGCGTCGAGGTCTTGGTGCCGATCGACGATCCGCGCCTGCAGACCGAGCTGCGCGTCTTCCTCGACACCCAGCTCGGCGATCAGCGCGGCGCGTGGGAGATGCAGTCAGACGGCAGCTACGTGCTGCGCGACGGCGGGCCCAACGCGAAGCACAGCCAGCAGCAGATGATCGAGCGGACCGAGCGCCGCCTGCGCGAAGCGACGCGCTTGCGTCGGCGCAAGGTGCGCGGCATCGCGCGGCGCAAGCTGCGTTAGATCATCGTTCGGTCTTTCGCTTCGCGAGCAGCGCGTCGAGCTTCGCCTTGTGGTCGGGGAAGTCCTCGACCGCGTAGACCGACGCGCTCCACACCCGCTCGAACGGGATGCTCGCGGAGCGCAGCGCTTCGCGCACCGACTCGGCGTCGGGCGCCTCGAACTCGCACACCATGCGGCGGCGATCGATGGACAGCGCGGTGCGGCACCACGCGCCGTTGCGGATCCTCAGGCATTCGTCGAGGCGGCGGGCGAAGGCGGCCTCGTCGTCGGGGGACAGCGGCGGATCGAACGCTTGCTCGAGGATGATGCGGGCCATGATGTCTTCCTATCCCGGCCGCGTGGGTGCGGGCGTGGGTGCGGGCGTTGAATCGCGGGCGCGCGCGAAGGCGGCGGCGGCACGAGGCGGCGGATCCGGGCACGCGCGTTCGCCTTCTGCGATCGCGGCCTTGGCGAGCGCGGGATCGGCGGCGGCGCGGGCGCGCAGCGCCGCGGCGACCGCGGCGTCGACCGGGAGATCGATCGTGAGCGCGGCGTGCCACGCGTCGTCGGCGCGCGCGCGCGCGGAGGCGACCCGGCCGTTGGCGAGATCGATCTCGGCGGCCGCGGCTTGCACGCCGCCGAGCGCGCGCTGCGCGTCGAGCGCGTGGAGCTCGGCGATCGCGACGTCGACCGCGCGCACGTTGTCGTCGGAGGGATCGAGGCCGTAGCGCGCGACGGCGGCGAGCGCGCGCACGTGGCTCGGCTCGCTGCCGCCGGGCAGCTTGTCCGCGATCGGTTGCGCGCGCTGCGCGATCGCGAGCGCGTCGTCGTAGGCGCCGTCGTCGAGCGCGACGCCGATCCGCGCGACCAGCGCGAGGTGCGCGCGCCAGTTGTCGCGATCGGCGCGCGCGCGGGTCGCGGCGCGATCGAGCAGCGGGCCCGCGGCGGGCTCGGCGTCGAGGCGCGCGAGCAAGCCGCGCGCGAGCTCGAGATCGCAGACCTGGGTGCGGCGCGCGCGCGCCATCTCCGCGGCGGCCTCGACGAGCGAGCGCGAGCGCGGCAGCTCGCGCTGCACGACGACCGAGCACATCGCGCTGTTGGCGAGCGCGAACAGCTCCGCGTCCGACGCCGATCCGCGGGTCGACTCGACGCCCATGTGGGTCGCGGCGGCGGCGCCGTCGAGATCGCCGCGCACGAGGCGCAGGCGGCCGAGCGCGTGACCCGCGCTCGTCACGGGATCCTCGAGGCCGAGCGCGCGCGCCTCCGCGATCAAGGCTTCGAGCGCCGCGATGCACGCGGGATCGCCGCGCTCCATCGAGAACGCCTCGATGTGGCGCAGCTCGATCGATCGCGCGACGCGCGAGGCGTCGGGGAGGTGCTCGGCGTGCGCGAGCCCGGCCGCGATCAGCTGCTCGGCGTCGGCGAACGCGGCGATGCGCATGCACGCGGCCGCGGCGTCGGTGCACGCGCGCGCGGCGAGCGCGTGCTCGCCGGCGAGCGCGGCGTGGTGCGCGACGGCGGCGGGATCGCCCGCGAGCTCGTCGAGCGCGTGCGCGAGGCGCGCGTGGGCGAGCCGGCGGCGCGGCGCGCTCATCGAGCGATACGCGGCGTCGCGGACGAGATCGTGCGCGAGCGCGTAGTCGTCGTTGTCGACGGCGCGGACGAGGCCGTGCGCCTCGAGCTCGGCGAGCGCCTGCGCGAGCACCGACGCGGGCAGCTCGGCGGCGCGGCCGATCCACGCCGGACGGAAGCGGCGGCCGGCGGCGGCGCACCACGGGAACAGCTCGCGCGCGGACGCGCCGAGCCGGCCGGTGCGCTCGGCGACGATCGCGTCGAAGCTCGCGCCGGCGTCGCCGCCCGCGCGCGCGGCCTCGAGCGCATACAGCGGGTTGCCGCCGGCGGCGTCGGCGATCGCGCGCGCGTCGGCGGACGGCGCGACTTGCGCGACCAACGCCGCGCACGCGTCGGGCGCGAGCGGCGACAGCGCGAGCTCGGTGACGAGCTTCTGGCGGGCGAGCACGTGATACGCGCGCGACGCGGCGGAGTTGTCGGCGAGCTCGCCCGGGCGCGCCGCGGCGACGACGCGCAGGCGCGGCACGTCGCGGATCGCGGCGAGCAGCGCGGCGGCGCTGCGCTCGTCGCACCATTGCAGATCGTCGACGACGATCACGAGCGGCGCGGCGGCGGCGAGGTGACGCGCGAGCGCGATCACGGCGGCGTCGAGGCGCGCGGCGTCGACGCGATCGGCGGGCGCGTGGCCGAGGGCCGGCGCGAGCGCGGAGAGCTCGTCGTGCAGCGGCGCGGGGATCTCGGAAGGATCGAGCGACGCGAGCAGATCGCGCCAGACGCCGAAGGGACGCACGTGCTCGAGCTCGAACGGGCGCGCGGCGAGGACGCGCGCGCCGCCCTGGCGCGCGCGATCGGCGGCGGCGGCGAGCAGCGACGACTTGCCGATGCCGGGCTCGCCGGTGAAGGCGAGCATCGGCGTCGTCGAGAGCCACCAGGCGTGGATCGCGGCGAGCTCGGGGTCGCGGCCGAGCAAGGTCGGGCGTGGGGGTTCGGGCACGGGCAGGGGCAGGGGCACGGGCACGGGTGGCGCGAGACCCATGCGCGCGCGCTCGAGCTCGTGCGACGGGCGCACGCCGCCGTCGCGCGCGAGCGCGTCGGTGAAGCGGTGATATTGCGCGAGCGCGTCGTCGATGCGGCCGGCGGCGGCGAGCGCGCGCATCGCGGCGATCGTCGCGGCTTCGTCGAGCGGCTCGGCCGCGATCCAGCGCAACGCCCAGCCGATCGCCGCGTCGCCCGCGCTGCGCTCGACGACCGCCGCGAACAAGCGCCGGCGCTCGCGCCGGAGCGCCTCGCGCTCGGCGGCGAGCCACGCGACGAAGCCGGTGCACTCGGGCAGATCGACGCCGTCGCACAGCTCGCGCCCGATCAGCTCCGCCGCGCGCTCGAGCTCATCGGGCGCCGACGACGCGTCGACGCCGCGCACGAACGCCCAATCGATCCATGCGCCCTCCGCCGCGAAGCCGATGCGATCGCCGCCGGCGCCGAGCCGCGTCGCGCCGTCGTCGTCGACCAGCGCGCGCAGCTTCGACAAGCTCCAGCGCAGCGCCGCCCGCGGATCATCCGGCCCGTCCCAGAACATCGCGCACAGGTGCTCGCGCGTGTGATCGCGCGCGGTCGCGGCGAGGTACGCGAGCAGCGCGCGCGTCTTCTTCGAGGGCGGCAGCGCGATCGGCGCCCCGCCGCGGCGCAGCTCGACGCCGCCGAGGAGCCGAACCTCCAGCGATTTCGCCGCTGTCCCCACGACGAACCCACTATCCCACGTTCCAACGCGCGCTCCAACGCCGGCTCAACTGTGCCGGCCTGAAGGTGGTCCCCGTCGAACGCAAAGGAGACAGCCATGACCGCACTTGCCCTCGATCCCGACAAGCTCAACGAATTCCTCGGTCGCTTCGTCGCCGACCTCGGCGCCGTGATGCACGCGCCGCTCGTCATCCTCGGCGACCGCCTCGGCCTCTACGCCGCGCTCGCGGAAGGTCCCGCGTCCGCGCGCGAGCTCGCCGCGCGCACCAAGACCGACGCGCGTTACGTCACCGAGTGGCTCGCGGCGAACGCCGCGTCGGGCTACGTCACGTACGCGGGCGACGGTCGCTACACGCTCACGCCCGAGCAGGCGGCGACGCTCGCGGATCGCAACAGCCCCGCCAACGTCGTCGGCGGCCTGATGATCGCGCTGTCGGTCGCGCGCGATCTCGATCATGTCGAGGAGATCTTCCGTTCGGGCAAGGGCATGGCGTGGGGCGATCACCACGACTGCCTGTTCGAGGGCACGATGCGGTTCTTCCGCGCCGGCTACGCGCGCGAGTTGGTGTCGTCGTGGCTGCCGGCGCTCGACGGTGTGGTCGCGAAGCTCGACCGCGGCGCGCGGGTCGCCGACGTCGGGTGCGGGCACGGCGCGTCGACGCTGCTCATGGCGCAGGCGTTCCCGCGCTCGAAGTTCGTCGGCTACGACAACCACGCCGGATCGATCGAGGCCGCGCGCAAGGCGGCCGCCGCCGCGGGCCTGTCGGATCGCGTGACCTTCGAGATCGCGAGCGCGAAGGACTATCCGGGCGCCGGCTTCGATCTGGTCGCGTGCTTCGACTGTCTGCACGACATGGGTGATCCGGTCGGCGCCTCGCGCCACGTGCGCGACTCGCTCGCCGCCGACGGCACCTGGCTCTTGGTCGAGCCGTTCGCCAACGATCGCCTCGAGGACAACCTCAACCCGATCGGCCGCATCTTCTATTCGGCGTCGACGGCGATCTGCACCCCGGCGTCGAAGTCGCAAGAGGTCGGGCTCGCGCTCGGCGCGCAGGCGGGCGAGCGCCGGCTGCGCGAGGTCGTCTTGTCGGGCGGCTTCACGCGCTTCCGCCGCGCGACCGCAACGCCGTTCAACCTGATCCTCGAAGCGCGCCCGTGATCGTCCCGCCCGTTCGGGCGGTGATGCGCGGCGCGTAAAGAGGCTACAGTCGGCGGATGAGCAACGCCGCGACCCAAGCCATGGCCTACGGAGGCGGTGGCGGCGGTGGTGGCGGCGGCGGTGGCGGCGGTGGTCCCAGCGGCGGTGGCGGTGGCGGCGGCGGCGGCGGTGGCGGTGGTGGCGGCGGCGGTGCGGGCAAGGGCGCCGGCACCGGCGGAAAAGCGGAAGCGAAGACCAAGGCCGCGTCGCCGCACAAGAACATGAGCGGCAACGGGACGCCGCCGTCCGACGACACGCCGTGGCGCGGCTACCTCGGCGTCTTCGGCTATTCGCGCCGCGCGATGCAGCTCGTGTGGTCGACGAGCAAGACGCTCACGCTCTGGCTCGCGATCGGCAGCTTGGTCGCGGGCCTCTTGCCCGGCGGCGTCGCGTACGTCGGCAAGCGGCTCGTCGATGCGGTGATCAGCGCCGCGAAGACGGGGCACGACGTCGATCGCGACGCCGCGATGATGTGGGTCGCCGTCGAGATGGGCCTGGTCGTCGCGCTCGCGATCATCGGCCGCGCGCTGCAGATCCTCCGCGCGCTCTTGCGTGCGCAGCTCGGCCAGCGCATCAACGAATTGATCCTCGAGAAGGCGCTCACGCTCGAGCTCACGCAGTTCGAGGACAGCGATCTCTACGACAAGATGACGCGCGCGCGGCGCGAGGCGTCGGCGCGCCCGCTCTCGCTCGTGTCGCAGACGTTCGATCTCGGCCAGTCGATGATCTCGCTCGTCAGCTACGCGGCGCTGCTCGCCGCGTTCTCGCCGATCGCGCTCGGCGTCTTGATCGCGGCCGCGCTCCCCGCCTTCGTCGCCGAGGTGAAGTTCTCGGGCGACGCGTTCCGCCTGTCGCGCTGGCGCACGCCGGAGACGCGCGAGCAGCTCTACCTCGAGACCGTCCTCGCGCGCGAGGACCACGCGAAGGAGGTGAAGCTCTACGGGCTCGGGCCGCGCTTCCTCGATCGCTACAAGGCGATCTACCAGACGCTCTACTCCGGCGATCGCGCGCTGACCTTGCGCCGCGGCTTCTGGGGCCTCGCGCTCTCGACCGTCGGCACGCTCGCGTTCTACGGCATGTACCTGTGGATCGCGCTGGCCGCGATCGACGGCGAGATGACGATCGGCGCGATGACGATGTACGTGCTCGTCTTCAAGCAAGGCCAGTCCGCGCTGTCGAACGCGCTCGCCGACATCGGCGGGATGTACGAGGACAACCTCTACCTCTCGAACCTGTACGAGTTCCTCGACACGCCGGTGACGCCGTCGCGCGGCGAGCACGAGCGCGGGCCTCGGCCGGAAGATGGAGTGCGCTTCGATCACGTGACCTTCTCGTACCCGGGCTCCGACAAGCCCGCGCTCGTCGACGTCTCGCTGCACATCACGCCCGGCTCGAAGCTCGCGATCGTCGGCGACAACGGCTCGGGCAAGACCACGCTGATCAAGCTCCTCACGCGCCTCTACGAGCCGACCAACGGCACGATCACGCTCGACGGCCGCGACCTGCGCGAGTGGAACCGCGCCGCGCTCCATCGCCGCATCGGCGTCATCTTCCAGGACTTCGTGCGCTACCAGCTCACCGTCGGCGAGAACATCGGCGCCGGCGACGATCGCGCGTACGCCGATCGCGATCGCTGGGACGAGGCGGCCGACAAGGGCCTCGCGAAGCCGTTCATCGAGACGATCCCCGATCAATACGACGCGCAGCTCGGCCGCTGGTTCAAGTCGGGCCGCGAGCTGAGCGGCGGCCAATGGCAGAAGATGGCGCTGTCGCGCGCGTTCATGCGCAAGGAGGCCGACGTGCTCGTCCTCGACGAGCCGACCGCAGCGATGGACGCCGAGGCCGAGGTCCGCATCTTCGAGCGCTTCCGCGAGCGCACCGAAGATCAGATCGCGATCGTGATCTCGCACCGCTTCTCGACGGTGCGCATGGCCGACAGCATCATCGTGCTCGACCAGGGCAAGATCATCGAGCGCGGCTCGCACGAGGAGCTCTTGAAGCTCGGCGGCCGCTACGCGACGCTGTTCGGCCTGCAGGCGCAGGGCTACCGCTGATGTAGGCGTCGTCGGAAAATCCGACGGTGAGTTTTCGGCGTGGCGCGCGTGCGTCAGGTGCCGCGCGGCAAGTCCGCGACTCGCCGAAAGATGCCGTGGCGCGGTGCTTGCTCGATGATCGGCGCATGCGCAGCACCCTCGCCTTTCCCTTCGTCTTGATGATCGCGACCTCGCCCGCGTTCGCCCAAGCGCCGCCTTCGCCGCCTCCGCTTCCGCCGCGGGTCGGGCTCGAGCTCGGCGGCGGCCTCCAGGCCGGCAACATGTTCTGCGACAGCCAGCAGCAGAACCAGTGCAACGGCGTCACCGAAGCGGGCGGCCTCGATCTGCAGGGCGCGTACTTCACGTCGCCCGGCCTCGGCTTCTTCGTCGATCTCTGGGGCATGGCGCACACCGAGAACAACTTCACGATCGCGCAGTACATCAACACGGTCGGCGTGAAGCTCCGGCTGCTGCCGATCCTCTACGTGCAAGGCGGCGTCGGTGCCGCGCACGCGACGCTCCAGTACGGCAACTTGATCCAGGGCCGCACCGACGACGCGTTCGCGATCATGGGCGCGGTCGGCCTCGACGTCCTGCGCGGGCGTCGCTTCGCGCTGTCGATCGAGCTGCGCGGCGGCAACGGCTTCTACGGCGACTCGAACAACGACGGCAAGCCCGACACCGTCGCCCGCAACGCGGGCGTCGGCGCCCAGCTCACGTTCTTCGACTTCTGATAGATTGCGCGCGTGAAGTCGTTGTTGTGCGCGGGGGCGATCGTGGTGTTCGTGATCGTCGCGCGCGCGCACACGGCGCACGCGTGAGGCCTATCGCCGCCGGTCGGTCCGACCGGCTTGCCCGAGACCTGCGACGGCGACGGCCCACCGACGTACCAAGCGACCCTCGCCGCCGACGGCATGTCGACCGAGATCAACTTCGACGGCGCGCTCGTCCCGGTGCGCGAGCTCGCGACCACCGCGACGCTCGGTCACTTCGCGACGCCGCGGCTGGGCTGGACGATCACCGCCGGCGCGATCGTCGCGGGATCGATCGAGGGCCGCGAGCTCGACGGCGGCGCGACGATCGCCGGCGCGTTGTCGTGGCTCCCGGTCTACGAGAAGCCGCGGCGGCCGTTCGTCGCGTTCTCGGTCAGCCTCGGCACCGCGCTCGCGCGGGGCACCGCCGACGACGGCGTGCGCGCGTGGTTCTCGGCGTGGGATCTCCGCGGCGGCGCGCTGATCGGCAAGACGCTCGCCGGTCACTTCGTGCCGTACGCCGCCGTGCGCGTGTTCGGCGGTCCGGTCTTCTGGCGCCGCGGCGGCGACGACGTGGTCGGCGGCGATCGCCGGCACGTCACGCTCGGCGCCGGGATCACGATCCGCTTGCCGGCGCGGATGGATCTATCCGCCGAGTGCATGCCGCTGGGCGAGCACAGCCTCAGCGGCGCGCTGACGCTTCACTTCTGAGCTTGCGAGAGCGCGGCCTCGACCTCCGAGTACGCGGGCCAATCGCCCTTCGCGTCGCGCAGATGACGCCACGCGATCGTGCCGTGCGCATCGATCACGTACGTCGCGGGCCACGGCGCCTCGGCGTCGCCGATCTTCAAGCCCCACGCCGCGGTCGCGTCGAGCGAGGGCTCGTCGCGCAGCAGCATGACGCCGTCGAGCTTCTGCTGCAGCTCCGCGGTGTGATCGCCGTCGTCGGCGGCGATCGCCACGATCGCGACGCCGCGACCGTCGAGCTCCTTCGCGTGGCTTGCCAGCTCACCGAGCCAGCGGACGCAGCTCGTTCAATAGAAGCCGCGATAGAAGACGAGCACCGTCTCCTGATGCGCGGGCCACAGCTCGGCGAGCGCGACCGCGCGACCGTCGGCGGCGTGGAGCGAGCCGGCCGGCGCCGCGACGCCCGTCTGCGCCGCGCCGGACGCGACCGCGGCGGCCTCGGTCGGATTCGCGGGCGGGTGACATGCGGCGAGGGCGAGCGCGGCGCCGATCAGGAACGATCTCATGCGACGCCGATCTTACCCGCCTTCCGCATCGCGTCGACCTGCGCGATCAGCTGCAGGTCTTCCAGCTGCTCGCGCAGCCCGGGGCGCGCTTCCATGAACGCCTGCCAGGCCTGCTTCATGAACGCATCCAGATCGAGGTTCTCCTCGGCGGCGGCGGTCGCCGCGCGCAGGAGGTGCTGGCGCAACGAGACCGAGTCCGTCCTCGGCGTCTCGGGCGCCTCGTGCGTCAGGGCCTGATCTCCCGTGTGCGCTGGAATACTCATGCCCAGCAACAAAAGCATCGCGAGCCCCTTCGTCAACCCCTCCGTTTGCTGGGGGGCGCGCGCTTCTTAGGAGCGATGGCTTCCCAAGCCTGCCGAACGAGGTGCTCGTACTCGCCGCGCTCGACGCGCGCGAAGACGATCTTCAGCGCGCGCCCGCCGGCGCCGACGCGCTCGAACGCGTCCGGATCTCGGTCGGCGAGCTGCGCGCACAGATCCGGATCCAGGCGAAGGAGAACGCCGGTCTTGCCGCCCGGGTGGATCGTGGCGAAGATCTTCTTCTTCACGCGGAAGTCGGCGACGTCGAAGTGCGAGTCCTCGTAGGCCTCGGGCAACGCGAGCGCGAGCTTCCGAACCAACGCAGCGTTCATGTCGGCATCATACGAATTGATCGAGACCGAGGGCGTGCCCATCCGCGCGTGGGTGCGCGGCGTCGGCGTCGAGGACGCGGCGCGCAAGCAGCTCGAGAACGTCGCGCGCTTGCCGATCGTGTACCGCCACGTGGCGGCGATGCCCGACGTGCACTGGGGGATCGGCGCGACGGTGGGCAGCGTGATCGCGACGGAGAAGGCGATCATCCCGGCGGCGGTCGGCGTCGACATCGGATGCGGGATGATGGCGGTCGAGACGACGCTGTCGGCGTCTCTTCTCCCGGATTCGTTGAAGGAGCTGCGCGCGGCGATCGAGCAGGCGATCCCGCACGGGCGCACCGACAACGGCGGCAAGCGCGATCGCGGCGCGTGGCACGACATCCCGCGCCGCGTGCGCGACGAGTGGCAGTCGCTCTCGATGGGCTACGAGGTGATCACCGACAAGCACGCGAAGCTCGGCCAGGGCAACGACGTCAATCACCTCGGCACCCTCGGCACCGGCAACCACTTCATCGAGGTGTGCCTCGACGAGCGCGATCGCGTGTGGTTCATGCTGCACTCGGGCTCGCGCGGCGTCGGCAATCGGATCGGCACGTACTTCATCGAGCTCGCGAAGAAGGACATGATGCGGCACGTGAAGAACCTGCCGGATCACGATCTGGCGTACTTCACCGAGGGCGCGAAGCACTTCGACGACTACGTCGAGGCGGTCGGCTGGGCGCAGCGGTTCGCGCGCGCGAACCGCGATCTGATGATGGACGCGGTCGTGCGCGCGGCGCGCGGGGTGTTGGCGCCGTTCGAGCTCGGCGAGACGGCGGTCAACTGCCATCACAACTACGTGGCGCGCGAGCACCACTACGGACGCGACGTCTTCGTCACGCGCAAGGGCGCGGTGCGCGCGGGGCTCGGCGAGATGGGCATCATCCCGGGCTCGATGGGCGCGCGCAGCTTCATCGTGCGCGGCAAGGGCAACCCGGAGAGCTTCTGCTCGTGCAGCCACGGCGCGGGGCGCGCGATGTCGCGCAACGAGGCGAAGCGCCGCTTCTCGGTTTCGGATCACGAGGCCGCGACCGCCGGCGTCGAGTGTCGCAAGGACGAGGGCGTCCTCGACGAGACGCCGATGGCGTACAAGTCGATCGAGAAGGTGATGGCGGCGCAGGAAGACTTGATCGAGGTCGTGCACGAGCTGAAGCAAGTCGTGTGCGTCAAAGGATGACGGAGCCCTTCGCCATCGACGGGAGTCTCGGCGAGGGCGGCGGGCAAGTACTGCGCACCTCGCTCGCGCTCGCGGCGATCACGGGGCGCGCGATCCGGATCGACAACGTGCGCGCGCGCCGCGCGAAGCCGGGCCTGCAGCGCCAGCACCTCGCGTGCGTGCTGGCGGCGGCGCGCGTGTGCAACGCGTCGGTGCGTGGCGCGGTGCTCGGCTCGGGGCGGGTCGACTTCGCGCCGCAGGCGATCGTCGCCGGCGAGTACGTGTTCGACATCGGCACGGCCGGCTCGACGGGGTTGGTCGTGCAGACCGTGCTGCCGATCTTGCTGTGCGCGTCGGGACCGAGCCGCGTCGTCGTCACCGGCGGGACGCACAACCCGCTCGCGCCGAGCTATGACTTCCTCGCGCGCGCGTTCGTGCCGATCGTGCGCCGCATGGGCGCCGACGTGTCGATCGAGATCGAGCGCTACGGCTTCAACCCGGGCGGCGGCGGGCGCGTCGTGTGTACGATCGTGCCGTCTTCGCTCGTCGGGCTGGAGCTCGTCGACGGCGGCGCGGTCACGCGACGTCACGCGCGCGCGGTCAGCGCCCGCCTGCCCACGCACGTGTGCGAACGCGAGCTCGCGGTCGTGCAGTCGCAACTCGGCTGGCGCGTCGACGAATGCGCGGCGTCTTCGGTCGATGCGGTGACGCCCGGCAACGCGCTCTCGCTCGAGGTCGAGCGCGCCGGCGTCGTCGAGATCGTGACCGGCTTCGGCGAGAAAGGCACCCGCGCCGAGCTCGTCGCGTCGCGCGCGTGCGACGAGCTGCGCGCGTACCTCGCGCACGACGCGCCGGTCGGCGAGCACCTCGCGGATCAACTGTTGATCCCGATGGCGCTCGCGCGCGGCGGTCGCTTCCGCAGCGCGCCCCTCTCGCGACACGCGCGCACCAACATCGAGGTGGTGGCTCGTTTCATGGACGTGCGGTTCGATGTCGCGGAGACTGCCGACGACGTGATCGTCTCGGTATCCTCCGCGCATGCCTGAGCTCCGCCTCGCCGCGCTCGGCGCGTTGAACGCGCTGATCTCCGTCGCCGCCGGCGCGTTCGGCGCGCACGCGCTGCGCGATCGACTCAGCGAGCGCAACTTCGAGATCTTCGAGACCGCCGCCCGCTACCAGATGTATCACGCGCTCGGGCTGTTCGCGGCCGCGTGGCTCGCGTCGCGCGGCGTCGGGCTCGCGACGACGGGCGGCTGGATCATGCTCGGCGGGATCGTCGTGTTCAGCGGCTCGCTCTACGCGCTCGCGCTCACCGACGTGAAGTGGCTCGGCGCGATCACGCCGCTCGGCGGGCTCGCGTTCCTGATCTCGTGGGCGCTGCTCGCGATCGCGGCGTGGCGAGCTACTTAGTCGTGCCGCGAAATGGTTCGTCGCTCTGATCTACGAGCGTATACGCCGCGTCGAGCACTTGCGAACGCGGCACTCGAGCGGCGTCGGCAAGAACGCCAACGAGTTCGCACAGCAGGTCAAACGCATACTCAGTGGACAGCTCAGCTGACGCTTTCGCTTTCCCTGTTCCGACGCGCAGTTTGATCGTGCCACCGTGCGCAGCTATCGAGAGGATCGCATTTCTCTTCGCCCGATCGATGCGTATCGCCCGCGCACCCACGCAACCATGACGTGGACAATGCAGCTCGATCATTCCATCGAATCGGGGACGCCGTTCGAGTGGAAGGCCCGGCGGATGGCAGACTTCGCAGTGCTCCGTAGGTGAGACGATTTCCTTCCCTCCCATCGGTTGACGATACCGCGCTGCACTGTGTCGACCCCGACTCTCCCACCGGAACAATGCGTTCGTACCGCCGGGGTGGCGCGCGGCGTCGGCGGCCTTACGATGTCGCCCATGTCATCGAAACCCGTGATCCGCGTTTCTCCGCTCCAGGGCTTCCCGTGGGAGACCGCCGATCCGTTCCTGTTCTGCGTGCATCACGACGACGCGTATCCGGCCGGCAACGAGGAGATGGGGCCGAAGGCGTCGCTCGCGGGGCGCGACATCGGGCAGGACTTCGCCGGCGTCGACGGTTGGCGCATGTACCACGGCGACGTCGTGCCGGGGTTCCCGCAGCATCCGCACCGCGGCTTCGAGACCGTCACGATCGTCAAGCGGGGCCTCATCGATCACAGCGACTCGCTCGGCGCGACCGCGCGCTTCGGCGCCGGCGACGTGCAGTGGCTGACCGCGGGCAAGGGCATCGTGCACAGCGAGATGTTCCCGCTCGTGTCGAAGGACAAGCCGAACCCGCTCGAGCTGTTCCAGATCTGGTTGAACCTGCCGAAGGCGGAGAAGATGGTCGCGCCGTACTTCTCGATGTTGTGGAGCGAGCAGGTGCCGCGGTTCGAGGACGCGGGCGCGAAGGTCACCGTGATCGCGGGCGCGCTCGGCGAGACGAAGCCGTTGGCGCCGCCGCCGAATTCGTGGGCGGCGAAGGCGGCCTCGGAGATCGCGATCTGGACGATCGAGCTCGCGCCCGGCGCGACGCTCGCGATCCCCGCCGCGACCAAGGGCGTGAATCGATCGCTCTACATCTATACGGGTGACGGCGTGACGATCGGCGATCGCGCGATCGCGAACGGATCGCGCGCGGAGCTCGATCCGGAAGCGGCGGCGACGATCGTGAACGGCGCGGGGCGGACCGAGATCCTCATGCTGCAAGGGCGTCCGATCGGCGAGCCGGTCGTGCAGTACGGCCCGTTCGTCATGAACACGCCCCAGGAGATCCAGCAGGCGTTCGCCGATTACCGGCGCACGCAGTTCGGCGGCTGGCCGTGGAACGCCGACGGTCCGGTCCACGCGCGCGAGGAGCAGCGGTTCGCGATCCACGCCGACGGCCGGCGCGAGAACGCGCGGTAGCGTCCTTCGACTCCGGGCTCGCTGACGCTCGCCCTCCGCTCAGGACGAACGGGTCAGCGTGCGCGGCCGGCGGCCGAGGCGGCGGCGAGCGCGGCTTCGCGGGTCGCGCGCTGTTCGAGGCGCGCGTCGCTGATCGAGCGCGCGATCGTCGCGGCGCGCTCGGCGGTCGTGCGCGCGTACGCGTGATCGCCGGCGGTGCGCGCCGCGACCGCGAGATGGATCAGCGCGTCGGCGAGCGCGGCGTCGCGGCCGGGCTGCTTCTCCCAGACGCTGACGGCGCGCTCGAGCAGGTTGCGTCCGAGCGTCGGATCGCCGTCCTGGGTGGCGAGGCGGCCGAGCAGCGCGAGGCAACGCGTGCGCGACGCGGTCGGCGTGCGCGTCTCCGGTTGGCACAACGCGCGCGCGCGTTCGAGCGGCTCGCGCGCTTGATCGGCGCGCGAACCATCGAGCCACGTCTCGGCGAGGTTGAGCAACGACACGACGACGAACGCGTGCGCGGGTCCGTGCGTCTGCGAGTCGAGCTCGACCGCGCGCGCGATCTGCGCGGCGGCGTCGGCGTGACGTCCACCGGCGGCGAGCGCGGCGCCCCAATAGTTCAAGAGGCGCGAGCGCAGCGACGCGTTGT
>DATJIA010000068.1:0-61657 GCA_035493675.1 Kofleriaceae bacterium | reverse complement strand
TGACGAGATCGCCGGTCGCGGACATCACGAACTGCTGCGCGGGATGGCCGCTGCAGCTCGCGAGCTGGATCGCCGCGCCATCGGCGGTCGAGCCCCACGCGACGTCCATGCACTTGCCGCCGGCCCGCACCGTGCCGCCGGTGAACGTCCACTTCTGCGCGCCGGTGCCGTTGCAGTCCCACATCTGCAGGTGCGCGCCGTCGACGAACTTCGATCCGGGCACGTCGATACACTTGCCGTTCCACTGCGAGACGATCTCGCGCGTGCTGCCGCCGGTCGTCTTCAGCGTGAGCCCGTAGGCGGAGAGGATCGGGTTGACGGGCTGGAAGAAGGTGGTGCCGCCGTTGGTGCAGTTGCCGCTGCCGCCCGAGGTCACGCCCTGCGCTTGATTGCCCGAGATGAACGAGCCGCCCGAGTCGCCGCCCTCCGCGCACGCGCTCGTCTGCGTCGTGTTGTAGACGGGACCGGCCGAGTAGTTGACGGTGACGTCGCGCGCCTGGATCACGCCGCAGTGCCAGCCGCTGGTGCGGCCGGACCGGCACACCGAGCTGCCGATCGCGGCGTCCTGCGATCCTTGCACCGCGATCTGGCCGCCGTTGTGATCGCCGACCCACGGCAGCGAAGTCCACGACGCGTTGATCTGGATGTACGAGTAGTCGTGGGTCGGGAAGATCGACGCCGCGACCGTGCCCTGCGCGACCCAGTTGGAGCCCGCGGTCTGCGTGCCGGGCTTGCCGCAGTGGCCGGCGCTGACGAAGCCGCCGTTCACCGCGAAGCCGACCGAGCACAGGATGTTGCCGCCGAGGATGTACTCGTCGCCGCCGCGGATGTCGTAGAGCGGACGCGGACGCTCGGCGCGCTCGATGATCGTGACCGCGCGCGGGTCGGCGAACGCGGCCGCGGCGAGCGCGTCGTCGGCCTCGACGACCACGCGGTTGTGCGGGACGTCGACGTACCAGGCGTGGACGCTCGCCGCGGGCGCCTGCTGATCGAGCGACGCCTTCAAAGTCTCCAGTTGCTGGAGACTTTGCGCGACCGCGCGCGGCTCGGCGCCGGCGTCGCGCACGAGGTCGGCGAGCGCGGGATCGGTGATGCCGACGATCAGGTGATCGCCGTCGTCGCTCATCCACGCGCCGCCGTACGCGTCGGCGAGCTCGTCGTGCAGCGCGGGCGCGAGGCGCGCCGCGACCGCCTCGGCGCGCAGGCGGTGGTCGAGCTGCGCGGGCGTCTCGTGCAGGTCGCGCTGCAGCGCGAGCTGCATGGGATCGGGCACGCGACCGTCGGGCTCGGGGTCGGTCGCGCACGCGGCCGCCGACAGCACGAAGGCGACGATCAGGGACTTGTGGACACGGTCGATCATGGATGGCCTCCATTTCGGAACTTTGTTCGTCGTCCGAATGAAGTTCGATGGTCGCGCCGCCCGCGCGGGAGCACCAACCGCGATCGACGCATCGCGCGATCGGTCCATCGGAAAGACCGAAATCGGCCATGGCGCGTTTCTGCTTCTCCACGCCGACGGCGTCGTGTTAGTAGTCTCGTCCCCGTTTTCGTCTCGACCGGAGCCCCACCAACCGCATGAACGCGCCAGCCTCACATAGGTCTCGCATCCGGGCGCCGCGGTTGGTCCGCCGCCCGGTCCCGAGCGCGATGTAATCGAACGCGTCTGCGCGGCGGCTCCTCCGGCGGGAGCAGCCGGGCGCGTCGCCCGGCACTGCGCCTTCCGCAAGTGGTGCCTTTGGGCCGTTCCGTCCCCGCGCCATCGACATCGGGCCGCGATCACCGCGTCGCTCGCCGGCCCCCAAGCCGGAGACGAGGACAACGTGGTCGTGCCCGACTCGGGACCGGTTGCGCTCCGATCGTCTGCCGCGACTCCGACGCGCGGCGCGCATGGCTCCTGTGCGCGCCGCCACCTGGGATGAATGGCAGCGCGATCGACGCGCTGGCATCGCCGCGGCGCCCGGATTTTTTCGTTACAACATGAAGGTGAACGATCTCGAACTGTGGCGGCGACTGCTCGCCGGCCACGCCACGCCCGCGGACGTCGCGGAGCTCGCCGGCCTCGGCATGGCCGCGCGCGCGCCGTACCTGGCGTGGCTCGAGCGACTCGCGCGCGCCGAGGATCCCGCGATGCGCGCGGCGGTGATGCGCGCGCTGTCGGAGGCGCGCGGCGTGCCGGGCGTGCGCGCGATCGTCGCCGGCCTCGACGACGACGAGGCCGCCGTGCGCGCCAACGCGGTCGCGTCGCTGGCGGCGACCGCGCGCAGCGCGCCGATGCGCGCCGTCCACGCGCTCTTCCATCCGCGCCCCGACGTGCGCCGCGCCGCGCTCGCGATCGAGGCCGAGCGCCCGACGACGGAGCTCGCCGCGTACCTGCGCGCGGATCCGGCGTGCGCGGAGCTCGCCGCGCGCGCGCCGTGGCCCGCGAAGCCGCTCGAGCTCGCGTTCGATCTCTACGCGCACGGCGCGCTCGAGGCGCGCGAGCTGATCGCGCTGATCGCGCGCCTGCCGGTCGAGGAGGTGCGCCGGTTCCTCGCCGCCGGACCGGCGCGCTCCGACGCGCTGGTCGAGAAGTACCTCGAAGCGGCCGAGCAGGCGCCCTCGATCGCGCCGCCGCCGGGCCTCGACGTCCTCGACGCATGGATCGCCGCGCTCGACGAGACCGGCGGGCACCGCCTCGACGTCCTGATCAGCGTCGTCTCCGGCAAGAAGCGCAGCGCGCTCACGCGCCGCGCGGTCGCCGCGATGCTGCCGCGCCTGCGTTCGAAGTCGCTGGTCGGTGCGTGCGTCGCGCTCGAGCCGCGCGTGATCGCGATGCGCGCGTTCGATCCGGCGCTCGCCGCCGCCGGCGCCGCCGGGCTCGTCGATTTCGCGTGGCCCGTGCGCCTGCGCGCGACGATCGTCGCGCCGCTGTTCGCGCTGCCGATCGTGCGCACGCACGTCGAGCTCGCGGTCGCGATCGCGGGCCTGTTCCCGGCGAAGCGGCTCGAGCACGTCGTCCACAAGCTCGGCGACGACGTCGTGCTCGACGCGATCATGACCGACGATCGCGTCTGGGACGCGATCTGCAAGCTGCCGGCGGAGGCCTCGGCGCTCGAGCTCGGCTGGCTGGCGCGCGTCGCCGCCCGAGATCCGGCGCGCTACTTCGAGCTCGCGGGCCGCGCGCTCGCGATCTTCCCGACCGCGCGCGCCGAGGCGTTCGTCGCGCGCATCGCGGGCCCGCAGCGCGCGCGGCTGTTGATCGCGTTCGCCGCGCACGCACGCGACGCCGATCGGCTCGCGACGATCTGCAAGGCGTTCGCGTCCGGCCTCGATGCGCACGACGCCACGGCGATCCTCGCGGTGATCCCGCCCGCGATCGCGCCCGCGTTCGTGCGCGCGCTGTCGGCCGAGCTGCTCGCCGCCGCCGCGCGTCCCCTCGACGACGACACCGCGCTGGCGCTGGTCGCGGCGATCGACGCCGCCGGCGGCCTG
Organism: Kofleriaceae bacterium; assembly: GCA_035493675.1. Classification (GTDB taxonomy): domain Bacteria; phylum Myxococcota_A; class Polyangia; order Haliangiales; family Haliangiaceae; genus JAIOQA01. Next base: position 58,186 of record DATJIA010000068.1, on the reverse strand, counting down.
CCGTGGGATCTCGAGGCGGCCCTCTCGCGCGCGTTCGAGGCCCGCGCGCCGCTCGCCGCGTGGATCGCGCGCGTCACGCGCGTCGCCGCGACGGCCGCGCCGATCGTCCCCGCGCCGCCGCCGATCGCCGCGCGCGCGCTGACCTCGGCGGAGCAAGATCTGATCGGTCGATGCGCGCCGGGAGATCTCGACAAGGCGCTGCGCCCCGCGATGACCGCGCCGGTCACCGGCCTGTGCACCGCGCTCGCGATGCGCGCGCCCGCGCCCTCGTTGGCCGCGTGCGCCGCGCTGCTCGGCTGCGCCGATCCGCTCGTCGACGTCGCGTTCCAGCTCGATCGCTTCGCCGATCGCGCGCCGACCTTCGGCGATCAGCTCGACTTCGCCGCGACGTCGACGTGGCTGCGCGCGACGTCCCTGCCGCCGCTCGCGCACGCGCGCTTGTGGCGATGGGAAGCCCACGCGACCGCGCTCGGCGCGTGGATCAAGGAGGCCGGCGGCGTGCACGCCGCCCTCGTGCTCGCGTCGTCCCTGCCCGGCCGCCTCGCCGTCGCGACGCTCTGGCGCGGCATCGTCGACTTCACGTTGTTCACGCGCTACCGCGATCGCGCGCGCTTCGCCGAGGAGACCAGCGACGCGCTCGCGTCGTTCGTCGCCGAGCAGATCGATCAACCGATCGGCCGCGACGCCGCGCAGCTGCTGGTCACGCTGGTCGAGACGCGGCGGGTGAGCGTCGCGTCGTGGCGCGATCGCGTGGTCGCGCGCGTCGCCGACGCCAACGCGGGTGCGCGCGAGCTCCTCGTCCGCGTCCTCGCGCTCGAAGGCCTGCCCGAGCCGCCGCGCGCCGACGAGCCACACGCGCCCGCCGACGCCGCGATCGCCGCGATCCGCGCGACCTCCGACGTCAACGTCCTCGCCGAGTGGTGCGCCGATCCGCGCGCCGTCGTCGTGCAGGAGGCGGTCCTGCGCTTGCTACTGCTCGGCGCGCGCGGCCAGACGCGCCTCGTCGATCTGCTGCCGAGCGGCGCCGCGCCGATCGTCGCGAGCATCGCGCTGTGGGACCCGCCCGCGCTGCGCGCCGCGCGCTCTCTCTGGGACGTCTTGCCCGCGCCCGCGCGCTTCCACCTCGCGCTCGCGATCAACGATCGCGACCACGTGCTGCGCGCGTTCGAGGCCGCGCACGAGCCCGGCGCGTGGTTCGGGCGCGACGAGTGGGAGCTCTTGATCAAGAAGGTGGACAAGCACGCGTGCGCGATCGCGCTCGCCGACGCGCCGCACCACCACGCGTACCAGCCCGCGATCGCGATCCTCGTCGCCGACGACAACGCGCGCGCGATCGATCCGATGCGCCGGTTCCTCGAGCTCGACGCGCTGCGCCCGCTCGTCCTCCGCCGCGACGTCGCGCGCCGCTTGCTCGATCGCTGGAAGAACACGACCGGCCTGCCGCTCGTCGCCGCCGAGCTCGCCACCGACGAGACCGCCGCGATCCCGACGTCGCTGCGGCCCGAGGCGCGCGAGCTCTTGATCGAGGCGATCGTCGGCGCGGCGCTGATCGGCGGCCACGGCGTGTGCGCCGAGAAGCGCATGGTGAAGGTGCTCGACGCGCTCGGCCCCGAGCTCGCGACGTGCACGCGCATCCTCGACGACGCGAGCCTCACCGCGACCCGCGCGTGGGCCGCCGAGCGCGCGGTCGGCCGCGGCGTGCGCGACGCGCGGCTCGCCGCGGTCGCCGATCGGTTCGCGTGGGGCGTGCGGCGCGGCGTCGAGCTGACCGGCCGGCTCTTCCGCGTGCACATGACGTCGAAGGAGTCGGACCTCGGCTTCACGCACCTGCACGAGAGCCGCGTCTACGTCTCGCCGCTGCCGATGCTGCGCGGCGAGCAGTACGGCGACGACATCGTCGAGGGCTTGATCCTCCACGAGCTCGGTCACCACCTCTATCACCGCGGCGAAGAAGCCGATCGGATCTGGAAGCGCGCGCGCGAGGAAGGCCTCGGCGCGCTGCTCAACCTCGTCGCCGACGAGCACCTCGAGCGCAACCTGCGCGCGATCGATCCCGCGTTCGGCGATCGCCTGAAGCGGCTCGGCGCGTACGCGTTCCATCACGCGGCGCAGGAGATCGCCGTCGCGGTCCTGCTCGGATCGCTGCGCGCGAACGCCGCGATCGCGCTCGGCGGCACGCCGCTCGACGTCGCGTTCGCCGAGGACGCGGTGCGCATCCGCCGCGGCGCGGTGCTCGGCGAGCTCGATCGCGCGGGCCATCCGCTCGCGCGTTTCACCCGCGCGCTGCGCATGGGGCTCGGCAATCGGCACCGAGACGCGCGCGTCGCCGAGGCGCTCGCGCTGTGCAAGGACATCCGCCGCCTCGACATGCCCGGCCTGTGGGCGCTGACCCAGCAGATCGCGGCGCTGTTCGGCGGCGCGGTCTCGATCGCGCAGGTCTTCGGCGGACCCGAGGGCATGTGCGAGGGCGATCGCGAGCGCGAGGTCCTGGGCGCCGGCCTCGACGACGACAAGATCCAGCGCGAGGTCGATCGCATCCTCGATCCGCGCAAGGGCAAGAGCTCGAGCGGCAAGCTCGGCCCGAAAGATCGCCTCGGCATCAACGTCAACCCCGACGAGCGCTTCAACCCGATCACGCGCGTCGTCCGCGTGCGCGGCGACGCCGAGGAGCACCGCAAGCTCGCGCACCAGGTCACGCGCCACGCGACCCGCCTGCGCGCGCTGCTCGACGATCTCGGCCTGCGCTGGGAGCCGGCGCGCGCGCGCCTCGCCGGCCGCGCGCTCGATCGCACGCGCCTGCGCCCGCTCGTGATCCGCAACGATCCGCGCATCCTGATCGCGCGCACGCCGGTCCGCAAGACCGACCTCTTCCTCGGCACGCTGATCGATTGTTCCGGATCGATGCAGGCCGCCGGCAACCTCGAGCGCGCGCGCCGCTTCGCCGCGCTGATCGCCGAGGCCGTGCGCCCGCTGAGGGGCGTCGACGCGCGCTTCTTCGGCTTCACCGACAGCGTGATCTACGACGCCGGCGACGCGCACGACTGCGGCATCACCGCGCTGCGCGCCGACGGCGGCAACAACGACGCCGCCGCGCTCCTGCACGTCGCGAACCTCGCCGCCGCGTCGCCGAAACGCGCGCGCGTGCTCGTCATGATCTCCGACGGCCTGCCGACCGAGTGCTCGGTGCCCGCGCTGCGCGGTCTCGTCACCACGCTCACCAAGCGCAAGGGCATGGTCTGCGCGCAGGTCGCGGTGCGCCCGCTCGCCGAGGTCTGCTTCCCGCACTACGTCGTCCTCGACGACGCCGAGCCCGACGTCGCGGTCGCGCGCTTCGGTCGCATGATCGGCGACCTGGCGCGCCGCGTGCTGTCGTCGTAAAACGGCGCCTCGATGACCAAGTGGAGCCTCGACGAGCTGACGGTGGGCCGAACGGTCGAGGCGACCTTCTTCCCGAACACGGCGGAGGCATCCGCGTTCCGCCTGCGCGCGACGCACCTCGACGGACGGCGCGCGCCCAAGGTCGTCTTGTCGAACGACGAGCGGATCGTCCCCGGCATCCCGTGCCTCGTGAAGATCACCAACGTGCTCAAGCCCGAGCGCGACGATCGCGGGCGCATCGAGGTCGAGTTCGTCGGGCGCGCGCCGTTCCGCATCGAGGGCGTGTGGCTCGATCCGAACGTGTCGAAGAAGCTGCAGGTCCTGCTCGAGGGCGGGCTCAACATCCTGCTCGACGGTCCGCAGGGCTGCGGCAAGACCGTGCTCGCGCGCTCGATCGCGGCGAGCCTCGGCATGGAGTTCGTCTTCTTCAACTGCGGCGCGGTCGTCGAGGCGTCGGACTTCTTCGTCTCGATCCAGGTGCGCGCGTCGGCGTCGGGCGCGCCGGTCACCGACTTCGTGAAGACCGACGTGCTGATCGCGATCGAAGAGGCCGACGATCACCCCGATCGTCGCTACCTGGTCTTCCTCGACGAGCTGAACCGCTGCCAGGAGAGCGCGCGCAACGCGCTCATGCCCGCGCTCGACTCGACGCGCCGCGTGTTCCACCCGATCGACAACACGTTCATCCCGATCCCCGACAACGTGCAGTTCATCGCGGCCGTCAACCGCGGCCGCGAGTTCACCGGCACGTTCGGGATCGACGCCGCGCAGCTCGATCGCTTCGCGCCGCTGCAGATGACGTATCCGCCGCCGCCGGCGGAGCTCGAGATCCTGCGCAAGCGGCACCCGTCGATCTCGGGCGCGACGCTCGAGGTCGTGGTCGCGGTCGCCGACGCGGTCCGCAACGCGCCCGATCTCAGCGGCTCGCTCTCGGTGCGCGCGACCGACGAGGCGTGCGTGTACCTCGAGCATCCGCTGTTCGCCGACGACGGCCGCCGCTCGCTCGCCGAGGTCTTGAAGTCGTCGTTCTGCGGCCGCTTCCCCGGGCGCTGGGACGACGTCACCACCGACGCCGGCGCGGTCTGGGCGCTGGTGCGCAAGACGCTCGCCGCGAACCAAGTCGCGGTGCCGGAGGATTGATGTCGCCGCCTCCCGATGATGACGACGAGCTCAGCGATCGGCAGCTCGCGCGCCAGGCGGTGAAGCGCGCCGGCGAGCGTTCGTCGGAGCTCGCGCGCGAGCTGATGGAGCTGCCCGGGTGGATGCTCGGCAAGCTCGAGCTCGACGAGGAGCTGCACGCCGCGATCGAGCAGGCGCGCGCGGTGAAGGCGCAGGTCGCGCGACGGCGCGCGGAGCGCACCCTCGCCGGAGCGCTGCGCGGCGTCGATCTGCGCGATCTGCGCGAGCGGATCGCGAGCGTGCGCGCGACCGGCAGCGTCGACGCCGATCGCCAGAAGACCGCCGAGCGCTGGCGGGTGCGCATGCTCGAGGCCGACGCGGTCGCCGCCGAATTCGCGCCCGACGATCACGAGCTGCTCGGGCTCGTCGCGCGCGCGCGTCGCGAGCGCGACACCGGCAAGCCGCCGGGCGCGGGCCGCGCGCTGTTCCGCCACATCGTCGAGATCCTCAAGGCGCGAGAAGCCGAGACCGACGAATGATGCGCATCGGATCGATCGTGATCGCCTTCGGCGTCGCGTGCGGCAACGCGCCGCGCGCGGCGGCGCCGAGCACCGTCGACCTCGAGGCGCGCGCGGCCGCGTTCGTCGACGCGTACACCAGCTCGTCGCCGATCCTGCTGAGCGACGGGCGGGTCGTGTTCGTCTCGACGCGCGACGGGTTGCCGGCGATCTACGTCGGTGACGCCGCGCATCCGTCGGCGGCGCCGAAGAAGCTGCCCGGGCCGAACGATCGCGTGAGCGGCGTGCGCGTCTTGCCCGGCGAGCAGACCGCGCTGTTCGTCTCCGATCACGACGCCGACGGCAACTTCCACGTCTTCCGCGTCGAGCTCGACGGCTCGGGCTTCACCGATCTCACGCCGGCGCCGGAGCTGCATCGCGATCCGCCCGCGGTCTCGCGCGAGGTGCCCGATCTGTTCGCGTTCTCCGCGCACACGATGACCGACGCGACCACGCACGTGTTCGTGCAGCGCCTGGGCGGCGCGCCGCGCGATCTCTACTCCGATCAGGGCAGCGGCTTCCTGCGCGCGGTCTCGCCCGACGGCACGCACGCGATCTACGAGCGCTTCCTCTCCGACGAGTCGCAGCTCGTGTTCGCGATCGATCTCGCCGACGGCGTCGCGGCCCGCGTCTATCCGCCCGACGGTGAGATCGCGGCGATCGGCGACGCGCAGTTCGCGCCCGACGGCCAGTCGATCTATCTGAGCAGCGAGGCGCGCGGACGACCGGCGCGCGTCTTGCGGATCGATGCGTCGACTGCGCGCGAGCTCGCGCGCTACGACGAGACGACCGCGCCGAACGCGTCGGTCGGCGGGCTCGAGGTCTCGCCGAAAGGCGATCAGGTCGCGATCGAGATCGACGCCGGCGATCACCTCGAGGTCCGCGTCGTCGACGCGCAGCTCGCACACCCGCGCACCGCGGAGCTCGGGCTCGTCTCGGGCGGCCTCGGTCCCTATCGCGCCGACGGCGCGCAGCTCGCCGCGACGATCACGCGCCCCGACGCGCCGACCGACGTCTTCGCGATCGACAGCGCGACGCTGCGCCTGATCCCGCTGCGCGACGATCCGCGCGCCGGCCTCGACGCGCCGCGCCCGACCGCGACGATCGATCACGTCGCCGCCTTCGACGGCAAGTCGATCCCGGTGAACGTCTATCTCCCGCCCGCCGCTTCATCGCACAAGCTGCCGACGCTGGTCTGGGTGCACGGCGGCCCGTCGGGCTCGGCGCCGATCGGCTGGAGCTACATGATGGGCTTCTGGTCGTCGATGGGCTTCGCGGTGATCGCGCCGAACATCCGCGGCTCGTCGGGGTTCGGCTTCGACTACATGGCGGCCGACGACGCGGCGAAGCGCGGCGACGCGCTCCGGGACATGGAGAGCGTCAACCGGTGGCTGCGCGCGCAGCCGTGGTGCGACGGCGATCGCATCGTGATCGCGGGCATCAGCTACGGCGGCTACATGACCTTGCTCGCGCTCGGCAAGCAGCCGTCGCTGTGGCGCGCCGGCATCGACGGCTCCGGCATGAGCAACTTGAAGACGATGGAGCAGCTCGAGGATCAGCAGGTGCGCGTCTTCGACGAGACCGAGTTCGGCGCGCTCGGCACCGAGGACGGCGACGCGCTCCTCGAGCAATGGTCCCCGCTGACCTACGTCGGCGCGGTCACGTCACCGGTCTTCGTCTATCAAGGCGTGCACGATCCGATCACGCCGCAGGGCGAGGCCGATCAGATCGTCACCGCGCTCCAGCACCGCAAGATCCCGGTCGAGTACATGCTCGTCGACAACGAGGGCCACGGCGTCACGCGGCGCGACAACAAGATCGCGTTCCTCGTGCGCACCTATCGGTTCGTCGCCGCGCAGCTCGGGCTCTAGTAGATCCCCGGGATGATCTTCGACGGGACGCGACGGCAGTATTCGTCCCAGTACGCGCCGTACTTCTGGCGGCAGCGCAGGTCGTCGCGGCCGGCGCGATCGACGAGCAGGATCGTCAAGTAGACGACGTAGAAGTACGGCAGCGGTTGATCGAAGCCGGCGGGCAAGGTCCACGCGAGCGCGAGCAGGATCTCCGGCACGTAGTGGAAGTGGCGCGCGACCGACCACCAACCCGAGACGAGCAGGATGCTGTGGTGGGTCTTGCCGTCGCCGGTCGAGTACTCGGCGCGGATGAGTTCGGGCGGCCTGCCCCAGACCTTCGTCTTGCCGTCGGTCGCGCGCACGCGCTGCCGCTGCGCGTCGGCGGCGTAGTTGATCCAGATCGCGGTGAGGCCGAACGCGATCATCGCCGCGCTCACCGGCCACGCGAAGTCCGCCGGATGACCGACGAGGTAGAGCCCGACCAGCGTGTACACGATCGGGAGCCACGCGGTGACGCCCCAGCAGATGTAGAAGCCGAAGCGGTCGTGCATGATGTCGAGCGAGTTGAAGTAGCCGCTCTCCCAGACGAAGAACTTGAAGATGTAGACGACCTGGAGCCCGACCGAGATCGCCATCGCGTCGCTCACGTACCCGAAGCGCGCGCGCTGCGCGGCGGCGAACGAGAAGAGGATCACGCTCCAACCCATCATCGCGAGCCGGCAGTTGAAGAGCTGCTTCAAGCTCACGCCGAAGAGCCGCGGGTGCAGCTCGACGCCCCAGTAGTAATCGAAGATCAGGTTGCCCGAGCGGCTGGCGTCGGTCGTCGACGGCGCGAGCACGCCCTTCGCGTAGAGGAACGCGCAGAAGACCAGCGCGAAGCTCGACAGCGTGATCACGATCTCGCCGAAGTGGTCGTAGACGATCGTCGGTGAGAACAGCGCGAGCGGATACGCGGCGACGTAGAGCAGCGCGTGCGTGACGACGAACGCGAGCACGCCGTTGAGCTTGTACGCGGGGCGGTTGCCCATCGGCGTCACCGGCCCGAGGTGCGGCTTGCCCGGCAAGAGCTTGAGCAGCGCGAGCTGGAGCGCGAACCACGCGCCGAGGATCTCGACGGCGGCGAGCGACGGCGACGGCAGCATCGCGAGCAGCTCGGGCCACGTGATCGCGCGCGCGAAGTGCGCGATCGATCCGCCGTAGCCGGCCGTGAGGATCCAGAGCAGCACGGTCAGCGGCGGGCACAGCGTGATCAGCACCAGCGGGAAGCCCCAGGTGCGGAACCAGCTCTTGCGCTGGCCCCAGATGCGGACGGGCTTGGACGAGATCGCGTCGGCGGGAAGGTCGGTCATCGCGCACGCTCCACTGACTAATCGCTTGATCAGTGACTAATCGATCGATTAGTCTCGTGTCAAGAATGGATCGCAACACGAAGCGCGCCGAGGAGACGCGCAAGGAGATCCTCGACGCCGCCGAGGCGACGTTCGCCGAGCGCGGCTTCGCCGCCGCGTCGATGCGCGAGATCGCGCGCCGCGCGAAGACGTCGCAGGCGCTGATCCATCATCACTTCGACACCAAGGTGAAGCTGTACGAGGCGGTCAAGCAGCGCTTCACCGATCGCTTCGACGTCGAGCGCCCGACCAAGGGCGCCGCGCTCGATCCGACGTTCATCATCTCGATCGTGCGCGGCTACTTCGAGTTCCTGCGCGCGCAGCCGAACCTCACGCGCCTCACCGCGTGGGCGCGGCTCGAGGGCGACGAGCAGGCGTGGGGCGCGTCCGACGGCATCTGGCAGCGCGCCGGCGAATGGGTGCGCCGCGCCAAGCGCGCCGGCCTGATCCGCGCCGACGTCGACGACAAGTTGATGCTCGTCGTCGGCGCGGCGCTGGTCCAGCACTGGATCGATCACCGCGCCTTCCTGTGCCGCGCCCTCGACCTCGATCCCGACGACCCCGAGCTCGACGAGCGCTACCTCGTCCAGGCGCTCGAGATCCTCGTGCGCGGCGTCGAGAAGTGATCAGTTGTCCGACGCGTCGGTCGGCTGCCAGATCTTCTGCTTCGCGACGAGCGTGCCGTTCTTGACGCCGAAGCGGTAGATCGCGCCCGGATCGTCGATCGATCCGTCGTCGCGGAACGGCGCGGCGACGAACAGCTCGGTCTTGTTGTCACCGTCGACGTCGGCGATCGCCGTCGCGGTGCCGAAGCCGTCGCCGATCGAGGCCGCCTCGACCGCGTCGGGCCCGACGCTGCTGATCAGCTCGAAGCCGATGCCGCGCAGCGCCCACGCCTGCCCGCGCGTGGTCACCGCGCCGATCGTCTCGCGCGGCGCGCCGATCACGAGATCCGCGCCGAAGTCGCCGTCGACGTCACCGATCGCGAGGCTCGCGCCGAACAGCTCGCCGCGGACGTCGTCGCTGCCGACGGTGCCCTGCCCGATCGTCTTGAACCGGGTCGGCACGGTCTGCTGCGGACCGACGTGATAGACGTACACGCGGCCGCCCTCGTGGAGCGGCGCGCTCGCGGCGATCTCCTCGACGCCGCCGCCGTCGAGCTGGCCGACGACGACGCGGAAGCCGAGCTCGTCGAACGCCTTCGCGGAACCGTCGGGATCGGTGTCGAAGCGCCACACCTGCATGCTCGCGCCGCCCTTGTAGAACGCGAGCGCGCCGGCGCTCTCGATCGATCCCTCGTCGAAGTGCGGCACGCCGATCACGAGATCGTCGGATCCATGATTGTCGAGGTTGCCCGCCGCGAGCGAGAAGCCGAACTCCTGACCATCGGTGAGCGACTGCAGGAAGTCCTGCGAGCTGAGCGTGTCCGTCTTCGCGAAGGTCTTGCCCTTCACCATGTAGACGACGCCGGAGCGCGGCTTGCCCGGGAACGCTTCGCCCGGCGAGCCGATCGCGAGATCGTCGGTGCCGTCGCCGTCGAAGTCGCCGGCCGCGATCGCCTGACCGAACCGATCGCCCTGCTCGGGCGACGCACCGAGCGCGTTCTGATCGAGCTCGCGCAGCGGCTGGAGCCCGAAGCGCGCGTCGAAGCGCACGTTGGCGTGGCCGTTGAACAGATAGATCGCGCCCGCGCTCGCGCCGCTTCCGCCGACGCTCTCACCGGGCGCGCCGACCGCCAGATCATCGATGCCGTCGCCGTCGAAGTCGCCGACCGCGAGCGCGGATCCGAACAGATCGCCCTCTTCGTCGACGCCGAGGGCGTCGCCGATGCTGCCGTTCGCCTCGACCGCCTTGGTCTCCTCGGTGAGCACGCGCCACGGCTCGAGCCCGCGCGCCGTGCCCTTGTAGAGGAAGACCGCCCCCGAGTGCGGATCGCTGCCCGGCGCCTTGCCGGGCGCGCCGACCGCGAGATCGTTGCGGCCGTCGCCGTCGAAGTCGCCGACCGCGATCTCACTGCCGAAGTGGTCGCCGTCCTCGTTGGTGCCGAGCGCCTGCGCGTACATCTCCCAGAGCGAGTTGATGTCCTCGGCGCTGATGTCGTCGCGCTGCGAGCGAATCTCCTCGCGCTTGCCGTCGCCGTCGCGATCGAAGCAGACGCCGACCGGACAGTCGACGTCGTCGACGTTCTCGATCGTCCAACAGTGGCGCAACGGGTTGCCCGGGTGGAACCCGCACTCCGTCTTGTCCTTGTCACCGTCGCGATCGGTCGAGTCGGGGATGCAGAACGCGCCGGAGCCGTACTGCATGACCGAGCCGTAGTCGTAGCTCGATCCCAGCGTCGTGCTCGCCACGATGTTGAAGTCGGCGGGCGGATCGGCGTCGGTGCCGTAGCACTCGGGGTGCGTCGCGACGAACGACGCGCGATCCGAGCGCTGCTGCTCGTGGATGAACCCGGTCGCGTGCAGCGTCTCGTGGATCATCGTGCCGAACTGGACGCCCGAGTGCATGTTCAAGGTCTGCGATCCGCCGATGCGGCCGACGTTCGAGCTGGTCTCCTTCGGGTTGTTCGTGATCACGACGACGTCGCCGCTCAGCGCCTTGCCGGTCAGGTCCTCGAAGCGGACCGGGCTGCGCTGCGCGATGCGATCGAACGCGTCGCGCATCGAGTTCATCGTCGCGACGTCGTTTCCGTCGGTCGACTTGAACGTGCCGTCGAACGCGAAGCGGACCTTGGCGTTCGGCCAGCGCAAGCCGACCTTCGACGTGAACGACGAGCGCTCGGTCGTGCCGACGATCATGTCGCCGCCGGCGACCAGCGTGCCGTCGGCGCGCACGTCGGCGCTGATCTCCTTGATGCCGTCGGGTGTCTCGACCCGCACCGTGCGCGTGACGCCGGTGCGCAGCGACGGATCGACGTCCCACTCGGCGCGCGCGGTGCCGTCGTCGGGCAGCGCGTGATCGTGCGGGCCGTTCGGATCGGCGAGCTGCGTGTACTCCTCCGGACCTTCGGGCGGTGATTGTGAGTTGGAATTCGGATCGATCGCAGACGCGTCGGCACAGGCGCCGAGCGATGCAACCGAGATCCAGAACAGGATGCTCGTGTGCTTCATCGATCCAGCGATGTCACGCGGGAACGACGGCGGGCAGAGGAAGCGCGAGCAGGTCGCGGTAACGGGTGGCGAGCTCGACGTTGCCGAGGTGCGGCGTCGTGCGCTGCGCGCGGAGCGTCTGCGTGAAGCGCGCGCCGATCCCGAAATGCGAGACGAGGTACGCGGCGAGCTCGGGGCGCGACACCGCGCGTGTCGCAGTGAGATGTCGGATCCCGGTGATGTCAGCGCGCGCGATCTCCCACACGCGCCGCGCGGCGTCCTCCGCCCACACCGCCGTGCGGTGCTCGTCGGCGACGACCGTCATCGGCAAACCGCGGCGATGGCGATCGCGCAGCCAGTCGAGGTGACCGATGCGCCCCGTCGACGACGGCCCGATCCACAAGCCGCCGCGGATCACGACCGTGTTCGCGCGCGCGAGCACGAGCTCCTCGGCGGCGACGCGCGTGCGGCCGTAGACGCTGATCGGCGCGGTCGGCGAGCCCTCGTGATACGGGCCGTGATCGCCGCCGAAGACGTGCTCGCTCGAGCAGTGCACGATGCGCGTCTCGGGCGGCGCGAGCTCGATCAAGTTGCGCGTGCCCTCGACATTGACGAGCCGCGCGAAGTCGGGCGACCGCTCGCACGTCTCGACGTCGCACACGCCCGCGCAGTTGATGATCAAGGACGGCCGCGATCGCGCGAACAGCGCGCGCACCGCGCGCTCGTCGTCGAGATCGATCGCGCCCGTGACGTCGGCGGGACGCGCGCGCGTCGACGCGTTCGAGAACGCGACCGTCTCGATCGGGCGCGCGCGCCAGATCGACCAGCCGAGCATCGACGTCGCGCCGAACAGGAAGACCACGCCCTAGCTTAACGCGGGCGCGAGCAGGTGCGGCGGCGGCGCGGCGTTCAGGCGGCGCGCGGATCTGACCGCGTTGGCGATGCAGAACAGGTGCAAGATCAGCCCGGGCAGCACCAGCGCGTAGCCCATGCCGACGATCAGGAACCACAGGATCGCGGCGCCGGTGCGCCCGGCGTAGAGCTGCCCCGCGCCCGGGATCCACATGCTGAGCAGGCCGGCGGCGAACGGGCTCGCGGCGCGCACGGGCCGCGTGGGCGTCATCACCGAGCGCACCAAGACCGGCGCCGCAGGGGACAGCTTCTGCCGCCCGCGCAGGTGATAGACGATCGTGCCGTCGTCCTCGATCTCCATCCCGAGGCGATCGTGCGCGGCGAGCTCCTCGAGCACGCGCGCGGCATCTTCGAGCGAGCACGGCGCGAAGTACGCGAGCGCCGCGGCGGTCAGCTTCGCGTCGGTCGTGTGGGCGAGCTCGAGGAGACGCGCCTCGATCGCGGCGGGGTCCTTGATGCGTTGCACGCGATCATGCGTACGCATTCGTGCAGCTGTCGCATCCCCCGATCGGGTAGGTGCTACGCCCGCGTCGATCGAATCCTTCCCACGGCTCACGCCGCGTGAGATCGGCGATCCGCGGATCCGCGATCGTCGTAGAGGTCGCGTTCGCAGATGCGAACGGGAGGATTCGATGAAGAGAGCTCTGAGCATCTTCGCGATCGCCGCGCTGTCGGCGTGCGCGACCATTCCTGACGAGACGACCGAGGGCGTCTACGTCGTCATGACGCGGCCGCCGAACGTGCCGCCGTCGTACCTCGCGACGCCGAACGGCTGGTTCGATCCGTCGTGCGTGCACCAGCTCGACGACGGCGAGCGCGTCCTCGAGGACGGGCGCGTCGCGCGCGCCGACGGCAGCGTGCGCGCGATCGCGCCGTGCACGTCGCCGCGGTACGACGTGCAAGGCAAGATCGTCGACGAGCACGATCGCGCGAAGCCGCCCGCGACCAACGGCTGGATCGAATACGCCGCGTCGGTCGCGACCGGACCGGTCAGCTACTTCCACGCGCAGTGGACGGTGCCGCCCGCGCCCGCGCAGACCGACGCGACGATCTACTTCTTCCCCGGGCTCGAGAATCGATCGTCGCTCGACACGCCGATCCTGCAGCCGGTGCTCGGCTGGAACCAGGCCGACGGTCCGGCGGGGTGGTCGCTGATGAGCTGGGACTGCTGCTCGCAGGGCCAGTTCCACAGCGCGCCGATCGCGATCAGCCCGGGCACGCTCGTGCTCGGCGATCTCATCGGCACCAGCTGCGACGCGACCGGGCTGTGCGCGACGTGGCAGATCGTCTCGCGCAACAAGTCGAACGGTCAGTCGACGACGCTCACCGTCAGCCCGGGGCTCGTGATGGACTACGTCGCCGCCGGCGTGCTCGAGACCTACGGCGTCGCGAGCTGCCAGCAGCTGCCGCCCTCGGGCACGACCTTCTACAACTTCGTGATCGGCGCGGCGCCGAGCGGCACGTCGATCAATCCGCCCGCGTGGGGCAAGCACGTCTTCGCGGCGACGCCGTCGTGCGGGTATGCCGTCACCGGCTCGAACAGCGCGATCACGATCGGCGTCGTCGGCACGGTGTGCGCGCCGAACGACGATCAAGCGTGTTGTCCGTACGCGGGCGGCTGCAGCTGCTACGGCGATCAGATCTGCAAGGCGAACGGCCAGTGGGGCGCGTGCGTCGGCGCGTCGCCGAAGGGCACGCCGTGTAATTAGCTCCTGACCACGCCGATGTTGTACTTGCCCTTCGAGTCGCCCATCGGCACCGTGCCCTCGGTGCCGGTCCACGGGCAGCCCTGGGTCTCGGAGAACGTATGGCCCTCGGCGGTGACGACGAACGTGATCTTGTTGCCGTCGACCCACTGCGCGGCGTCGAAGATCGTCCCGAACTGGAACGTCGCGGTGCCGCTGTCGCCCTTGCCGAGCTCGAAGGTCGAGTCGAAGCTGCCCTGCGCGCCCTTGCACGACAGCTTCACGTTGTCCTTCATGATCAGCGAGTACTTCTCGTTGCAGCGCACGGTGACGGTGAAGCGCCAGTTGAGCTGCTGCACCGCCTGCAGGCAGATCTGGTAGTTGTCGGGATCCTTCGAGCGCGACACCGCGAGCGCGCTGAGCAGCGTGTTGATCGGCGCGGCCTTCGCGTCCTCGACGGTCTTGAACTTGAACCAGTCGGGCGAGTTGATCGCGATGTCGCCGTCGTTCTTGTCCGGCGTGGCGGTGGTCGGCGTGGCGTCGACGGGCTTGCCGGCGCCGGTCTTCGACGCGTCGATCTGCATCGCCCACGGCACCGACCACTGCTCCTGCTGCAGGTGCACGAGATCGCCGTCGCGCTTCGCCGCCGCCGACGTGACGAAGCTGTCCTGGCCCTTGATCTCCGTCAGCGTGCCGCCGCTCATCTGCATCGGCAGCTGGAAGCCGGGCTTGTCGTCCATCTTCGCCTGCGCGGTGACCTTGTTCGGGCCGAGCGTGTCGGGGGTCTGGTAGAACGGCGCGACCGCGCCCTTGTCGCGATCCTTGGGACCGGTCGCGCTCTTGCCGTCCTGCCACTGCGCGTCGGCCATCGCGCCCGCGCTGCCGCGGTACTCGACGGCGACCGAGCCGTCGGGCTTCTTGTAGACGCCGGTGCGATCCGACGACGTGAGGTTCTGGACCGAGCCGACCTTGATCTCCTCGACCGCCTTCAGATCGTCGCCGGTGATCGAGTCCTTGATCTTCACGTTGGCGACCAGCTTGATGTCGGGCGCGTCGATCGCGATCCCCTTCGCGTCGGGCTTCGAGGTGACCGCGCCGTCCTTCGAGAAGTTGAAGTCGACCAGCTCGACGGTCTCGCGCACCGACTTCTTCGCGGTCGCGCCGCCGGCCGCGGGCGGCGGGTCACCGGGGCCGCGGGCGGCGATCGTCGGGCCGCCGCTGACCGCGGCGCGCGCGCCGGAGACCATCGCGTCGGCCGCGCGCTCGGCCTCGATCTCGAGTGCGTCGCCGCGCGTCGAGACCTCGAGCTTGTGCTGCCGCTGCGACGCGACGCCGCCCGACTGCTGCACCGTGTGCGCCACTTCGTGCGCGAGCAGGTGGAGCCCGAACGGATCGGAGATCGAGAACGCGCCCCCCGCGAAGTGGATGTCCTGACCGATCGTGTACGCGTGCGCGCCGACCGCGTGCGCGGCGGTCGCCGACGCGTCGCCCGTGTGCACGCGCACGCCCGAGAGATCCGCGCCGAGCGACTGCTCGAACCTCGCGCGCACATCGGCGGGCAGCGGCGAACCGCTCGAGCCCGCGGCGTGCGCGACCGCGACGTCGGCGCCGGCGGCGACGCCGTTGTCGTCGCGATCCGCGTATCGGAACACGATGTTCGTGAGCGGGCGCGGCGCGAGGTTGATGGTCGCGGGCACGCGGCCGGGCGCGATCGCACGGCGGGCGACTTCTTCGTCGCCGACTTCGCCGTTGATCAACCGATCGAGCCCGATCGCCATCGTGAGCAGGCAGACACTGGGCTGGCAAGATGTGACGGGAAACGGTGACGCCCACGGAAATTGCTGAGATCTCTCCGTCGGGAGTCTCCGAGATCCGGAGGTCCGGATTCCGGAGAGACGGATTGCGATCCGGCTGTGCGAGCGTAGATGCCCGTGCGGATCCTGGGAGGAGCAGCGGTCGCGATCGCGCTGGCGGCGTGCGGTGGCGCCGCCGAGGACGTCGCCCCCGACGCGACGATCGAGGTGCCCGCGCTGCGCGGCGCGCCCGGCGCGATCCGCGGCTCGTTCGAGCTCACCTATTACTGGATGAGCGCGGAGGCGGACTTCACGGCGCCGGCCGACACCGCGATCTACGACGAGCACGGCGCGGTCCTCGATCGCGTACCCGCGAAGTTCGCGAGCGCGCTCGAGCTCGAGGGCACCGGCCGCCTGCACGACGGCCGCACGATCAACCGCGCCGACGCTTGCGCGGGCCGGCGCGTCTGTTATCACGCCGTCGACGCCGCGCACCCGTGGGGCGAAGGCGTGCAGGATCGCGCGCTGGTCCCGTTCCGCACGATCGCGGTCGATCGCACGCAGATCGCGTACGGCACCAAGCTGTACGTCGCGGAGCTCGACGGCGTCTTGATGCCGGGCGATCCGCCGTGGGGCGGCTTCGTGCACGACGGGTGCGTCGTCGCGGGCGACACCGGCGCGCGCATCACCGGCGCGCACGTCGATCTGTTCGCGGCGGTGAAGTCGGGCTACGTCGAGCTCGACGGCCGCCTCGGCCTGCGCCGCGTGACGCTGCGCGACGCCGGCGCGCGCTGCCCGTCGTAGTCAGGTCCGTGCGATCCGCGCGCGCGGGATCCGCGGCGCGGCGCGGCGGACGCGCACGATCGATCCGATCATGTCGGTCAGCACGACCGCGGCGAACAAGATCGCGCCCTGCACGCGCGTGTGGTAGTGGCCGATCAGCGAGAACGCGAAGATCTCGAGCCCCGCGAGCATCAGGCCGCGCAGCCACGCGCGCGAGAACATGTGGCCGGTGCCGAACGTGATGCAGCACGAGAGCAAGAGCGCGATGCCGGTGCGGCGCCGGCGATCGACGCGCGCTTCGATCGCGAGATCGTCCGGCGCGTCTGCGGCGTCGTCTTCTCCGGCTTCTTCACTCTCGAGCGGCTCCGGCTCGCTGTCGCGCATGGCCTGCAACAGCTCCGCCGCCTCCTCCGCGTCGTCCGCGTCGACCCAGATGTCGAGCGACACGAACGCGCCGCCGAGCCCGCCCAACATCCCCGCGTGCTGCTCGGCGCCGATCACGACATGGATGCCGTGCGCGTCGAACATCGCGCGCACGAGCGCCGCATCCGCCGGCCCGGCACAAGTCCCGATACGCGTCCTCGCCACGACGCGCGGTTGATAACACGATCGGGCTAGTTCGACACCAACTGCATGTACGAAGGCTCGCCGACCACGAGGTGGCTCGACGTCACGAAGTTGCCCGCGCTGTCGAGGCGCCAACGCGCGAGGTCGCCGGTCTTGCGGTTGTACCAGAGGATGCCGCCGGCCCCGCCGATGCCCGAGCGCACGCCGCCCGAGAAGCGCCACTCCGGCGCCGGCAGCGCGAGGATCGTGTGCGGCGCGCCGGGCACGCCGCCGGTCATCTTCAACCAGACGACGTTCGCCTTCGCGCTGTCGACCGCGACGAGATCCGCGACGCCGTCGCGATCGATGTCGACCACGCCGAGGATGCGCGAGATGCCCGACGGCGAGATCGTCGTCGACGAGATCGTGCGGAAGTTGCTGCCGGTGAAGCGCCAGACCTTGTACGCGCCGGTGCCCTTGTCCTGCCAGAGCACGTCGGCGCGGTGATCGCCGTCGAAGTCGCCGGTGCCGAGCGTGTCGGCGTTGTCGTTCGAGCCGGGCGAGTTGGTGTTGACCGGCAAGGTCGTCGCGTCGAACGCGGCCCACGACGTCGAGAACCACGTGCGGGTCGCCATCGTGTTCGCGTCCTGGAACAAGACGTCGGCCTTGCCGTCGCCGTTGAAGTCGCCGACCGCCTTGATCAGCATCGTCTGCGGCAGGTTCACCGACGACAAGGTCGCCGTCGACTGCACGACCGCGCCGCCCATGCCCCACACCATCAGCTTGCCGGTGTCGAGGTTGCGCCACAGCAGATCCGCCGAGGTGTCGCCGTTGAAGTCGGCGAAGCCGTAGATCTGCGTGTGCACCTCCTTGGTCGTCGCGCCGGTGACGAGCGTCGGCGCCGAGCGGTTGTCGCTGGCGTCGAGCGTGATCGCGGTGAGCGCGCCCGAGCGCATGTCGCGCCACAAGAAGTCGCTCACGCCGTTGGCGTCGAGATCGCCGGTCGCGCCGGTCGTCCCGATCGCGACCGCGGGACGATTGAGGAGCAGGCGCCGCACGCAGCCGCCGCGGTCGGCGTTCTGCCACATCGGCTGCAGCAGGTAGTCGCGGCTGCCGAGGTGCGTGTTCGCGATCGCGCCGTTGTCGGCGGTGTAGTCGAGATCGACCTGCACCGCGCCGACCTCGCCGTGCGCGAGCGTGTCCTCGGTGAAGCCGCCCTCGCACTGATCGGCGGTCTCCTTCGTCTTCGCGGTGCCGTCGGCCTTCACGCTGTCGACCCAGTAGCCCTGACCGTCGGGATCGGTGAGCGCCTCCTCGGTCTCGTGCCACATGACCTGCACCATCGCGTCGTGCGCGGGCTGATCGTTCGGGCTCAGGCTGCCGCCGTTGAAGTCGCAGCCGGTGTAGCCGATCGAGTCGCAGTAGTTCGGGTTGATCGCGAACGCGGCGTGGATCGTCGTCGTGCCGTTCGTGTGGCGCGGATGATTGCCGCACGCCTGGCTGCAGAAGGTCTCGAGCCCGGTGCCCGGCGCGACGTCGCTGTCGGGCAGGAACCAGTAGATGCCGTTCTGATCCTTGGGCAGCTTGCCCGCCGAGATCGCCGAATCGATCACGTCGCCGATCTCGGTGACCGACAGCGTCTTGCCGACCGAATACGTCGAGTCGATGTAGTCGGTGCCGTAGCGCGTGAACGTGTCGGGGACGTTGTTGCCGTTGTCGTCGTCGTAGCTCGCCATCACGCTCGCGAGCGGCGAGCCCGACAGGTTGTCGGCGAAGTCGTGGAACAGCTGGATCGCGTTGGTCGCGCCCTGCCACTTCGCGCCGTAGAAGACGAGATAGATCGTCACGGGCTGCGTGATCGGATCTCCCGCCTGCTTGAGATAGGTGCCGGTCGGCGACGTCGTGTAATCGACGGTGCCCTGCGCCGACGGATACGAAAGGACGTCTCCGTCGAGCGTGCCCGTCTCCAGGTCACCCGCCGTACACGCCCCGAGCAGCAAGATCGGAATCGCGGTTCGTATGGTCATGCCGGCTGGACGCCGGCTACCCCAGATGTGACCGTGAGATCGGGGTATCGCCGCGCGAGATGTCGCGCGAGAATCGACGCGTGAGCGTCGATCGCCTCCTGCCGGGCCTGATCGTCGCGGACCGATACGAGATCCTTCGGTTCCTCGGCAAGGGCGGCATGGGCGAGGTGTACGGGGCGAAACGCCTCGCGCTCGGCGACGTCGTCGCGCTCAAGCGGCTGTTGCCGTCGCAGGACTCGCCGATCAATCGGCGCCGTTTCGCGACCGAGGCGCAAGCCGCCGCGCACATCCGTCACCCGAACGTCGTGCAGGTCTTCGACTACGCGACCGATCCGATCATCGGCGCGTTCCTCGTGATGGAGCTGCTCGGCGGCCACACGCTGTCGCGCGAGATCGTGCGCGGACCGATCGCGCCGGATCGCGCGCTGTGGATCTTCTCGCAGGTGTGCGCCGCCGTCGAAGCCGGGCACCGGCGCGGGATCGTGCACCGCGATCTCAAGCCGTCGAACGTGATCGTCGCGACCGCCGACGACGGCACCGAGATCCCGAAGGTGCTCGACTTCGGCCTCGCGATCGATCAACGCCTCGAGCGCGAGATCACGTCGCCCGGGACGGTGATCGGCACCGTCACGCACATGGCGCCCGAGCAGCTCGCGGGCCGCGCGGTCACGCCGGCCGCCGACATCTTCGCGCTCGGCGTCCTGCTCTACGAGATGATCACCGGCGTCCTGCCGTTCGATCGCAGCGGCGACGGCATGGCGACCGCGCTCGCGATCGCCGCCGGCGAGTACAAGCCGGCGCGCGAGGTGCTCGCGTCGGTGCCGCGATCGATCG
Organism: Kofleriaceae bacterium; assembly: GCA_035493675.1. Taxonomy (GTDB): domain Bacteria; phylum Myxococcota_A; class Polyangia; order Haliangiales; family Haliangiaceae; genus JAIOQA01. The sequence continues at coordinate 38,222 of DATJIA010000068.1, read as the reverse complement.
AGGCCGCGATCGACGCGGCGCTCGCGATCGATCCCGAGCGGCGGCCGAGCTCGGCGGAGCGGCTCGCGCGCATCGCCGCCGGCGAGGAGTCGGGGCCGCGCAGCCCGGCGCGCGCGAGCACGTACGACGACACGATCGAGCGGCCGATCACGCGCGTGACGTCGCGGCCGACCGAGGAGGCGCCGGCGTTCGCGCGCTTCGTCGGGCGGCGCGAGGAGCTGGCGCGCCTGCACGACGCGTACGCGCGCGCGCTCGAGGGCGACGGCCAGATCGCGCTGATCGTCGGCGAGGCGGGCGCGGGCAAGTCGCGGATCGTCGAGCAGCTCGCGACCTGGGCGCGCGAGGGCGGCGCGCTCGCCGCGATCGGCCGCTTCTACGACTACGCGGGCTCGCGGCCGCCGCCGCTCGAGACGTTCCTCGCGATGCTCGGCGATCGCGGCGACGCGTCGGCCGCGCGCGCGAAGATCGACGCCGACGCGCGCACCTCGCGCGATCGCTGGCTGACCTTCGCGGCGATCGCCGACGCGCTGGTCGGGCGCGCCGCGGGCCGGCCGCTCGTGCTCGTCTTCGACGATCTGCAGTGGGCGAACGCATCGGATCTGGAGCTCGTCGATCATCTCCATCGCACGCTCGGGCCGCGCGGCACGATGATCGTCGCGACCGCGCAGACCGGCGAGGCGCGCGAGCTCGATCGCTGGCGCGCGCGGCGCGGCCCGTCGCTGGTCGAGATCGCGCTCGCGCCGTTCGACGAGGACGAGGTGCGCGCGTGGCTCGAGTCGACGTTCCGTCCGCTCCTGATCGGCGCGATCGACGTGCGGCGGCTCGAGCGCACCAGCGCCGGCAACCCGTACGTCTTGTCCGAGCTCGTGCGGCACCTGGTCGCGCGCGGCGCGATCCGGCGCGAGGAGGTCGGCTGGCGGTGTGCGCCGCTCGACGACGTCGAGCTGCCCGAGAGCGTGACGTCGATGGTGCGCGCGCGGCTCGCCGAGCTCGGCGCGCAGGAGCGCGGCGTGCTCGAGATCGCGTCGGTGATCGGCGATCAGTTCCGCGTCGACACGCTCGCGGTCGCGAGCGGCGTGAAGGATCGCGAGCTCGATCGGGCGATCGATCTCGCGTGCACCGCGCGGCTCGTCACCGATCGCGGCGTCACGCCCGGCGACGATCTGCGCTTCGTCGCGCCGCTGGTGCGGCAGGTCCTGTACGACGCGATGCCCGCGCGCCAGCGGCGGCGCGCGCACGTCGCGGTCGTCGAGGCGCTCGCGCACGTGCACGGCGATCGAGATGATCGCTGGGCGCACGTCTTCGCGTATCACCACCACGCGATCGGCGCGTGGACGCTCGCGGTCGCGTTCGGCGTGCGCGCGGCGCGCGAGGCGCTCGGCCGCCACGACGTCGACAGCGCGCGCGTCGCGGTGTCGCGCGCGATCGACGCGGCCCGCCGCGCCGACGCCGAGCGCCAAGCGATCGATCCCGCCGATCGCGCGGGGCTCGATCTGTTCGCGGGCGTCGTCGATCTCGCGAACGGCCGCTACGACGACGCCGACCTGCGGCTCGCGCGCGCCGCCGAAGCCGCGGCGGAGCGCGGCCTGGTCACGCTCCAGCTGGAGGCGCTGCGCCAGCGCGCGGAGGCGGCGCTCGCGCGCGGCGTGCTCGCGGCGGCCGCGACGTTCGCGGATCGCGCCGCGATCGCGGCCCTCCGCGCGGGCCAGCGCGCGGCCGCGCTCGAGGCGCGCGCGGTCGGCGCCGCCGCGGCGATCCGCACCGGCGCGCCCGACGTGCTCGCGAAGCTCGACGCGCTGGTCGCCGACACCACGCCCGCCGATCCGCCGGCGCTGCGCGCGCGCATCCTCGACGCGCGCGCGTGGGCGCGCATGAAGCACGGCGAGTGGGCGGGCGCGCAGGACGACGCCGATCTCGCGCTCGATCTCGCGCGCGCCGCCGGCGATCTCGACGTCGAGCAGCAGGTCGTCACGTCGCTGTCGGGGATCCGCGGCGAGGCCGGCGATCGCGCGGGCGGCGTCGATCACGCGCGCCACGCGCTCGCGCTCGCGCTGCGGCTCGGCGATCGCCGCCGCGAAGCGGTCGCGCGCGCGAACCTCGCCGAGAGCCTCACCGCGACCGGCGCGCACGACGAGGCGGTCCAGCTCCTGTCGGGCGCGCTCGGCATCTTCGTCGACATCGGCGATCGCGCGTCGGAGGGCGACTGCCGCGTGAACGTCGGGCGCGTCTTGCTCGCGCTGGGCCGCCGCGGCGAGGCGCTCGCCGCGCTCGAGCGCGGCATCGAGCTGTGCGAGGCGACCGGACGCCGCGAGTACGAGGGCATCGGCAACCTCTTGCTCGGCGAGGCGCACCTCGACGCCGCCGACGCCGAGCCGGCACGCGCCGCGTTCGCGCGCGCGAGCGAGGTCTTCGCCGAGATCGGCTTCCACGCGCGCTGGCAGAGCGAGCTCGGCGCCGCGCGCGCCGCGCTGCTCGCGCACGACCTGCACGCGGCGCGCGACCTCGCGTCGTCGGCGCGCGAGCACCTGCGCTCGCAGCGCGCGCAGGCGGCGCCCGGTCACGATCACGCCGCGCTCGACGCCGGCGCGATCGAGATCGACGCGCTGATCGCGTCGCTACCGCGAGCGTAGCGCGCGCGCGAGGACGTCGAGCCCGTGGTCCGCGGTCGCGCGATCGATCGTGAGGGCCGGGAACAGCTCGAGCGTGTCTTCCTCGCCGGTGACGAGCAGGCCGTCCTCGCGGCAGCGCGCGACGACGCGGTCGGCGTCGTCGGCTTCGAGCACGACGCCGATCGCGAGCCCCGCGATCCGCACGCGCTCGATCCGATCCATCGCGGCGAGGCGCGTCGCGAACTGATCGCTGCGCTCGCAGATGTTGCCGAGCAGCTCGTCGCCGTGATCGCGCCAGACGTCGAGGTTCGCGAGCGCGGCCTCGACCGCGAGCGGGTGCCAGCCGAAGGTCGAGTAGAGCTCGAAGTCGGTCGCCGCGCGCGCGACCTCGTCGGTGACCAGGGTCGCGGCCATCGGCGCGTGACCGCCGGTGATCGCCTTCGCGAGGCACAGGATGTCGGGCTCGACGTCGTAGTGCTCGGTCGCGAACATCGCGCCGGTGCGGCCGAAGCCGGTCGCGACCTCGTCGAGGATGAACAAGGTGCCGTAGCGGCGGCACAGCGCCTGCGCGCCGGTCATGAACTCGGCGGTCGGGATCTCGACGCCGAGGTTCAAGACGATCGGCTCCATGATGAACGCGGCGACGTCGCGCTTCTTCAGCGCGGTCTCCAGCCGCGCGAGCGCGCGCTCGCCGAGCGGCGGCCGCACGCGACCGCGGATCGCCTGCACGCCGATCGAGTTGCCGTGATAGCCGTCCTCGATCTTGATCAGCTTCTCTCTCCCGGTCGCCGCGCGCGCGATCTGGATCGCGATCTCGACCGCCTCGGTGCCGCCGACCGCGCGATAGCAGCGCGCGAGCTCGCCCGGCGCGACCTCGATCAAGCGCGCCGCGAGCTCGACCCACGGCGCGTACATCAACGACGGGCTGACGTAGTCCGGCCCGCGGAACTGGGCGAGCCGCGCGCGGATCTCGGGCCGCGCCCACCCGAGATTCCCGCAGCACCATCCCGCCGCGAAGTCGACGTACGTGCGCCCGCGCTCGTCCGTGACCACGCTGCCCTCGGCGGCGACGACCTCGAGCGGGTCGGCAGGCTCGCTCCGGCCCAGAACCCTTCGATCGATCTGCGCCAACTCTCGCGACCGCGTTCTTCGCACACCCATGCTCGACGCTGATGCAACCGGCGCCTCACTCGGGTAGGTTCCGTCCGTGGGACGCGCATTCGAGAAACGCAAGTCGACGATCTTCGCGCGCATGGACCGCGTCGCGAAGCAATTCACCAAGGTCGGCAAGGACATCGCGATGGCGGTGAAGGCCGGCGGCTCCAGCCCCGACGGCAACCCGGCCCTGCGCCGCGCGCTGCAGAACGCGCGCGCGGTCAACATGCCGAAGGATCGCGTCGAGGCCGCGATCAAGAAGGCGAGCGGGCAAGGCGCCGCCGACTACGAGACGATCGTGTACGAGGGCTACGGCCCGCACGGCGTCGCGGTCGTCGTCGACGCGGCGACCGACAACGTCACGCGCACCGCGGCGAACATCCGCAACTACTTCAAGAGCCACGGCGGCAACCTCGGCACGTCGGGCTCGGTCGCGTTCATGTTCCAGAAGCAGTGCGTCTTCCGCTTGTCGCCCGAAGGCGTCGATCGCGACGCGCTCGAGCTCGATCTGATCGACGCGGGCCTCGAGGCCCTCGAAGACGGCGAGAGCGACAAGGGCGAGAAGCAGCTGGTCGTGCGCGCGCCGTTCACCGCGTTCGGCGCGATGCAGCACGCGCTCGAAGCCAAGAAGCTCACGCCGATCTCGTCGGGCTCCGAGTACGTCGCCTCGAACCTGTCGACGCTCCCCGACGACAAGACCGACGAGGTCTTGAAGCTGGTCGCCGCGCTCGAGGACGACGACGACGTGCAGAACGTCTACACGAACCTCGCCTAGCGCATCATCATCCGCAGGAGCGAGGGCAGCCACTCGTCGCTCGGATCGGTGTCGAGCGCCTCGGCCTCCTTCGACGCGGCGAGCACGTTGCCGAGCGGCCCCAGCACCGGGACGGTCGGCAGCGCCACGCTCTCGTAGGTGCGGCGCTCGGGCTCGCCGACGCCGGCGCCGCCCGGTCGGCACCACGAGATCATCGTCGCCTCTCCATCGACGATCTCGATCCCCCACAGCAAGTTCTCGAAGCGCCCGACCGATCCGCTGTTGAGGTAGTACCAGAACGAATCGCGGGCGTTGTCCTCGACGGGGCCCGCCGCCTGGAGCCGCGCCTCGTGCGAGTGGCCGCAGATCATCCGCGGCCGCTTCTCGACGTCGAAGCGCCTGAGCAGCTCCGCGCGGATGTTCAGCTCGTCGAGCGATCGATACTTGAACCAGCGCAGCCCCGGTTGGACCTCGAGCTGGAACGCGTCCTCGGGATCGTTGTGCTCGAAGTACTCCCACGCGATGTTGTGGCCGAACAGCGTCTCCCAGCCGTCCTCCGAGTGCAGCGTGCCGAGCGCCTGCCCGATCGCCGCGCCGGCTTGCCCACCCCAGACCTCGCCGGCCTCGGCGGTGACGAGGTTGTTGTTGAAGTCCTTCGTGCCGAGCGCCCAGTCGCTGCACGGATCTCCGCTCCACAGCCAGACGCGATCGGCGCCCTGGAAGAAGAGCCCCATGCACTCGGAGAACAGCTCGCCGAGCTGCGGCGCGAACCGCGGGGTGCACGTCGGATCGAACTGATGGCCGTGCAGGATCGCGAAGTCGACCTTGTTCGGTCCGTCGATGAAGACGTAGTCGACCGGCCGGTCGAGGTGCGGGATCTTGGTCTGCAGGATCGACAGGAAGTCGTCGCTCTGCAGGTTGTAGTCGTGGTTGCCGGCGACGCGGATCAGGCGTCCCGCCGCCGCGAGCTGCGCGAGCTGCGCGTAGTACGGCGCGTTGCGCGGATCGTCGACGATGCGCTGGAGCTGGTCCTTGCGGAAGATCGCGCGGTTCGCGTTCAGCTCCGACAGCGACATGTCCTGCCGCGCGCGCACCGTGTCGAGCGGCACCTCGAAGATCACGAGATCCTCGACGTCGCCGTTCTCGATCACGGTGAAGCCGGCGTCGTAGTACTGCTGCAGCACGTCGCTGAGCAGCTGCAGGTTCCCCGAGTCGACGCAGAAGTTCTGGCGGTTGCCGGTCCGCGACAGGTGGTGGTCGGAGAACACGACGTACTTGCCTTGGCGCGGCCGCCGCGCCAGCCGCGCATGCCCGAGCACGCCGGCCATCGCGCCCGTCCTCACCGCGCTCTCGAAGTGATCGAACGCGGTCTCGACCTCGTCATCGAGATCGGTGCCGAGAGCCTGCTCGGCGTCGCGAGCCTGCACCGAGAGATCCCACGACTCGTTGAAGAGATCGTCGTCGCCGTCGAGGTGATAGGCCGCCGCGAGGTTGCGCGCGGTTTCGCGAGCCGGACCGGCGGGCATTACCAGGCCACTTCGATCGTGCCCGCGACCGGGACGCCGACCGTCGCGAGGAGCGACGAGACCGTGATCTCGTAGCCGTTGATCGCGGACGCGAGCAAGAGCGAGAAGTGCGCGTTGTAGTTGCCGTTGCTCGTCAGCAAGCGGAAGGTCTTGCCGTGCACGACGAAGGTCGTGTGATCGGCTTCGGTCGTGATCGAATCGACGGTGCCGGTCGTCTCGGTCGTAGGCATCGTCGGCGTCGAGGTCGTCGGCGTCGGCGTCGGTTGTGGGCTGGTGCGTTCAGCGGTCCCGACTCGAGGGCGTTGGCGGCGCGGCATCGCGCTCAAGGAGACACGCACGCCGCGGCGCAGTCAAACCGCGGCGCCGATCCTCACGCTCGATCGCGGCGGCACAAGACGAAGTAGTGATCGAGCGGCTTGTCGCCCTTGAAGGCGGCGCCGATCGAGACGTGGCGCGACACGCGGCGCATGAAGTCGCGCGTGTGATCGTAGACGAAGCGCTGGAGGCCGTGCCCGTTGTCGACGACGCGCGGCCACGACTCGGCGACCGCCGCGTCGGGCACCTGGTAGTAGTCGATCACGACGGGCCCGCGCGCGGTCCAGTGCGGGCGGCCGTCGGTCGGGATCGCGACGAAGTAGCCGGGCCCGATCACGCGGCGGGTCACGCCTTCGTTGTAGCCGAACAAGCGCGCGCGATCGCCGTCGGGCCGGCAGAACCGCTTCTGGAAGCGGCGCAAGGGCGGCGGCACCGGCAGCGTGTTGGTGCCGTCGTGGATCACTTCCTCGCGCGCGCCCGCGTCGCCGACGAAGTGCGCGAGCTCGATCGGCTCCGCGTGCGCCGCCTTCTCGTACAAGCGGCGCTGCCGCGCGCGCGCGAGCGCGCCGACCTCGCTGTGGCGCGCGTCGTCGGACAGCGCGTCGAGGTACGCGCCGATCTCCGCGATGTCCGCATGCTCGTCGTCGATCCGCTCGTCGAGGCCGCTCATGCGGTGAACGCTAGCGCAGAAGCGCTGTTCACGATCACAAACCAACGTAGCGCCCGTACAAGCCGTCGATATCCGCGCCGTTCGCGATTCGGATCGCGGACCGATGTTCATCGCACGCTGTCGCGCGGTGCTAACCTCGCTCCGCATGACGGCACCCGCGAACGCTCTCTCCCTCTTCGCGTTCTTCCGTTTCTCCGTGCGGTTCGGTCCCAACGGCAAGGGACCCATCGATTGGCTGGGTGATCACGCGCGTCGCGAATCGCTCGGCAAGGCGATCTTCGGAGTGCCGCTCTTCCGCGATCAACTGAAGGTGGGCAAAGCCAACGACGACGACTTCTCTCCCATCACACCAGCGCGCGGACCTGCAGTCCTCCGCGGCACGGGTGACTTGCTCGCCGACTTCCAGGATCGCGAGGACGCCGAGGACATCTTCGTGCGCCTCCAGCTCGCGGGGCCAAAGGTCGAGCTGACGATCAAGATCAGCAACGCGGCGCTCCAGCTCCATCACGAGACCGTGCTCGACGACTTGACGGCGGTCGGTCGTGCGGTCTGGCATGCGCTGCAAGGTGTGGCGGGCATCGACGTCGGATGGGTGCGTGCCGACTTCACAGGGCGCCCCTTTCCGTATCCCCGCCCTCGTCCGCCGCGACAGAACAACAACTATCCGGCGCGATCGATCATCACGTTCTTGGATCGCTCGTTCCACACGACCGACCATCCCTATGCGCGTCGAGGCGATCCCGAAAAGCTCACCGAGCCGGCGCCCCCCGCGCCGGCGACGATTACGGCCGACGACGATCTCGTGATCGTGCGGTGGGCCCGCACGTTGAGCGAAGATGACCTGCTCGCGGCGGCGACCGGCCATGACGCGTGGATCGCCGACCGGGTCGCCACGAACCTCGTCGATGGGTTCAATGACCTCGGGGATCTGCGCGAGGTCCGCGGGACCGTGAAGCCCGCGCCGCCGCTCACGTTCTACTCGTCGAAGTGGCGCGTCGGATACAAGGCGGTGCTCGTCGATCCGGACGGGTCGATCGAGAGCAGTGCGTGGAAGGAAGCCGAACAGATCGCGAAGGCGAAGCAGCTGCCCGACGGGAGCCCGGTCGAGTCGGTCCGGATCGTCGTGCCGTTGCGCGAGCACGTCTTCGTGATCGCGGACCGAGCCAAACAAGCGGGCTTCGACGCGGTCCTCTACCCGGACGACAAGGGCCAGTTCTGGGACCCGGATCCGCCCGGAACCTGGTCGACGCCTCCACGCAAGAACCCGTAATCACCTGAGAAAAAACGCTCGGATTCGCGGCAGGATCTCCGCCCGGTCCTCGTACTATGGGGCTGAGGGCTAGACCGCATGAACTCACGTGAATTCCTCGGCGCCAGCACGCGCACCGCAGCCGATGCGGAGCGCGAAGAGGAAGACGATCTCGCGCTGCAGAAGCGGCGCGCGACGCCGGGCAAGCTCACGTGGACGCTCGACGCGGATGGCGATCAACCCGCGAATGACGTCGCGGTCACGGCGCGCGTCGATCGCCGCGCCGAGCCGGGCGCGATCGATCCCGAAGACGGAGCGCTCGCGAACGCCTTCGGGCTGATCCGCGATGCGCGAACGGGTCCGAAGCTCCCACCGGAGCTCGCTCGTCGGCTCGCCGCTGAGCTCCGCGTCGACATCGATCGCGTTCGCCTTCACACCGATCAAGCCGCCGCGAAGGCCGCGGCGATGCTGAACGCGCGCGCGTTCACGATCGGCGACGACATCTACTTCGGCGCCAACGCCTACGATCCGTCGAGCGAAGACGGCATCCAGCTCATCGCGCACGAGATGGCGCACGTCGCCGAGAACCAGCGCGGCGCTTCGAACACGAGCAAGAAGGTCTCGCACCCGGACGATCAACACGAGAAGCGCGCCGACGAGGTCGCGCGCCGCTTCATCCGCACGCGTGCGACCCTCGAGACGGGCGATCCGGCCGAGGCCGTGAACTTCGTCCGCGCGCAGGCGCAGCGGGTCGATCTTCCGCATCGCGCCGAGATGGAGCAGCACTTCGGCACGTCGCTCGGCTTCGTCGAGACCTACACGGGTGAAGCGGCGCAGCTCGCGTGTCGCTTGATGGCGGCCGGCGCCTTCGCGGTGCGCAACGTCGTCGCGCTCGCCGATCCCTCACCACAGCGCGACACGCTCATGCACGAGCTCACGCACGTCATGCAGCGCGGGTTCTCGGACGCGCCGGAAGTCTTCGAGCGTGGCTCGCTCAGCATCGGTGCGCGCGGCAGCGCGATCGAGCAAGAAGCCGACCTGCACAGCGCCCAGCCGACGCACGCGGCAGACGCGAACACGATCCATCGCGAAGGCGAGAAGCCGGATCCGGCGCAGGCCCAGGCCCGCGTCCTCCAGTACTGCAAGACCCTCACGTTCGAGGGTCCGGACAAGGCCAAGCTCCACTGGGGTTTCAAGAAGGGCGCCGCTCGCTGCGACATCCGTTACTACGAAGCGACCCTCTTGCCGTTCACCGGCGACACGTACGCAGGCAACAAGACGGTCAAGGGTGACAAGGCCGATCTCGAGGACGCGTTCAACAAGAAGTGGGCGGACAAGGTCGGCGAGGGTTATCGGCTCCACCGCGCGCCGGGCGGCTACATCGTCACGAAGGGCGACGCCGAGTGGAAAGAAACGGTCGTGCACGTCGCGATCGAGGACAAGAAGAATTGGTCGGATTGGGTCGGGAAGCTCGCCAAGCTGGGCGCCAACGGCAAGGGGCCCGTCACCTTCGGCTGGCCGAAGGGCGATAACCCCACGCTCAAGCAAGATGATCCACCGACCTCCGACGCGGAGCTCAGTGACTATCGCGGTGCGATGCGTACCGCGGTCGCGACCGCGTACGCGAACGGCGACGGACGCTTCGGGCTCTTCTACGACGAAGTTTGCAAGACCAAGGTCTTCACCCAGAAGATCTGCGGATCGATCTACGAGGAGCTCGTCGCGCTCTCCGTCGGAGCGGGCGTGGACGGTGCCGCCGCGACCAGCGCGATCCCCGTCTGGGACAAGAAGAACGTCGACGCGGCGCCGATCCTCGCGACCCACAGCAAGATGCGCCTGGATGCCGACGGCCTGATCGAGTTGGCCGGTGAAGGCATCATGTCGATCACCGAGACCAAGGCCTACAAGAACCAGGGTGGGCCCTCGGCGTCCGACATCACGAAGATGGGCCAGTACGCCGAGCTCATCGAGAAGGCGGTGCCCGGCTACGTCCGCATCGGTGAGGGCGGACCGGAACCGAGGGTCTTCAACCACTGCTACTACGACATCCTCGTCCCGCCGCCGGAGATGAACAGCAAGAACGAGCCCGAGTACCCGGCGAAGGTCAAGGGCGACCTGATGAAGTGGATGACCCAGATCGGGACCGCGTTCAAGGAACCGGCCACGCCGATTCCCGAGGCGAAGAAGGCGGACCCGAACGCGAAGTACTCGGCGCAGAAGTGGTCGCTGAACCCGCCGCCCGACGGAAGCTACGAGTTCAAGATCAAGTTCAACCCGGAGCTGGCTTTCCAGATCCCGGCCAAGCAGAAGACCATCCACTTCGACAATCCGCCGGTGAAGGTGCCGGGCCTGAAGGTGTCGAAGATCCAGGCCGCCGTCGACGACTCCCACAAGCTCACGTCGGGCAACGTCACGTACGGCGTCGAAGCCGCCGACATCAAGAAGCCGCCCGAAACGAAGCCGCTCACTCCGCTCGAAGGGAAGAGCGGCGGCCAGGCCGACAACAAGCTCACCGGCCTGACGAGCAAGCTGAAGAACTACCTCCCCGTCGACGTCGACGCTGCGATCGTCGACGACGGCATCGAGGCGACGATCAAGCTCAAGAAGGGCACCACCATCCCGAGCCTGGGTGGCTTCACGCTCGACGGCGACACGACCGAGATCAAGGCGACGTATCGCGGCGGCGGCACGCTGTCGCTCGACGCCGAGATCGGCCTCAAGCACAACACGAAGGACATCAAGGGCAAGGTCAAGGTCGAGTACGACAACGGCTGGGGCTTCGAGGGCAAGGTCACCATCGGCGCCGACGTGATCCCCGGCGTGTCGGAGATTTCGGCGGGCGTGTCGAAGAGCCCGGCCGGCGAATGGAGAATCTTCGCCGACGCGTTCACGATCTCGAAGGAGTTCGGTCAGATCAAGCTGACCGGCTCGGGCTCGGACCTCGAATACAACGTCAAGACAGGAATGTTCAAAGCCGACGTGGCGCTCGACGCCGACCTCGGCATGTTCGGCAAGGCCTCGGGCACCGCGAAGATCGAGAACAACAAGCTCACCAAGGGCCAGATCTCGTACGACTCGCCGGAGCTCAAGTATCCGGCGAAGAGCGAGAACCCGGCGATCTCGGGCACCGTCGGCGGTACGCTCAAGTTCAACGACGGCAAGTTCTCGGGCGACATCCGCGGTAGCGCGAACCTCAACATCAAGGGCCTGCAGAAGGTCGCCGGTGAGAAGGGCCTCGGCCTCGACGTCGACGCCCACATCACCGACGAGGGCAACTTCCACGGATCGATCGCGACGAAGACCGACCTCCAGTTCGGCAAGCACATCGTCATCCCGGCTCCGCTCAAGATCACGCTCGAGAAGGACGGCTCGGTGTCGGGCGCCTTCTCGATCGAGGTCAAGAACATCAAGTGGGTCAAGGACGCGAAGATCAGCTGCACCGCGGACAAGGACGGCATCCACGTCAAGGCCGCGCACATCGAGGTGCCGTTCGGCAACGAGGAGAAGGGCAGCTTCTGGGGCAAGGTCATCCTCGACTACACCGACGAGAAGGGCCTCACGCTCGAAGGCGACGTCTCCTACAAGATCAAAGAGGGGATGATCGCGACCGGCAAGCTCAAGTACAACAACGACACGCACGAGGTCTCGCTGCACCTCGAGGTCAGCGAGATCACGCTGCTCGATGCGAAGGTCGCGAAGAAGACGCTCTTCTCGATCTCGAAGAAGATCCCCGTCATCAACATCTACGGCATCGGCGCGTACATCGACATCGGCTTCGATCTCGCGTTCGACATGGGCTTCAAGCTCGGCATCAAGCCCGAGGTCGACTTCGTCGGCTTCTCGCTCGAGACCGGCAAGTTCAAGGAGATCGAAGCGAAGCTGAAGCTGCTCGGTAACATCTATGCCGAGCTCATCGGCACGCCGAAGCTCGGCATCGGCATCTTCGTGCTCGATCCGTCGATCCTCGCCGGCGGCGGCGGCTTGAAGATGCCGATCGTCGGTCGCGCGGACATCAACCCGACCGGCACGATCGACGCGAAGTACCAGCCGGACGGCGGCGTCAGCGCGGGCCTCGCGTTCGACATGAACATGACGTTCGGCATCCACGCGTCGCTCCTGCCGTACGCCGAGTTCGACGTCCTCTCCGGGTTGTGGAACCCGAAGTGGGAAGGCACGCCGATCGCCGAGTTCGACATCCTCCCGAAGAAGGAGCTGTTCAAGCTCCACGTCGATCTCGGCGACGACATGACGAAGAAGACCGACGCGCCCGAGACGCCCGGTCAGAACGCGGCGCCCGAGGCGAGCGGCGCCGCGAACGACGAGAAGTTCGCGCAGAAGGACGCCGCGGCCGCGGACAAGGGCGGCGATTCGAAGCCGGCGCCGGTGCAGCAGGCGGAGTCGCCGTCGGGCGGCGAGGACGGTCCGTTCAGCATCTCGGGCTTGCTCGAGAAGCTGAAGGCGTCGGTGCCCGCGATCGGGACGGCGGAGAAGATCTTCAAGATCGCGAAAAAAGTCTGGGACGTCATCAAGCCCTACTACGACATGATGAAGCCGCTGATCGATCTGATCGGTCAGCGCATCGACGACTTCATGGATCTGTTCGACACGGGCTTGCCGTCGAGCGCGGCCGACTTCCTGCCGTGGGCGTGGAAGGTCGCGAAGAAGGTCCTGAACCTCGCGTTCGGCGGGCTGATCGAGTTCGTCAACGCCGTCCGCAAGATGCTCGGCCCCGTCGCCGACTTCGTGACGGGCGCGGTGCAGAAGGCGGTCGCCGACGGCAGCATCGGCGTCAAGCGCGACACCTACTACATCTGGCGCCCGTGGCCCTGGGACGATTACAACTTCATGGCCGCGTGTATCTGGAAGCTCAACATCCCGGGCGTGATCGATCTCGGCGGCCCCCACGGCCCGCCCGACATCTTGTTGTCGCCGAACGGCGCGGTCGCGCTCGGCCTCTATGAAGTGCTCGACGCGTGCGGCGTGCCGATCACGTACGCGGGCATGAGCGACATCCACGAGCCCTACAACGATCGTTGGACGGGCGCGGGCGCGCGCGGCTGATCTTCGCGCTAGAGTTCGCGACGATGATGTCGCGGTTGATCATCGTCGCCGCTGTCGCCGCCGCCGCGCTGGGAAGCGTCGCGTGCAGTGGAAGCTCGTCGTCCTCCTCTAGCAAGGACACTACGGCTATGAGCACGTTCAAGATGGTTCCGGTCAACAACCCGTCGAGCCCGGCGGTGAGCATCTCGCTCGCGGTCCCGAGCGATTGGAAAGCCGACACGTCGGACAATTCATCGACGATGTTCACGGTCCCCGGCGTGTCGGGCGTGATCACGATGACCGTCGTCGAGCTGACCGGATCGCCGGAAGATCAGATGACGAAGGCGATCAAGAACAACGGCCTCGCCGACGGCGAGCGCACCGAGCTCTCGGGCGGCCGGCTCTGGATCGAGGGGCCCAAGGGCGGGAACCGGCACGGCCGCGTGTTCGCCGCGTACCCGGGCGGCGTCGTGATGGCGGCTGCGATCATCCCGGATGCGAGCAAGATGCCGGCGATCCGCAAGGTCTTCGAGACCCTCACGGTCGCGCGCTGACGTAGAATCCGGACATGCCTGGGCGACGGTTGGTGATGTCGCGCACCGGCCGTTGGTTGCTCGTCACCGACGGCGATCTGACGGAGCTCGTCGATTTGATGGGCGCGATGCCGATCCGCGCGGTCGACATGCGGCCCGGCGCGGTCTCTGCGTTCGTCGATCGCGAGCTGTGGATCGTCGAGGACCGCACGCTCGTGCGGTTGGCGCCGACCGACCTGCAGCCGCTCGCGCAGCCGGCGCGCTTGCCCGGACCGACGACCTCGATCGTGCCCGCGGGCGCGACCGCGATGGGCGCGGTCCTGGTCGGCAGCCCGTCGGTGCGCGTCGATCAGCGCGGCGAGTCGATGATGTTCGAGGTCCTCGCCGACTTCGCGCCGGGCGAGCGGTTGCTCGCGAACCTCGGCGCGCGCCTCTACGTCGGCGGCACCGATTCGATCCGCGCGCTCGAGCGCGGCCGCGAGATCTGGAAGCTCGCGAAGCTCGAGGGCTCGGTCGTCGAGATGGTGAACCTGTTCGGCGGGCGCGCGCTCGCGATCCTGCTGCGGCGCGAGGCGGACGATCTCGTGATCGTCGTGCAGTCGCAGGGCGCGCGCGTCCATGCGGTGCCGGTGCCGACCGCGGTGACGTGGGCGGTCGCGGAAGAGCTCGGGCAGGCGTACGTGCTCGCCGCCGACGGGTTGGTGACGCACGTCGATCTGCGCTACGGGCGCATCCTGCAAGCGGCCAAGCCGGAGGTCGCGTGCGCGGATCTCGCGGTCGCGCAGGACGGCCGGCAGATGGTCGTGATCGCGTCGGAGAGCGGCGACGTGATCCCGCTGCAGGCCTCCGAGCTGTTGCGCGCGACGACGCAGGTCGACATGGTCGACACGATCGCCGACGAGCTGCCGCGCGCTGAAGAAGAGGAGGCGCGGCCGACCTTGTCGATCGTCAAGGACGACGCGCCGGAGCACAACGGCTCGATCCCGCGGCTCGTGCTGTCGCCGCAGCCGCCCGAGGGTCCCGACGCGCGCGACGCCGCGCCGCCGCCGGCGAGCAAGGCGCCCAAGCGCACCGTCGAGATTCCGGATCTGCTGCCGCTCGCGCTCGGGCCGCCGCCGACCGAGGGCGAATCGTCGACGGAGCACGGGACCGCGCCGTACGCGAACGCGCGCGCGCACCTCGACACGCTGCTCGACATCGTCGCGGCGCGCACCGCGGTCGTGATCGCCGATGCGTGGAACAGCGGGCGCCTTTCGCAGACCAACGCGACCAAGCGACCGCACGAGCTCGAGGTCGAGGCGCTCCTCGGCGGCAGCGGCGGGTTCGCGCCCGACAAGCTGGTGGCGGCGAAGCAGCGGCTCGCGCAGCGCGAAGAAGAAGCGGCGAAGCGCGCCGAGGCGAGCGGCGCCGCCGGCATCCGCCTGCCCTTCCCGACCTTGTTGCGCGAGCTCGGCCTGTCGCCGGTCGCCGCGCAGGTGCTGCTCGTCGTCGCGGCGCCGATGATCCGCGGCGAGATCGCGCGGCTCTACGGCGTCTTGTCCAACGACCCGGCGCGGCCGATCGTCGATCGGTTCCTCGTCGAGCAGATCGTCGCCGGCGGACGCGGCACCTTGCGCGACGAGATCGCGCGCGAGCTGACGCCCGACTCGATGCTCGTGCGGCACGGCCTCGTGTTCGTCGAGCCGGGGCCCGCGTCGATCTTCGCGCGGCTGATGGTGCCCGACGCGCTGCTCGATCGCCTGCGCGGGTTGGCGCCGTCGCGCGCCGACGATCTCGCGCAGATGCGGCGCGCCGACGTCACGCTCGAAGATCTGCTGATCGCGCCCGAGATCAAGCGCAAGCTGGTGCTCGCGCTCGCGAAGCCGACCCCGGCGCACGCACCGGCGCGCGTCGTCTTGCGCGGCCGCCGCGGCAGCGGGCGTCATTCGATCGTCGCCGCGCTCGCCGCGCGCATCGAGCGCGAGATCGTCGCGATCGACACCGCGCGCATGCCGCGCGGGCGCCGCGAGCTGGTCGGGTCGCTGCGCGGCGCGCTGATCCGCGCGAGCCTGCACGGCATGGTGCCGGTCCTGTCGGGCCTCGAGCAGATCGATCCCACCGACAACGACGTGCGCGACGCCGTGCGCCAGGTCTTGCGCACGCACCCGGGCCCGATCGTCGTGCGCACGAGCCCGGAGTCGACCTTGCCGATCGATCCGGGCTTCATCTCGATCGAGCTGCCGTCGCTGGTCGAGACCGAGCGCGCCGCGGCGTGGGAGCGCCTGCTCGGCGAGGCCGGCGTGAAGGCCGACAAGGATCGGCTCGCGTCGCGCTACCGCATCGGGCCCGGCGTGATCCGCCGCGTGATCGGCGAGCTCACCGCGGTCGCGGGCGGCGGCCGCGGCGACGCGACCGCCGCGCTCGACGAGCAGATCCGCCAGCACGTCGCGACGCGCCTCGATCACGTCGCGAAGAAGGTCGAGCGGCTCGCGCACTGGGAAGACGTCGCGCTGTCCGACGAGCTGCGCGATTCGCTGCGCGAGTTCATCGGCCGCGCGCGCCAGCGCCGCACCGTCTACGAGCAGTGGGCGTACGACACCAAGATGACGACGTCGCGCGGGCTCACCGCGCTGTTCTACGGACCGCCGGGCACCGGCAAGACGATGGTCGCCGGCGTGATCGCGCAGGAGCTCGGGCTCGACATGTACCGCGTCGATCTCGCGCGCGTGGTGTCGAAGTGGGTCGGCGAGACCGAGAAGAACCTCTCCGAGGTCTTCGACGCCGCCGAGGACGGCCAGGTCTTGATCCTGTTCGACGAGGCCGACTCGCTGTTCGCGAAGCGCACCGACGTGCGCACGTCGAACGATCGCTACGCGAACCTCGAGGTGAACTACTTGCTGCAGCGGCTCGACACGTTCGAGGGCATCGCGGTGCTCACCTCGAACCTCGACGGCGCGATCGATCCCGCGTTCAAGCGACGCCTGACGTTGCGGCTCCAGTTCCCGTTCCCCGACGAGGAGACCCGCGTGCGGCTGTGGACCGCGCACGTCACACCGGAGACGCCGATCGCGGGCGACTTCGACTTCGTCGATCTCGCGCGGCGGTTCCCGCTGTCGGGCGGCTACATCCGCAACTGCGCGCTGCGCGCGGCGTTCCTCGCGGCGCACGAAGGCGAGCCGATGAGCCAGCAGCACCTCTTGCGCGCGATCCATCTCGAGTACCGAGAGATCGGCAAGCTGTCGACGACCTCGCGCTTGGAGTGAGTCAGCGCGCGCCCATGTGCTGGAGCGCGGCCTTGGCGGCACGCGCGATCTGCACGTCGGAGTCGCGGGTCGCCTTGTCGAGCGCGGCGCGCGCGCGCGGCGTGTTCGACTGCGCGAGCGTGTTGATCGCGCGGCGCTTCACGACCGGATCGCTCGACGAGTCGAGGCGCTGGATCGCGATCTCGATGTCGTCGGGCTGACCGGCGGCGTTGCCACCTTGCGCGGCAGGAGCGGCGCCCGCGGGGCCGTCGGGCGCGATCGCGCCGGGCGCCTGAGCCTGCGGTGCGCCTTGCGCTTGCGCGGGACCGGCTTGCGCTTGCCCGCCGCCGCCGCCCCCGGCGCCACCTTCCGCGCCGCCTTGCGTGTTCGCGACCGGACCTTGGCCTTGGCCCGCCGCGGGCGCGGGCGCCGAAGCACCGGCCGCGACCGGCGAGGGCGGCGATTCACCGGGCGACGCGGCGACCTTCGCGCCGCCGACACCCGCTTGCTGCTGCGCGGTGCGCTTCTGTTTCTGCGCGAGCGCGACCTCGGGATTGATGCGGCCGCTCGGCGCGCCCTTCGGCGGCGTCGCGATGCCTTCTTGCTTCGGCGGACCCGCAGCGCCGCCTTGCGCGGCCGCTTGCGCGCCCGGCGCGGCTTGCGCGGCGCCTTGCGCGGCCGGCGCGCCGGCTTGCACCGCGGGCAACGCCGACGTCGACGATGTCGACGACGACGAAGCCGGCGCTTGCGTGCCCATGCCCATCGCGCGGTTCAAGCGATCGTTCGCTTCCCACGCGCCGGCGCCTTCCGATGACGACGACGACATCGAAGAAGAGGAGGAAGAAGACGAGACCGACTGATCGCCTCCGCCCGGCGCCTCTTCCGGTCCTTCGGCGCCTTCTTCAGGCGCGGTCGCGCGCTCCTGCGCTTGCGACTCGACCTGCTCGTCCTCGCGATCCCCACTGCTGCGATTGAGCTGCAGCCTCTTCATGACACCGACGAGGATATCGCGTTCTTTCGCGCCCGGGGGGCGGCAATCGTCGTCGGAAGATCGTCCAAGGGAAGGATCCGAGCCCGGCGAGCGAACAACGTAGGCGGGCGGTTCCACCGGGGTCGCGATCACCTGACGTACATCGCGCCGCTGGTCGTATCGACGATCAGGAACACGACGCCGGGGACGACGCCGGGGATCAGCCAGAGCAGATCCATGACGAGCACGCCGCCGTCGACGGTGCCGCCGTGGTTGCCGCGCCGTTCGGGGTGGAGGATGTAGCCGCATCCTGTGCTGGGCACGGTGCCGGCGAGCAGTGCGGTGGCCGCGATCGCGCAGAGGAGACGATGCATGCCTCGGGTAGAGCACCGCGCGTGCCATGCCCGGCCTCGTCGTACGCGCCCGAATCTGCGGCGCGCTGCCACAGCGTGGCGCGGAGACACGCTCAGCGCTGCTTCGCGACGCCGGGGTTGTTCGCCTCCTTGATCTTCACGGTGCAGGTCGCGCGCGCGGGCGTGCCGTCGGGGAGGAACATCGTGTACTTCGTCGAGAGCGACTCGATCACGCCGCGGAACCGCTCGAGCCGCTGGCCCCAGACGACCGCGACGAGGTGCGGGCGCAGATGATCTTCGTCGCGCGCGTTCGGATCGCGCACGGTCGCGAGCTCGACGAGATCGAGCACGGCCTGCTCGACCGATTGGCCGGACTCGAAGCCGTCGAAGGTCAGCTCCAGGCTCATCGAGCGCGGATCGCCGCCGGTGAACTCGAGGTCGTGCTCGTTCGCCTTGGTCACCTTGTGCGGCGTCCACGGCACCGACTTGTCGATCGTCAGCTCGCGCGGGTTGTACTGCGCCTCGACGCCCTTGCCGGGATCGTCGAGGCTGCCGATCACGATCTTGGCGAGCTTCGACGGTGACGACGGGAAGCGCGGGAGGGTCTGCGGTCGGACGGAGGGATCCTTGGCGGGCATGCCGGCGTCTATCGGCCGGTCCCCGCCGCGGTTGCCTACTCGGTCAGCGTGAGCCGCAGGAGCGGGCGCGTGTCCTTCGCGTCGTTCTCGCGCGTGTTCCACTGCGCGCCGCGCCCGGTCGTCGACGACGACTCGAACCGGACGCCGAAGTTCGACGACGGATTGTCGAGCCAGCCCTGCACGAGGTTGGGCGGCAAGACGATCGTGTACGTCTGATCGATCGTGCGCGGATCCCACGACTGCACGATCGCGCCGACGTCGCCGCCCGGCGCGAGCCACGGATCGGTCGAGTCGCGCAGCGCGTAGTTCATCGCGTCCTCGTTCCACGACGACGTGACCGGCTTGATGATCGCGTCGCCGTCCTCGAGCGGGTCGTCCACGTAGAGGACGAGCTCCGCGCTGTCGACGCGCGCGCCCGCCGGCGCGCCGGTCAGGACGAAGCGGAGGAACGCGTACTTCGTGGTGTCGGCGTCGAACGCGCAGATCGTGTCGTAGCCGTGGTTGGTCGCCGGATCGGCGACGTCGATCCAGGTGTCGCGCGTGACGCCTTGCACGTCGGCGTCGGGACGATCGCCGAACGTCATCACGATCTGGCCGGGCGCCGCGTCGGGCGACGTCGTCTGCGGCGCGGCGTCGGGCGACGACGCGGGCGCGGCGTCGGGTGGGTCGCCGCGACCGGGCCCGACGCAGGTGCCGTCGGTGCTGCAGGTCTGCCCCGGCGGACACGACGGCGCGCGCGGATCGCACGTGTAGTGCGTGCCGCTGTAGTCGGCACCGAACGAGCACGCGCCCAACGCCATCGCCGCGATCGCCGCGCGCATCTCAGCCTCCGATGGTCGCGGCGACCAGCCAGCCGCCCGCGAAGGTGATCGCCGCCAGGGCCACGAGCGCAGGCACGTGCCACCACCGCATCGGCGATCGCACCCGCGCGGTCGCGATGTCGGCCGACGACGCCACCGCGGGCGAGGTCGCGATCGCGAGCACCGGCGTCGCGATCCGCGGGAGGACCGGCACGTGCTCGACGTGCTCGACGCGCGCGACGTTCGCGACGTAGATCGAGGTCGCGTGCGCGTCGTCGCGCGTCGCGATGAACGTCTCCGCGTGCGACAACGCGCGCAGCGGGCGCTCCACCTCGATCTCGGGCTCGTCGGCGTCGGCGATGTCGTCGAGCGCGACCTGCAGGATCGACTCGGCCTCCTCCTCGGGCATGAGCCGCTGCACGTACTTCGCGAGATCGTATTCGCTGATCTCGAGCTCGTGCGCGCGCGCGAACCGGATCAGATCCAGGTGCATGTCGCGCGCGGTCTGGTACCGCTCGTCGGGATCGCGGGCGAGCGCGCGCATCACGATCGCCTCGAGCTCGGGCGGATAGTCGGCGACGATCGTGCTCGGCGGCTTGATCTGCCCGCTGACGATCTTGCGCATCGTGTTGTAGTCGTCGGGCCCGCGGAACAAGCGCGTCGTCGTGGTCAGCTCGTACAGGACGACGCCGAGCGAGAAGATGTCGCTGCGGCGATCGACGCGGCCGCCGTTGCACTGCTCGGGCGACATGTAGCCGGCCTTGCCCTTGAGCTGCCCCGCCTGCGTGACGGTGCGGCGGCGCGCGGCCTTCGCGATGCCGAAATCGATCAGCTTCACCGCGCCGCCGAAGGTGACGAGCACGTTGCCGGGCGACACGTCGCGATGGACGATGTGCAGCGGCGTGCGATCGGGCGCGCGGTTCTCGTGCGCGGCGTGGAGCGCGGCGGCGACCGAGCCGGCGATGCCGACCGCGATCGCGATCGGCATGCGCTCGCCGTGACGGATCGCTTCGCGCAGCAAGTGGCGCGCGTCGCGGCCGTCGACGTACTCCATCGCGATGAAGTAGCTGTGGCCGTCCTGGCCGACGTCGTAGACCTGCGCGATGTTCGGGTGCGAGAGCGTCGACGCGAGCCGCGCTTCGTCGAGGAACATCGTGACGAACTCGGGATCCATCGCGAGCGACGGCTGCACGCGCTTGATCGCGACGATCTTCTCGAAGCCTTCGACCCCGTGCGCGTAGGCGAGGTAGAGCTCGGCCATGCCACCGAGCGCGATCCGACGCACGATCCGATAGCGGCCGAGGACCTCGTCGGGTTGGAGGTCTTCGTCGCCGATGCGGTCGAGACGGTCGGGCAAGACGTGGGCAACCACGGTTCCACCCCGTACGAGCAACTCGTATGCCACGCCACAAACGACGCAAGCGTGCGCACGCCCGTGGGCACTCGGTCGCGAAGCGGGGGGTTGCCCCTCCAGATCGGCGGATCTCCCCGACGATCCTCCCCGACGATCAGAGCCCGAGCTCGCGCCCGAGCCGGTCCGCGTCGGAGATCCGCCCACATCGGCCGAAGGCCTTCCAGGCGGTGAAGCGATGTCGCTCGGGCGCGGGCCCGAGCGCGGCGAGCTCCGCCGCGAGCTCGCACGCGCGGTCGGTGCGATCGGCGGCGAGCGCGGCCTCGATCGCGAGCGCGAGCGCCTCGGCGGTGTGCCGGTTCCGGACGTTGGTCTCGGCGAGCGCGAGCGCGCGCCGCGGATCGCCGCCGACGCCGAGATAGAAGCGCGCGGCGTGATCGCTGAACGCGTCGGGGTACGCGGCGAGGTAGCGCTCCCATCCCGCGCGCGCGGCGTCGCGCAGCGCGGGACCGCGCGGATCGCCGGTGCGCAGCGCGATCTCCGCGCGCATCGCGGTCGTCTCCGGGTGCGGATCGATCGCGTCGAGCGCGTCGAGGCGCTGCTTCGCGCGCGCGTCGTCGCCGCTGGTGACGTCGAGCGCGGCGAGGTGGCGCGCGGCCTCGCCGTAGCGCGGCACGCGGCGCAGCGCCTCCGCGTACAGCGCGCGCGCGAGCACGCGATCGTCGCGCTCCTCGGCGAGGCGCGCCCACTGGAACAAGAACCACGCGAACGGGATCGCGCTCGGATCGCGCCAGGTCGCGAGGCCGCGCGGCATCAGCGCGAGCGCCTCGCGATCGTCGCCGCGCTCGGCGAGCGCGAGCGCGTACATCGTCGCGCTGACGAGGTTCGGGCCCTGCTGCCAGGCGAGCGCGCGCCCGGCGATCGCGCGATCCAGATCGCCGGTCGCCTGATCGAGATCGATCTCGCGCAGCGCGATCGTCGATTCGTTCGCGCCGAGCGCGCGGGCGCGCGCGAGCTCGCGGCGCGCGTCGGCGAAGCGGTGCAGCGTGCCGAGCACCTTCGCGCGCGCGAGGTGCGCGTCGGCGCTCTTCGGCGCGATCGCGATCCAGCGCGCGGTCGCGCGATCGGCCTCGACGTAGTCGTCGAGGCGGCCGGTGACGCTCGCGTGCTGGAGCATCACGCCGGCGAGCGCGCCGAGATCGCCGGTGCGCGCGGAGCCGAGCGCGTCGGCGGCGAGCGTGCCCATCGCCTCGGCCGGCGTCTCGGTCGGCGGCAGCGCCGGCAACGGAGAAACAGGTGCGCCGCCGTTCACCACGACGGGCGACGGCGGCGCGGCGGACGAACGTCCGCACGCCGCGATCACGACGAGCGCGATCGCGGCGCGCATCAGTGCGGCGCTCCCAGGAACGGGAACGTCGTGTCGTTCGCCTTCGGATCGTCATCGGCGGCGATGCCGTCGGGGACGAGCTGGTTGGCGAGCACCGGGCCGAGCCCGATCGCGAGCGCGGTGTAGCTGATGTCGATCACGTCGTAGGTCGGCGCGCGACCACCGCAGTCGCTCGGCGACACGCCGAGCACGGCCGCGCCCTCGACGCCGAGGTAGAACGTGCACGTGCCGGTGCCCGTGAACACGTACAGCTCGTCGTCGGCGAGCACGCCGGCGAGGCCGCCGTACGCCTTCGCGCCCGCGCCGCTCACCGGGTCGGTGTCGTAGAGCGGCTGGCGCACGTTCGGATCCGTCTTGGTCACGTTCGAGCTGCACCCGCTCTGCGTGTCCGACGAATCGAGCGCGTCGATCACGCCGAGGTTGCCCGCGAACTCCGCCGGGATCGTGTCCTGCGCGGTGCCGAGCGTCGTGGTCGCCCACTTGCTCGGATCGCCCTCGGCGTTGTACGCGTCCTTCGCCGCCTGCTTCGACGTGTCGTTCGCGTCGAACGTATGATCGAGCGCGGTGTTGATCGCGGGACGGCCCATGCGATCGATCTGCGCGCCGATCTTCGGCGCCGCCGGCGTGACGAACGCGTCGGGCGACGTGTTGGCGTCGATCGACTTCGCCGCGTCGGGCGTGTTGTTGTTGTCGTTGCCGCACGCGCCGAGCGCGAAGAGACCGACGATGATGATCTTCTTCATGGTCGTGCTCCTCATTGCCCGATCATGTTGGTGGAGGCCCACACGCCGAGCGTCGTGCCGCCGCCGGTGAGCAGCGACGCGTCGACCTGCATGACGATCGCGTTGACGTTCTTGCCCGCGAAGTTGTCGAGCGGCGCGCTGGTGCCGTCGGTGTCGTGCGCGAGGAAGCCCACGAGCACGGCGCCGAGGTTCGAGCCCTGCGCGCCGGCGGCGTGGAGGTCGTAGCAGCCGTGGCCGTCGGCGAGCGCGCCGAGGCCGCCGGCCGCGCCCTCGACGGCGCTGACCACGTGCTTGAAGCCGTTGATGTTGAAGAAGAAGGGATCGTTGCGCTGACCCGCGTAGACCTTCACCTTGCCGTCGGTCGACGAGATGCCCGCGGTGTTCGAGGGATCACCGCTCACGTACTCGGTGCCCAGCCAGCACTGCACGCTGGTGTCGCTCGCGAACTTGCAGATGATGTCCGTGGGCGGCGCGGTCGGCGTCATGCCGAAGCCCGCCGACGCCTGCACGTGGAAGACGTACAGGATGTTGGTGCCGAAGTGATCGCCGGCGGCGGCGCTCGGCGAGACGTCGAGCACGAGGTTGACCTTCGAGTGATCGGCGGTCATCCACGCGTAGACGTCGGTGATGTCGGCGGCCTTGTTGGTGGCAAGGCTCGTCGCGTCGCCGTGATCGGCGGCGTAACTCGAGTGCGATGTGGCTAGCAAGACGGTCGCAGCGGCGATGGCTATCCCAGCCACCCCGCCCAGGTAGACGAGCTTCCTCACGCGGTCCTCCTCGGTGTTGGTGAGTGACCGCGGAGGTACGACTCAATCGGAAGCGCGGATCGAGGTCGGCGGCACCAGCACTTGCAGCGCGCCCGGCTCGACGGAGATCTCGACCTCGCGCGTGCGCCGGTTGCGCAGATCGCCGTCGCGGTGATAGCGGCGCATGTCTCCGACGATCCGGATCCGCGTCGCGGGCGTACTAGGGAGGCTGATCGAGGGCTGCCGTCCGCGCACGAGCAGATCGAGCGCGTCGAGCATCGGTTCGCGATCCTCTTCGCGCGCGAGCACGAGATCGATCAGGCCGTCGTGCGGCGACGCCTTGGGCGCCATCGCGACGCGCGGCCCGATCGCGGCGATGTTCATCGCCTCGACCATGAAGTACTCGCCGCTGAGATCTTCGCCGTCGGCGTGGATCTCGTAGCGCTTGAGCGGCGACACCGCGACGCGCGCGCGCAAGAGGCGCCGATCGCGCGTCAGCCGATCCTTGGGCGCGTCCTCGTCGTCCTCGATCGCCTGATCGATCACGCGCGGGAACGCGCCGAAGCCGATCGCCTCGACGAAGCGCTTCCAGTCGTCGTCGATGCGCGCGAGCGCGAGGTCGAACGGCTTCGCGACGCCCTCGCTCCACCAGTCGAGGCCGTTCATCGCGAGCGCGCGCGCCGTGTTGTTCGCGGTGCCGAGCGGCACGATCACGAACGGCACGCCGGTGCCGCGCAGCACCTTCGCGACCTTGTTGACGGTGCCGTCGCCGCCGGCGGCAACGACCAGCTCGGCGCCGAGCTCGAGCGCGGCCTCGAGCTCCTTGCGCCTGCGAACGTGCCTGACGACCTCGTGGCCGGCGCGACGGATCTCGTCGATCAGATCCTCGGCGCGGTGGTCTTCGGTGCCGGCGGTGGGGTTGTACATGACGAGCACGCGCATCGGGCACGGATCGAGCAGGTTCTGTTCCAGGAGGTCTCATGAGGATCCTGATCGCGAACGACGATGGCATCTACTCCCCCGGACTCGCTGCGCTCTCGACGGCGGCGAAGCACTTCGGTGAAGTGCGCATCGTGGCGCCCGACGTCGAGATGTCCTCGATGGGGCACGCGATCACACACGCGCGCCCGCTGTCGATGAAGCGCACGAAGTTGCCCGAGCTGCCCAAGGACTCGTGGCGCGTGAACGGCACACCCGCCGATTGCGTCACGCTCGGCGTCGGCATGGGCGACATCGATCTCGTGCTGTCCGGCATCAACCTCGGCCCGAACCTCGGCAACTCGATGTGGCACTCGGGCACGCTCGCGGCGGCGAAGCAGGGCGCGCTGCTCGGCTGCCGCGGCATCGCGCTGTCGACGCCGATGGATCGCGACGAGCCGCGCTTCGACATCCTCGCGCCGTGGATCGAGCGCGTGCTCGCGCTGCTCGTGCCGATGAAGGAGCTGTGTCTCCTGAACGTGAACTTCCCGACCAAGCCGACCGACCTCCGGTGGACGCGGCAGTCGGTGCGCCACTACGACGGCAAGGTCGTCCCGGTGAAGGATCCGTCCGGCCGCCAGCTGCAGTGGATCACGGCGGTGCCGGTCGAAGAGACCGAAGAAGGCACCGATCGCTGGGCGGTCGCGCACGGCTTCGTCTCGATCACGCCGCTGCGCTTGGATCTCACCGACCACCAAGCGCTCGCGACCGCGGCGACGAAGAAGCCGACCTGACACGTCGAGGTGCCGGCGCACGCGCGGGAGCGGAACGTCGAGGTTTCACCCCGTCGCGCAAGGTCGCGGACGCTCGGCGCGCGCGCTGGTCTCGCGCTTGCGAATGCATCGGGCCCATGCGCCTCGCCCTCGTCCTGTTCGCGTCGCTTGCGGCGTGCAGCCTCGACACCGCGTCCGACGAGGACGCGCTGTTGGGGTCGCCGCCGATCGCGCTGCACCCCATCTACCTCGTGACGGTCGCCGCCGACGGATCGTTCTCGCCGAGCGATCTCCACATCCACGACGGCGACTCCGTGGTGTGGAGGCTCTACGATCGAACCGACACGATCATCCACTCGACGAGCGGGTCGTTTCCGGCGAACTGCAGCGCGCCGGCGGCGTACGACCCCGCCGATCCGAACGAGCTCACCGGTCCGATGCCGACCGCGGCAGGCGGCCTCTTCTCGCTCGGGCCCAACCCGAAGCCGCCGGGTTGGGGCCTGCGCGAGTACCAGAATTCGTGCGGCATGTTCGACGAACGCGGCCACGTCGGCTCCACGTACATCTGCTCGGCGGCGCTGCCGGGCGCGACGATGGACTCGACGTGGAGCGATCCGGCGATCACCGGCGTGGTGATCCGGCTCTTGTGGTCGAGCGTCGAGTACGCGCCCGGCCGCTACGACTACTACATCCTCGATCGCGAGGTCGACAAGGCGATCGCGAACGGCAAGCTGTACTCGCTCACGATCGAGGCGGGCGCCCACGGCACGCCGTCGTGGTTGTTCACGAACGGCGTCGCGCCGCTCGGCTTCCAGGACACCGGCTCGAACCCCGACGATCCGAACGCGTGCGGCGCGCAGATGACCCTCGGCGCGCCGTGGGACACGACCTACCAGCAGCACTACTTCGACATGCTCACCGCGGTCGCGACCCACTTGAAGGCGCGCGCCGATCGCTACCGCGCGCTCGCGTACGTGAAGCCGTCGGGCGCGAACCTGTTCACGAGCGAGAACCGCCTGCCCGACGGATGCATGGCCGGCTGCGCGATCTGCAACGACGCGATCTGGTCCGGCGCCGGTTACACGCCCGCGCTCCTCGAGGGCTACTACGCCGCGCAGCTCGACGCGATCGCCGCCGCGTTCCCCGGCAAGACGATGGCGTACGAGCTGATCCAGGACGGCTTCCCGCGCATCAACGCGATGAGCGGCTACGTCGACGCCAACGGCAACCTCACGGCGGGTCCGTCGCAGCTCGGCGCGTTCGCGCAGACCAACGCGATCATCGCCGATGGCGAGGCGCGCTACGGCGATCAGTTCGCGGTGCAGCACTGCGGCCTGCACCCGATGCCGGCGGGCGCGTGTAACGGCGTCGCTTCCGATCCGCCGGGCTGCCCGAACCGATGGGTCATCGACGCCGGCAACGCGGGCCAGCCGACCGCGTTCCAGACGCAGAACAACTCCGAGATCCCCGATCTGCCGACGCTCGACTCGGCCTTGCAGAACGCCGAGACCAACTCCGACGCGGCGATGATCGAGGTCTACGAGGAGCGTCTGTGGGAGGCGCGTCAGCTGCCCGGCGCGCTCGGCCCGTCGGGAAACACCGTCACCGCTTGGGATCTGGCGTTCCGCCAGCGCCGCGGCATCTCGCTCTCGCACAGCCACACCTTCACGCGCACGGTCGCCGCCGGCAGCCAGACCCTCTATTACGTCAACGGCACCAAGTGCGGCGATCCGGGGACCCCGCAATGGGGATCGATCACGATCGATCCCTAGCGGCACGTCGACGTTCCATCGCGCGCGCGCTCGCGGTACCTGGAGGTGCCGCCCCCCGCGCACAAGCGCGCGAACGCTCGACGAAGACGCTGGCCTCCGAATTGCGATGAGGGCCCGGACCATGCGCATCGTCTTCGTCTCCGCCCTCGCCGCGCTCGCCGCGTGCACCGTCGACACCGCGTCCGAACAGGACGAGCTCTTCGACCCGCCGCCGCTGATCGTCACGCACATCGTGACCGTGAACAGCGACGGATCGTTCTCGCCCCGCGATCTCCACATCAAGAGCGGCGAGCGCGTGGTGTGGAACCTCTACGATCGCACCGACACGATCGTCCACACGACCAACCATTTCTTCCCGGACATGTGCCACGCGCCGGCGCGGTACGACGCGACCGATCCGAACGAGCTCACCGGGCCGATGCCTCACTCGCCGGGCGGCATCTTCGCGCTCAGCCCGAACCCGAAGCCGCCGGGCCTGGGCTTCGCGGAGTACCAGGGCTCGTGCGGCATCTACGGCGATCACGGCAGCGTCGGGACCACGCACCTCTGCGCGGCCGGCGCGCCGCGCGCGACGATGGACTCGACGTGGAGCGATCCGGCGATCAGCGGCGTGTTCATCCGGCTCTTGTGGAGCGACATCGAGTACGCGCCGGGGCAGTACCACTACGACGTCCTCGATCACGAGATCGACAAGGCGATCGCGAACGGCAAGATGTACTCGCTCGCGCTCGAGGCCGGCAAGTTCGGCACGCCGACGTGGCTCGCGTCGGACGGCATCGAGACGTACACGTTCCGCGACACCGGCTCGAGCCCCGACAAGGATCCGGACGCGTGCGGCACCGAGGTGCCGAACATCGGTCGGCCGTGGGGCTACAAGTACAAGCAGCGCTACTTCGCGATGCTCACCGGGATCGCGGACCACCTGAAGCGGCGCGCCGATTATTACCGAGCGCTCGCGTACGTGAAGCCGTCGGGCGCGAACTTCCTCACGACCGAGAACCGGTTGCCCAACGGCTGCCAGGCGCGCTGCACGTGCAACGACGAGATCTGGGCGAACCAGGCCGGGTACACGCCGTCGAAGCTCGAGGGCTACTACGCCGCGCAATTCGACGCGATCGCGGCCGCGTTCCCCGGCAAGACGATGTCGTACGAGCTGATCCAAGACGGCTTCCCGCAGATCAACGACGCCGGCGGCTACGTCGACGCCGACGACAAGCTCACCGCGGGCACGTCGCAGATCGGGTTGCACGCACAGACCAACGCGATCATCGCGGACGGCGAAGCGCGCTATCCCGACAGCTTCGCGGTGCAGCACTGCGGTCTCCAGGAGAAGCCGGCCGATGCTTGCTACGGCCGCGCCGATGATCCGAAGGGCTGTCCGAATCGCTGGGTCACCGACGCCAGCGCGGCCGGCTTCCCGACCCTGTTCCAGACGGACAACACGAACAACATCGACGATCTCCCGAAGCTCGACTCGGCGCTCGAGAACGGCCGCGACAACTCCGACGCGGCGCTGATCGAGGTCTACGAGGAGCGCGTGTGGGAGTCGCGCACGCGCGGCAACCCCGACCTCGGCCCTTCGCAGAATTCACTCGAGCAGTGGGACGCGTTCTTCCGCGGTCGCGCGGCGCCGATCTCGCACGAGCACACCTTCACGCGCACGGTCGCGAGCGGCAGCCAGACCTTCTACTACTACAACGGCACCAGGTGCGGCGCGCCCGGATCGCCGCAGTACGGAACGATCACGATCGATCCGTGAATCAGTGGCAGCCGCTGTACGCGCCCGCCTGCGTGTCGTAGCTGTGCTCGGTGACCGTGTAGTTGTCGCCGCTGAAGGTGAACTTGCGGATCGTGTAGCCGTCGTTGCCCTCGAGCCACACGAACAACTTCTTCGCCTTCTTCAAGCCCTCGGCGGTCTCGACGAAGTGCTCGCAGCCCGCGGCGTAGAAGCCGGCGTCGGCGGGCATGCCGTAGCTGACGAAGAGGTCGAGGCGCTTGCCCTTGATGCCGACCTTCTTGTAGACGGCGATGATCGCGTCCTGCTTCGCCTTGGCGCCGGCGTTGATCGCGTCGACGCGCTGCTTCGCCCAGTCGATCGCGGGCTGACAGATCTTCGCCTTCGCGTCGCCGAGCGCGATCGCGGGCATGTCGTAGAACTTCGACTCGATCTGCTCCGTCGCGGGGAAGCCGTACGCGAGCGCGGCGTCGACCGCCTTGGCACACGTATCGCCGAGGACTCCGACCTGCGAGGCCTCGCTCTCGTACATGCCCTCGACCGGACGCGCGACCGTGTCCTTCGACAGGTACGTGTTGGTGATCGCGCTCTCCGCGGACATGCGGACGTACGCCTTCTCGTAGTCCTTGCAGAACTGCTTGGCGTCGGCGCCGGTGATGTACGAGCCGGTGTCGTCCTTCTGCGCGGTCTTCCAGTAGAACGCCTGCGACGTGTAGATCTTCACGTCGTCGGCGGCGCCGGCGACCGCATCGAAGCACTGCTTCGGCGGCTTGATGTCCTTCATGTCCTGCTTGGTGCGTGCGTCGCTCTTCGCGAAGCCCGGGTTGTAGTACGCGTGATAGGCGAGCTCCGTCATCGCCTTCTCGAGCGGCGTCTTGTCTTCGGCGCGCGCGGCGTGGGTGCTGACGAGGAGGAGGATGGGGGCGGCGAGGAGGGTGCGCTTCATGCGCCGTCGCTAGAGCAACGGCGATGCCACGCGTAAGCGCGCGCGATCGCGAGACCGGCGCGCCGTTGTCTAGACGATCTGTCCAGGCGTCAGAGCCCGGTGATGTTGCCGCCGAAGTCGACGACCACGCTCCAGCCGCCGCCGACCTTCTGGAAGTTGGTGTTCAGATTCCCCGCGGGCGCGCGCCAGAAGACTTGCAGTCTTCCGTCGGCGTTCGGCGCGACGTCGGGATTCGATGCGACCGACGTGCCCGCGAACGCGTCGCCCGTCGTCCAGTTGCCGTTCGCGCTGGTCTGCCAGAGATGCCAGAGCGCGTTGTCGGTGCCGCGCGCGAAGACCTCGAGCCGACCGTCGGCGTTGCGACCGACCGCGGGCTCGCCGGTGGTGCCGAACGTGCCGGCGTCGAGCCAGCCGCTCCATCCGCCGCCGGGCAGCTCGACGATGTGGTGCAAGCGCGTGTCGGTGCCGCGCGCGAAGACCTCGAGCCGACCGTCGGCGTTGGCGCCCGAATGCGGCGTGCCGGTGAGCGTGATCCCGCCGAACGCGCCCCAGCCCGACCAGCCGCTGTTCGGCGCGACCTGCCAGATGTGATAGAGGCGATCGTCGGTGCCGCGCGCGAAGACCTCGAGTCGGCCGTCGCCGTTGCGACCGACGCCGGGATCGGAGTGCAGCACGCCGCCCATCGAGGCCCACGCGCTCCACGATCCGTTCGCGGAGGTCTGCCACTTGTGATAGAGCGCGCCGCTGTTCGAGCGCGCGAAGACCTCGAGCCGGCCGTCGGCGTTCGCGAGCGCGGCCGGCTCACCGACGAGCGAGCCGTCGCCTTCGTCGAGCCAGCCGTTGTACCAACCGCCGCCGACCAGCTGGAACGTGTGATAGAGGTGGCCGCCGGAGATCACGAAGACCTCGAGCCGTCCGTCGGCGTCGGCGCCGACGACGGGATTGACCGCGGTCGCGCCGCCGAGCTTCGCCCATCCGTTCCAGTTGCCGTTCGCGGAGGTCTGCCAGTCGTGCCACACCGCCTGATCCGGCGCGCGCGCGAAGAGCTCGAGTCGACCGTCCTTGTTCTGCGTGACGCGGCGGCTCATCTGGAACGTGCTTCCGGAAGGAGATCCGCCGCCGCCGGCCCACGCTTGCAGATCCGACAGCGTGCCGTTGAACTCGTCGCCGTCGACGCCGCCGGGGATGCCGCTCACGCTCGCCGCGTCGGTGTACTGCCAGAACTTCCAATCGCTCCACGCGTTCGGCAGATACGGACACGAAGGTCCGTAGTTCGCGACCCACAGCGGGTATTGCGTGAAGTCGGGATTGCCGAGGTAACTGCCCCAGAAGAAGTTCGCGGTGTAGATCATCGGCACGCGGCCGGTGCGCGCCTGCACGCGGTTCAAGAACGTGTGCAGTCGGCTGATCACGGTCGCCGCGCCGACGTTGTCCGAGACCTCGACGTCGGCGACCGGCGGCAGATCACCGTCCTTGATCCCGCCGTTCGCGTTGATCACGTCGACGAAGTGATCCGCCTGCGCGGTCGGATCGATCGACGGGCGGAAGAAGTGATACGCGCCCCGCAAGACGCCGGCCGACCTCATCCCCGACCAGTTGTGCGGGAACGACGCGTCGGTGTAGCCGGTGCCCTCGCTCGCCTTCGCGAAGCCGAACACGCGGCCGGCCGACTTCACCGAATTCCAGTTGATGCTCGAGCCTTGGTAGCTCGAGACGTCGACGCCGTAGACGTACGAGCCCTTGCCGCACTTCGTGAGGGACTCGGTCGACTCGCCTTGATCGCCGTCGTCGGGTGATGAGACGCAGCCGCCGATCAACGCGGCGAGCACGAGCGTGGTCGAGATGCGCATGCCCCGCGCGATTTCACGAGCTGCGCCAGGTCGCGTGCGCGCGATTCCGCGCAGATGCTCGCTTCACCGCTGCAAACGATCGTTTGCTGTTTGCGGGTAGGAGTCCGGAGCCCGTGTGCGCTGACAGCTTCAGTCGCCGCGCAGGCCCCAGCGGCGCATCCAGCGCTGGATCTGCGAGCGCGGCTTGCCGAGCGCGCGCGCGACCGCGCTGACGTTGCCCGCGTGATCGCGGAGCGCGGCGACCAGCTCGGCGCGGCGCGGATCGTCGTCGGGCGTCGCCGCGGGCGGCAGCGTCTCGTCGGGCGGGATCACGTGGATGCCCGAGCGCGGCACGCCCTCGGTGATCAGCGCGGGCAGGTGCTGCACGTCGAGCTCGGCGTCGCCGGCGAGCGCGAGCGCGGCCTCGAGCACCTTCTCGAGCTCGCGCACGTTGCGCGGCCACGCGTGGCGGATCAGCGCGCGCGCCGCGTCGGGCGTCAGCGTGATCTCGCGATCGGGGCTCAGGCGATCGACGAGGTGCGCGACCAGCGTGCCGAGATCCTCGCGGCGCTCGGCGAGCGGCGGCAGCACGAGCTCGAAGCCGGCGAGGCGCGCCCACAGATCCTCGCGGAACTCGCCGCGCGCGACCATGCCCGGGAGATCGCGATGGGTCGCGCAGATCACGCGGAAGTCGACGGGCACCGGCGCGGTCGCGCCGACCGGGCGCACCGCGCGCTCCTGCAGCGCGCGCAGGAGCGCGGGCTGCACCGCGAGCGGCAGATCGCCGATCTCGTCGAGCAAGAGCGTGCCGCGATCGGCGGACGCGATGATGCCGATCTTGTCGGCGAGCGCGCCCGAGAACGCGCCGCGCCGATGACCGAACAGCTCCGACTCGACGAGGTCGTCGGGGATCGCGCCGCAGTTGATCGCGACCAGCGGACCGGCGCGCCGCGACACGCGATGCACGACGCCGGCGAGCACTTCCTTGCCGCTGCCGCTCGGCCCGCGCATCACGATCGACACCGCCGACGGCGCGACGCGCACGAGCTCGATCAGGCGCGCCTCGAACGCCGGCAGGACGGTCGCGAGGCCCGCGCTGCTGTCGGCGGCGTCGAGGATGTCGCCGGCGTGGTCGTCGGCGGGCACCGCGCGCACGGTGAAGAACGTGTGGCCGAGCTCGATCATCGCGCCGTCGCGCAGCGGCGCGCTCGTGATCGGCGCGCCGTCGACCGACGTGCCGTTCGACGAGCCGAGATCCGCGATCGTGAATTCGGCGCCGCGCCGCGTGATGCGCGCGTGCGCGCGCGACATCCACGGATCGGGGATGCGCACGGTCAGCCGCCGCACGCCGCCGTCGAGATCGTGCGCGATCGCGCGCTCGCCGCCGCGCCCGAGCTCGATCACGTCGACCGCATCGAGCGCGAAGCGCGCGGAGCCGCCGGTCGGCCGCCCCGCCTCGAGCACGAGGAACAAGAACGGGCGCGCGCGCGCGACGCCCTTGCGGCTCGGCGACAACTTCGGCCGCGTGTGTTGATCTTCCACGAAGCCCGACTGTACCTCGTGCTAGATCGTCGTTCGTGCGAATCGCGCCCGTCCTCACGCCTCATGGGCGGCTCGTCCTCGCCCCGAGCGACGCGGCGCCCGTGATCGACGACGAGGTCGGCGCGCGGCTCGAGCGCGCCTTCGCGCGCGGCGCCGGGCACGGGCTCGTCCGGCTCGGCGGCGCGGAGCTGCACGCGCAGCTGCCTGCGGTGTTCTCGTACTGGCGGCGCTTCGCCGCGGCGTTCATCAACAAGGCGTGCGCGTCGGAAGAGATCGAGCCGCCCGAGCTCGGATCGATCGCCGCCGCGGCGCCGCCGATGACCGGCGCCGAGTACGTCTCCGAGCCGATCCTGCGCGCGCTGTGGGACGAGCTCGCCCTTGCCTTCGCGGCCGAACGGCGCGAGCACGGCGGCACGCTCGCCGAGTTCCTGCACGCGCTCGATCCCGCGTGGAACCTGGTCGGTCGCGTGTACTTCAACCTCGCCGAGCACCGCGCCGACGAGGACGCGCCGTTCGCGTTCCTCGCGACCTACACGCACGCGGTCTCGGCGCACGGGCGCGCCCAGCACCTCCCGCTCGGCGAAGCGCTGCGCGAGTACGCGAGCGCGCGCGACAAGCCGCGGCTGTTGTCGCTGCTCGAGCCGGTGCAGCGCGCGGCGCGATCGTGTGCGTGGCTGCGCGAGCTGATCGACGAGGAAGAGATCTTCCATCCCCTGCGCTGGTCGCCCGACGAGGCGTTCCGCATGCTCGGCGACGTCGCGACGCTCGAGGCCGCGGGCGTGCGGGTGCGGATGCCGCAGGCGTGGCGCGCGGGTCGGCCGGCGCGCCCCGAGGTGCGGGCGACCGTCGGCGCCAAGCCACCGTCGGGGATCGGCGCCGACGCGCTGCTCGACTTCGAGGTCGGCGTGACCCTCGACGGCGAGCGGCTGACCGCGTCGGAGATCCGCGCGCTCCTGCGCGGCGGCGACGGCCTCGCGATGTTCCGCGGCAAGTGGATCGAGGTCGATCGCGAGAAGCTCGGCGCGATGCTCGCGCAGATGGAAGCGGCGCAGCGCGCGGCCGCGGATCGCGGGCTGTCGATCGCCGAGGCGATGCGCTTGATCGCGGGCGCGTCGATCGATCCGGCGACCGAGCGCGACGCGGATTGGTCGCGCGTGGTCGCGGGGCCGTGGCTCGCGGAGACGCTCGCCGCGCTGCGCGCCCCTTCCTCGGAAGCGGATCCGGGCGCCGCGATCCAGGGCACGCTGCGTCCGTATCAACGCGCCGGCGTGCAATGGCTGCGGCTCCTGTCGCAGCTCGGGCTCGGCGCGTGCCTCGCCGACGACATGGGCCTCGGCAAGACGATCCAGGTGCTCGCGCTGCTGTCGTCGACGACACGCAGATCGCCGAGCGTCTTGGTCGCGCCGGCGTCCTTGCTCGCCAACTGGGCGAGCGAGCTCGCGCGCTTCGCGCCGAGCCTGCGCGCGGCGATCGCGCATCCATCGGCGATGGACGCCGACACGCTCGCGACGTTCGATCCCGCCGATCACGATCTCGTGATCACGAGCTACGGATCCTTGCTGCGCCTCCCGTGGCTCGCGTCGACGCGCTGGGACCTCGTGATCCTCGACGAGGCGCAGGCGATCAAGAACCCGGGCGCGAAGCAGACGCGCGCCGCGAAGCAGCTCACCGGCCGCGCGCGCATCGCGCTGACCGGCACGCCGATCGAGAACCGCCTCGGCGATCTGTGGTCGATCTTCGACTTCTTGAACCCCGGCCTGCTCGGCACCGCGAAGGAGTTCACCGCGTACACCAAGCGCGTCACGTCGTACGCGCCGCTGCGCGAGCTCGTGCGTCCGTACGTCTTGCGCCGCATGAAGACCGATCGCGCGGTGATCGCGGACCTGCCCGACAAGAGTGAAGTGAAGGCGTACTGCGCGCTGACGCGACGACAGGCCGCGCTCTACCAGCAGGCCGTCGACGACCTCGCGGCTCGCCTCGCCTCCTCGAGCGGCATCGCGCGCAAGGGCGCGGTGCTCGCGTCGATCACGCGCTTGAAGCAGATCTGCAACCACCCGTCGCACTGGCTCGGCGACGGCGAGTGGAGCGAGCGCGACAGCGGCAAGTGGGCGCGCCTGCGCGAGCTCGCCGAGGTGATCGCGGCGAAGCAGGAGAAGGTGCTCGTCTTCTCGCAGTTCCGCGAGATGGCGGCGCCGCTCGCCGCGTTCCTCGCCGAGATCTTCGGGCGCCCCGGCCTCGTCCTGACCGGCTCGACCGCGATCGGCGCGCGCAAGCAGCTCGTCGCGCGCTTCCAGGACGACCGCGACGCGCCGTTCTTCGTCTTGTCGCTCAAGGCCGGCGGCACCGGCTTGAACCTCACCGCCGCGTCGCACGTGATCCACGTCGATCGCTGGTGGAACCCCGCGGTCGAGGATCAGGCGACCGATCGCGCGTTCCGCATCGGGCAACATCGCAACGTGCTCGTCCACAAGTTCGTGTGCCGCGGCACCGTCGAGGAGAAGATCGACGCGATGATCGAGGCGAAGCGCGGCCTCGCGCGCGAGCTGCTCACCGGCGGCGCCGAGCTGAACGTGACGGAGCTGTCCGACGCGGAGCTCTTGAAGTTGGTCGCGCTCGATCTCGGGGCGGTGGACGCATGAGCTGGGGGTACGGCGGCTTCCGGCCGTACGTCTCCGCCGAGGAGCGCCGCCGCCGCGCGGCGTCCGCGATCAAGCAGCTCGGCAAGAAGCGCACGCTCGCGCCGATCGCGATCGAGGCCGGTGGCCGCCAGATCGCGCGCACCTTCTGGGGCAAGGCGTGGTGCGACAACCTCGAGCGCTATCGCGACTTCGCGTATCGCCTCGAGCGCGGCCGCTCGTACGTGCGCGGCGGCGCGGTGATCGATCTGCAGCTCGCCGCGGGGCGCGTCGACGCGCTGGTCAGCGGCAGCGACATCTACGAGGTCAAGGTCGAGGTCGCGAAGGTCCCCGCCGCCCACTGGAAAGCGATCCGCCGCGACTGCGCGGGCCGCATCGACTCGCTCGTCGAGCTGTTGCGCGGCTCGCTCTCCGACTCGGTGATGGAGCGCATCTGTCGCGCGGGCACCGGCCTCTTCCCCGCGCCGGCCGAGATCACGTTCGACTGCAGCTGCCCGGACGTCGCGGTGATGTGCAAGCACGTCGCCGCGGTCCTGTACGGCGTCGGCGCGCGGCTCGACGCCTCGCCCGAGCTGTTGTTCGTCTTGCGCGCGCTCGATCACCACGAGCTGCTGGCGTCGGCCGGCGGTGACCTGCCGCTCGGCGCGCGGCCGCTGCGCAAGGGCCGCGTCCTCGCGCACGCCGATCTCGGCGCGCTGTTCGGGCTCGACCTCGCGACCGGAGCTACAGCAACGCCGCGCGCATCGCGCCGGCCGCGCGCTGATCGAACATACAAAAGACGACGCGCGCCGGCGCGCCGGTGAACGCGCGCACGGTCGCGGCCGCGATCTCGCACGCGCCGCGCAGCGGGAAGCGGTACGCGCCGGTCGAGATCGCGGGGAACGCGATCGACGCGACGCCGTGCGCGACCGCGAGCGCGAGCGACGCGCGATAACAAGACGCGAGCAGCTCGGCTTCGTCGTCGTCGCCGCCCTGCCAGACCGGACCGACGGTGTGGATCACGTACTTCGCCGGCAGCGCGAAGCCGGGCGTGATGCGCGCCTCGCCGGTCGGACACGGCGCGAGCGGCCGGCACGCCTCCTTCAGCTGCGGACCCGCCGCCGCGTGGATCGCGCCGTCGACGCCACCGCCGCCCAAGAGCGACGAGTTCGCCGCGTTCACGATCGCATCGACCGCGAGCTTCGTGATGTCTCCGACCACGACCTCCATGCGGACAGCATGCATGCAATTCGGAGATTCTCGCAACGCATGTCCGTCGACGGTCCCGCGGCCGCCTCGATACAGTCTCGGCATGGCCGACGACAAGGATGCGACCTTGCCGGCGGGGGAGTCGCCGTCGGGCCTCGCGCTCGACGGGACGTTGCCGTCCGGAGATGACGGCGCTGCCCCCGTCGTGCGAGCCGGCCGCCCCGGTGACTACGATGATCTGATCGCGGTCGATCCGCGCCACTACCTCCTCGGTGACGAGATCGCTCGCGGTGGGATGGGCAAGATCATCAAGGGCCGCGACCGGCGCTTCGGTCGCGAGGTCGCGATCAAGGTGCTGCTCGGCAGCTCGGAGCAGGCGCGCGCGCGCTTCGAGCGGGAAGCGCGGATCACCGGACGATTGCAACACCCGGCGATCATCAGCGTGCACGAAGCGGGCGTGTGGCCCTCCGGTGAGCCGTTCTTCGCGATGAAGTTGGTCGCCGGGCGCGCGCTCGACAAGGTCGTCGCCGATCGCGCGACGCTCGCCGAGCGCCTCGGGCTCGTGCCGAACGTCGTCGCCGCGATCGACGCGCTCGCCTACGCGCACGCGCAGCGCGTGATCCACCGAGATCTCAAGCCGTCGAACGTGCTGGTCGGAGATTTCGGCGAGACGGTCGTGATCGATTGGGGGCTCGCGAAAGTGGTCGGCGAGCCCGACGACGAAGAACGCACGGCGGAGCACGATGCCGGTACGTCGCTGCGCACGCGCGTCGGCGCGGTGTTTGGCACGCCCGGCTTCATGGCGCCCGATCAGCTGCGCGGC
>DATJIA010000067.1:0-15216 GCA_035493675.1 Kofleriaceae bacterium | reverse complement strand
GGCCTCGACGAGCAGATGCACGTGGTTCGATTGGATGCTCGCGTGCGCGATCCGGAAGTCGACGCGTGCACGGCAGCGATCGACCGCGCGGCGGATCGCGCGATACGCGTGCCGCGTGCGCAGGCTGGAGACCTCGCGCGTGACGCGCAGGACGATGTGGACCGGTTGCCGCGGATCGTGCTCGGGCCGCGTGCGATGCCGCGGATCTCTGCGCTTGCCGGTGACGGGGCGCCCGCGTTTCTTGCGGAGCGCACCGCGCTTGGTCCGCGGGCGCAGATCGATCTCGAGCTGCCCCTTCCGCCGCTTGTTCCACGCCGACCTCTGATGGCGCCTCGTCACGATTGGGGCAATGATATAGAAATGGACGCGAGTCGCTAGGCTGGCGCATGGCAATAGCTGGCAGACGGCACGCAGGTGCGCGCGACGCGCGCAGTCGGGTTTCATTCCCCGAGCGCCCGCATCGGCGCGGCCGCCGACCTTCGTGCGATCACGAGGCGTTCTGCCGCCGGCCTTTTGAGATTTCGGTTTTCGGAGCGCCGAGGGCCGCGGCGTGGTCAGTCCTCGTCGCCGAACCACTTCGCGTGGAGATCGTCGAGGGTGCCGTCTTCGCGGAGCTTGAGCAGGGTCGCGTTGATCGTCTTGCGGTAAGGGCTGCCCTCTTGGAGGCCGATGCCGTAGTTCTGGCGCTCGAAGAGGCGGCCGACGACCTGCTGATCGTGCGAGCCGCTGATCTTGACGTGGTAGAGGAGGACCGGCTCGTCGTAGACGACCGCCTTCACGTCTTTCTTGTCGAGCGCCTCGAAGCACTGATCGATCGTGTCGAAGGCGCTGACCTTCACGCGGTGCTCGCGCAGGTACTTCTCGGCGGTGGTGCCCTTCACGGTCGCGACCTGCTGGCCGGGAAGGTCCTTGGCGCCGGTGATGTCGGAGGTCAGCTGGTTGACGGTCATGATCGTCGTGATCGCGGCGGTGAAGTACGTGATCGCGACGATGCAGATCAGCATCCAGAGCGCGCCGATGATGCGGCCGCCGGTGTGGATCGGGCCCTTCGCGTCGCAGCCGCCCGACAAGATCGTCGAGATCGCCCACCACGCCGACTCCCAGATGCCGCGCCGATACGGCGCCGGGAACTGATCGGGGTTGCGCTTGCGCTCGAAGTACCAGACGCCGTGCGCGGTCACGAGTCGGCGATCACGCCGAGCGCGCTCTGGCCCTCGGCGCGGGGGGATGCCGAGCCCCGACGCGCAGTACGGCGTCGTCGCCGACCTTCTTGACCCAGTGCAGCTCGTAGTCGAGGTGCGCCTCGCGGGCGACGCGATCCCACAGCTCGATCGAGAAGCCGAGCGCCTTGCCGTCCTCCTGGAACGAGAACGGCTCGATCGGCTTCGTGTAGACCTGCACTTTCTGCGCGTGCGCGACCGACGCCCATGCGACGAGACACGCGATCACCAGACCCCTCATCCGGCGGAGGATGCCAGCACTTCCGTGCTCGGGGCGTTTCTTGCACACGTCAATGCCGTGCGCGGTCCGGGTGTATGGTGACGCGTCGCTCGCAGAGCGGTGGAAGGCGGATGGTCGGTCGATGATCACTACGCGACACCCTTCGATCGAGTCCCTGATGCACGCCTTGGAGGTGCACCAGCTCGAGCTCGAAGCGCAGAACGATCAGCTCAAGATCGCGAACGAGGACCTGCGCGCGACCAACCTGTCGCTCGAGGTCTCGCGCGATCGCTTCCGCGCGCTGTACGAGTCCGCGCCGGTCTCGTACGTCACGATCGATGCGGCCTGCGAGATCTTCGACGCCAACCACGCCGCCGAGGTCGTGCTCGACACCCCGCGCGCGAGCCTGGTCGGCGGGCGCATCGACGCCTTCGTGTCCGACGCGAGCCGAGCCGCCTTCGTCGCGCACGTCGCGGCGATCTTCGCGGGCGGCGCGGCGGGATCGATCGACGTCACGCTGGTCCGCGCCACGGCGCCCCCGGTCGACGTCCTCGTCGAGGGCGTCGTCGTGCGCGACGAGCCGGACCGGCCGCTCCGCTGCGTGCTCGGGATCGTCGACATCACCACGCGGAAGCGCGCGGAGACCGCGCGGCGCCAGGCGCAGGAAGAGGTGCTCGCGATCGTGTCGCACGATCTGCGCGGCCCGCTCAACGCGATCGGCCTCGCGTGCGACGGCCTGAACGCCGGCCTCAGCCCCGACGATCATCACACGTGCGTGCAGGCGATCGAGCGCTCGGTGCAGCGCTGCGAGCGGCTGATCCGCGATTTGCTCGGCGTCGCGCACATCGAGAGCGGGCGCCTCGAGCTCGACGTCCACACCGTCGACGCCGGCGACCTGGTCCGGCGGGTGTGCCTCGAGCTCCGCATGGAGGCCGCCGCCGCCCGCTGCGCGCTGACGATGTCGATCCCGCCCGAGCCGCTGCCGGTGCGCGTCGATCGCGATCGCTTCCACCAGGTGTTGTCGAACCTGATCGGCAACGCGTTCGTGCACGCGCGCGGCGACGCGGTCGAGGTCGCGGTGCGACGCGACGGCGACCTCGTCCTGTTCTCCGTCGAGGACCAGGGGCCCGGCATCCCGGCGGACGAGCTGCCCTTCGTGTTCGAGCGCTATCGCCAGGGCAAGCGCCACCACGGCGGCGCCGGCCTCGGCCTCGCGATCGTCAAGGGCCTGGTCGAGGCCCACCACGGACACGTCATGGTGCGGAGCGAGCCCGGCCACGGCGCGCGCTTCGAGGTGACGATCGCGATCGACGACGCGCCATCGTGACTTGCACGGTGAGCGCGATCGACCGTGCGCACACGCTCGGGGTCCGTCGCGACCCCCCGGTTCACGAAGGGCGCCCGCGTCAACGGATCGGCCGGTCGACGATCAGATCGAACACCGCCTCGAGATCCTCGGTGGTCCACGGCGCCAGCAGCACGCGCTCCGCCAGCGTGGCGCCCGCCCGCTGCGCGGCCTCCTGCGGCGCGTCGATCATCAGCACGCGTCGCACGTCGGGGTGCTCGGCCGCGAGGTGGCCGAGCAGGTGCTCGCCGGAGCCGTCGGCGAGCGCGCCCGACACGATCACGGCGCGGACCGGCGGATCGCGGCGCTCGACCCGCTCGATCGCGTCCTCGGACGTCGCCGACACCGTCAGCGCGAAGCCGTGCGCGCGGATCGCGTCCGACATCTCGCCGAGCACCGGCGAGCCGTTGATCAGCACGACCACGGCGCCGTCGTCGGCGTCGGCGTCGTCGTGATGTCCCGCGCGCAGCATCGCCTCGGCCAGCGATCGTCGCAGCGCCGGCGCCGGCGCGTCGAACGCGAGCCCCGCCGCCGTCGCGCCCGCCGCCAGCCACATCACGGTCGTCTCGAGGCGCATCGCGCGGCCCGCGAGGCTGAGCTGGACCGTCGCGCGCGCGCCCGCGGCCGGGAGATCGTCGCCGGTCAGCCGCGCGCCCGCCAGCGAGAGATCGATCAGCGCGGCGTGGCGCCAGCGCCCCTCGCTCAGGAGCTGAGCGCTGGCCCGCGCCATCGGGACTCGTGTCGCTCGTCGACGTTCCATCCGAGCTCCTTCCGCTATCCTCCCTGCGGCGAGAACTCGCTCGCCGACCAGTAGGTGTGCAGCCACGCCATCATCTCCTCGAAGGGACGGATCGCGTGGGTCTTCACGAAGTAGCCGGCGACCTGCATCGCGAACGCGGCCAGGCGATCGGCGCGGTCCGCCGACGTCGTCAAGACGACGACGGGCAGCCTGCACAGCGCCGGATCGTCGCGGATCGCGGCCATCAGCTCGAGGCCCGACATCCGCGGCATCGACAGGTCGGTGATCACGAGCAGCCGATCGAGCGTGAGCGTGCCGCCGCGCAACATCTCGAGCGCCTCGCGTCCGTCGACGGCGATGTGGACGTTGGCGACGTCCGCGGTCTGGCGCAAGAGGCGCTTGACGTTGAAGACCGTGAGCGGATCGTCCTCGACGATGAGCACGTCGATCGCGCGGGGCAGGTCCTGATCGGGCGCGTGGCTCATCGCACGCCCTCCGAGCGGCTCGCGCCGGTCGGTGCGCGTCGAGGCTCGACGCGCGCGGTTCGGGCGCCGTCGAGCCGCCGGTACAGCGAGCGCCGATCGATGCCGAGGATGCGCGCGGCCATCGTCTTGTTGCCTCCGACCGCGAGGAGGACCTGCTGGACGTAGCGTCGCTCGACCTCGTCGAGCGAGATCAGCTCGTCGGGCGCGCCGGTCGCGGTGATCGAGCCGCCCTGCCGCCCCTCGCGGACCCGCGCGGGCAGATCGTCGAGCGCGAGCTCGGTGAAGCTGGTCAGCGCGATCGCGCGCTCGAGGGCGTTCTCGAGCTCGCGCACGTTGCCGGGCCAGTCGTAGTCGATCAGCGCGCGGGCGGCCGGCGCGGACAACCCGACGACCGCCTTGCTGGTGCGCGCCGTGATCTTGCGGATGAAGTGCTGCGCGAGCGGCAGCAGGTCGCCGCCGCGCGCGCGCAGCGGCGGCACGTCGATCTGCACGACGTTGATCCGGTAGTAGAGGTCCTCGCGGAAGCGCTTGTCGGTGACGTCGGACTCGAGGTCGCGGTTGGTCGCGGTGATCACACGCACGTCGAACGGCGACTCCTGATCGCCGCCGACCGGGCGCACGCGACGCTCCTGCAGGACGCGCAAGAGCTTGACCTGCATCTCGGCCGGCATCTCGCCGATCTCGTCGAGGAAGACGGTGCCACCGCGCGCCTGCACGAACAGGCCGGGGCGCGCCCGCTGCGCGTCGGTGAAGGCGCCCTTGACGTGACCGAACAGCTCGCTCTCGAGCAGGCCGGGCGGCACCGCCGCGCAGTTGATCGCGACGAACGGCAGCCGGCGCCGCGACGACAGATCGTGGATCGCGCGCGCGATCAGCTCCTTGCCCGTGCCGCTCTCGCCGAGCAGGAGCACGGTCGCGTCGCTGTCGGCGACGCGGTGGACGATCTCGGTCACCTTGCGGATCGCGGCGCTGTCGCCGACGATGTTCGCGATCGGCGCGCTGGCGTCGATCGCCTCGCGCAGGCGGCGCAGCTCGCGGTGCAGGTGGACGTGCGCGACCGCGCGCTCGACCGCGAGCACGAGCGCGTCGAGATCGATCGGCTTGGTGATGAAGTCGTAGGCGCCGGCGCGGATCGCGGCGATCGCGGCGTCGAGGCTGCCCTGGCCGGTGATCATGATCGTCAAGAGGTCCGGGTGCTCCTGGTGCAGCGCCGCGCACAGCTCGACGCCCGACATGCCGCTCATCGAGACGTGCGCGATCACGACCTCGGTCGCGCTGCCCTCGAGGTAGCGGAGCGCGGCGTGCCCGGTGGTCACCGCATCGACCGCGTACCCGCGCCGGCGGAGCGCCGCACGCAACATCGCGACGTTGTCGGCGTCGCCGTCGACGATCAACAGCCTGGCTCCCATGGGCGCAGGTGTTGCACGCGCCATGCCGTCAGCAGCGCGGCAGGCTGAACTCGAAGCGGGCGCCGGCGCCGAGCTCGCTCGACACCGACATCGCGCCGCCGTGGGCGAGCACGATGCCGCGCGCGATCGCGAGGCCGAGGCCGGTGCCGCGATGACCGTGATTCCCTTGCCAGAAGCGATCGAAGATGCGCTCGCGATCGGCGGGCGGGATGCCGGGGCCACGATCGGCGACCGCGAACACCGCGTCGGAGGCCCTCGGCGTGACCCCGACGGTGATCGGACTGCCGGCGGCGTGGACGATCGCGTTGTCGATCAGGTTCGACAGCACCTGGTGGATGCGATCCGGATCGGCGAGCACGCGCACGCGCCCGCGCGGCAACCGGGTCGCGATCGCGGCGCCGCGCGCGGCCGCCTCGAGCCCGTGCTCGTCGCACGCGCGCTCGACCAGGACGCGCGCCTCGACCGGCGCGAGGTCGAGGTGCAGCGTGCCGTGCTCGTTGCGCGCGGTCGCGAGCAGGTCGCCGATCAGCTTCGACGCGCGGTGCGACGCGCGCTGGATCACCGCGACGAACCGCTGATCGCGATCGTCGAGCGGATCGGCGTGCAGGTGCTCGGCCGCGAGATCGATCGCGTTCAACGGGCCGCGCAGGTCGTGCGCGACCGTCGCGAGCACCTCGTCGCGCAGTCGGTGGCGCTCGCCCTCGGCGATCCGGCGCGCGGTGACGTCGGTGAGCACGAGCAGGCAACCGGCGCGTCGGTCCGCCCCGTCGTGGATCATGGCGCCGTCGATCACGACCTCGACCGGCGGCGCGCCCGGCACCGCCAGGACCACCTCGATCGGCGCCGGCGCGTCGTTCGCACGGATCCGCTCGAGCACGCCCGCGAACGCCGCGCGCGCGGCCGGCGCGATCAGCTCCGACATCGTCTGGCCGGTCATCAGCGCCGCGGGCGCGCGCAGCAGCCGCTCGGCGGCGAGGTTGAGCCGCACGATCGCGCCGCGCCGATCGATCGTGACGAACGGCGACGGTGCGCGATCGTAGAGGTCGTCGACCGCTAACATCTGTGCCGGTTTCCGAGCCTGCATCGCGACACCTCCCGGTGGTCCGGCAAGGTGGATTGCAGCGCGCGCGCCATCAGGCGGATCCGCGGGAAGTCCTCGCAGAGCCGCGCGCGGAGGCGATCCTGTCCTGCGCGCGGGCGCGAGCGCGCGTGCGCCGCCGCCCGCCATGCGACG
This sequence comes from Kofleriaceae bacterium, assembly GCA_035493675.1. Taxonomy (GTDB): domain Bacteria; phylum Myxococcota_A; class Polyangia; order Haliangiales; family Haliangiaceae; genus JAIOQA01. Next base: position 8,564 of record DATJIA010000067.1, on the reverse strand, counting down.
CGCGCCTACCCGTCGATCGCCGGCGGCGGATGGCCGAGGCGGCGATACAGCGAGCGGCGATCGATGCCGAGGATGCGCGCGGCCATCGTCTTGTTGCCGCCGACCGCGTCGAGCACCTGGTGGACGTAGCGGTGCTCGACCTCGGCGAGCGAGATCAGCTCGTCGGCGGCGCCGGTCGCGGTGGCGACGATGCCGCGGCGCGGCTCGCGCACCTTGTCGGGCAGATCCTCGAGCGTGAGCTCGTCGAAGCTGGTCAGCGCGATCGCGCGCTCGAGGCTGTTCTCGAGCTCGCGCACGTTGCCCGGCCAGTCGTACTCGAGCAGGGCGCGGGCGGCGGGCGCGGTCAGGCCGACCACGTGCTTGCCGTTGCGCGCGGTGATCTTGCGGATGAAGTGCTGCGCGAGCTGGAGCACGTCGTCGTGGCGCGCGCGCAGCGGCGGCACCGCGACCCGCACGACGTTGACGCGGTAGTAGAGGTCTTCGCGGAAGCGGCCCTCCGCGACGTCGGTCTCGAGATCGCGGTTGGTCGCGGTGATCACGCGCGCGTCGAACGGCAGCTCCTCGTCGCCGCCGACCGGACGCACGCGCCGCTCCTGGAGCACGCGCAGGAGCTTGACCTGCATCTCGAACGGCATCTCGCCGATCTCGTCGAGGAGCACGGTGCCGCCGGACGCCTGCAGGAACAGCCCGGTGCGGGCGCGCCGCGCGTCGGTGAAGGCGCCCTTGACGTGCCCGAACAGCTCGCTCTCGAGCAGGTTGGCGGGCACCGCCGCGCAGTTGATCGCGGCGAACGGTCCGTCGCGCCGCGCCGACGCGTCGTGGATCGCGCGCGCGACCAGCTCCTTGCCGGTGCCGCTCTCGCCGGTGATCAGCACGGTCGCGTCGCTGTCGGCGATCTTGCGCACGATTTGCACGACGTCGCGGATCGCGGCGCTGTCGCCGACGATCGCGGGCACCGGCCGGATCGCGTCGACCGCGACCTGCAGGCGGCGCAGCTCGCGCGTGAGCGCGACGTGCGCGATCGCCCGCTCGAGCGCGATCGCGAGGGCGTCGAGGTCGATCGGCTTGGTGATGTAGTCGTACGCGCCGGCGCGGATCGCGGCGATCGCGCTGGCGAGCATGCCGTCGCCGGTGACGACGATCGTGAGGAGGTCGGGGCGCCTCTCGCGCAACGCCGCGCACAGCGCGACGCCGGACATGCCCGCCATGCGGAGGTGCGCGAGCACGAGATCGACTTGTCCGTCGACGAGCCACGCGAGCGCCTCGGTGCCGGAGCCGACGGCTTCGACTTCGTAGCCGCGGCGGCGCAACGCGCCGCGCAGCATCGCCACACCGTCGACGTCGTCGTCGACTATCAGCACCCGCCCGCCCACTACTGGCCCTTGTACCGCGCCCGCGAGCAAACGTCTACGCGTGATCCCGAGCGGCCTCGTTCTTGCTCGACGACGGAGTATGTCGCACCACCGTAAGTTTCGCGGGCGCGCGCTCGCGCCTCGTGTCATCCCGCTCCGTCCCGACGATCCGATGCTGCTGCGCGACTGCCTGGAAGACGAGGGCGACCGCCGCAACGCCGCGATCCCCGTGTTCGTCGAGGACCTCGTGATCGGGCTCGGCTGCGACCCGACCGACTGATCGGCGCGCGGCGCTACTTCTTCGCGAGCAAGGTCGCCTTCGCGATCAACCCGACCAGCTCCTTGCGATAGCCCTCGCGGTCGTCGCCGAGCGCGCCGCGCGCGAGCAGCAGCGCGCGCTTCCACGTCATCTCGCCGCGCTCCGGCGAGCCGCGCAGCATCATGCCGAAGCCGGCGACCGCCGCGGCCCAGCGGAAGTCGACCGAGGTGTCGCGCCACGACGGCTGCGCGTCGGGCACCGCGCGCGTGAGCAGCTTCGACGTGTTCTCGGTCGGCGGCTTGTAGCGGACCTTCACCGTCATCAGCTCCGACGCCGCCGACGCGTCGGTCGCGGTCGTTGCCGAGTACTTGAGCTTGTCGACCTTCGCGCCGGGCACGTCGAGCCCCGCGGGCACGAGCTCGTACAAGGCCGTCACGCTGTGGCCCGCGCCGAGATCGCCGGCGTCCTTCTTGTCGTCGTTGAAGTCCTGATCGTGCAGCAGCCGATCTTCGTAGCCGATCAGGCGATAGCCGGCGACGCGCGCCGGGTTGAGCTCGATCTGCAGCTTCACGTCCTTGGCGACGGTGACCAGCGTCGCGCCCGATTGCTCGACGAGGACCTTGCGCGCCTCGGCGAGCGAGTCGAGGTACGCGTAGTTGCCGTTGCCGCGATCGGCGAGCTGCTCCATCGTCGAGTCCTTGACGTTGCCCATGCCGACGCCGAGCACCGTCAAGAAGATGCCGTCGTCGCGCTCCTTCTCGATCAGGCGCGTGAGCTCGCCCTCGTCGGTGACGCCGACGTTGAAGTCGCCGTCGGTCGCGAGGATCACGCGGTTGATCCCGTCGCGATCGAAGTGCGCGCGCGCCAGCTCGTACGCCTTCTCGATGCCCTCGCCGCCGTTGGTCGAGCCGCCGGCCTCGAGGTACGCGAGCGCGCCGCGGATCTTGTTCTTCTGATCGCCGGTGGTCGGCGGCAAGACGACGCCGGCCGAGCCCGCGTACACGACGATCGAGACCGTGTCCTCCGATCGCAGCTGCGACACGAGCAGGTTCATCGCGTCCTTGACGAGCGGCAGCTTGTTCGCGGGCATCATCGAGCCCGACGTGTCGAGCAGGAAGACCAGGTTGCGCGGCGGGATGCGATCGTCGGCGATCGGCTTGGTCGCGAGGCCGATGCGCACGAGCTCGTACTTCGGGTGGAACGGCGACGGCCCGACCTCGGTCGTGATCGAGACCGGCGCGTCGCCTTTCGGCGCCGGGTACGCGTACGTGAAGTAGTTGAGCATCTCCTCGACGCGGACCGCGTCGGGCGGCGGCAGCTGCTCCGAGAGCAGGAAGCGGCGGATGTTCGCGTACGACGCGGTGTCGACGTCGGACGAGAAGGTCGAGAGCGGCCGCTCGGCGACCCGATAGAAGGGATTCTCGTCGATGCGCGTGTACGCCTCGGTGTCGTGCTCTTCATCGAGCCCGTTGACGACGTACGTGTTCTGTAGGCTCGTCGAGCCCGAGTAGCTCGCGCCGACCGGGATGGTCTGCACGTACTCCTCGGTGATCGTGATGCCCTGGCTCGTCGAGGACGGATCGATCGTCGGCGCGCGATCCTCGATGCTGATCACCTCGCCCTGCGAGCCGAGCTTGATCTTCATCGACACCGTCGCGCTCTTCGCGACGCCGACCGCGATGCCGGCGCGCTGGACCGTCTGGTCGTTGTAGTAGACGGTGATCGTGTACGTACCCGGCGGCAGGTTCTCGATCCGATACCGCCCGTTGTCGTCGGTGATCACGACCTGCTCGCCTTGCAGCGCGGGCGAGGTCGCGACCACGGTCGCGCCGGGCAGCGGCTGGCCCGAGTCGACGTCGGTGACGACGCCCTCGATCGCGCCCGTCGTCTGCGGCTGCGCGGTCGACGATGATTGCGGCGTGTCGGCGGCGACCGCTCCACCGAACGCGATGACCAATGCGAACAAGACGTGGCGGATCCTCATCGAGCCCTCCCAACGTCTTTGTGCGCCGGGCGGTCTACGAAGGACAGCGCGCGACGCTACCGCGTGCTGACGCGTCGCGACCGCGGTTCGCACGCGCGTGTCGCGTCGCAGGTGCGGTGCGAAGGCCTCAGAAGCGGCGCCGACCGCCGCCGCCGCTGCTGCGCTCTTCCGCCTGGTTCACGCGGATCTGACGCTCGCCGAAGACGGCGCCGTCGAGCTCGCTGATCGCCTTCTTCGCGGCTTGCCCGCTCGCCATCGTGACGAACGCGAAGCCGCGCGAGCGCCCGGTGTCGCGATCGGTCACGACGTGGACGTCGGCGACCTCGCCGATCGACGCGAACAGCTCGCGGAGATCGTCGGCGCGCACCTCGAACGCGAGGTTGCCCACGAAGAGCCGCATCGCGGCTTCTTGCGCCGGCGACGGCGCGCGCTGCGCCGGTACGGGCGCCGGCGCGGGGGGACCCGCGTTCGGATCGATCGCCTCGCCGATCTCCGGACCGACAACTCCGGCCGCTGCTCGCTCTTCCTTGCGCGCCTTGCGATCGGCACGCCGTGCCGCACGTTCAGCCGCGCGGTCCTTCTGCTCGAGCTCACGCTGCCGCTTCGCGAAACCTGCCTTTGGATCGAACGCCAAGGGTCCTAGGTACCATCCGAGCGGCCCCCTTGCAACGATCTGCTAGAACCAGGCGTGGCTTCGCCGCCGTTGCCGCTCGACAGCGCGCGTTGGCGCACGCTGAAGGCGCATTTCGGCAACGCGGGACAGGACGGGGACCTCCCGAGCGTGCCGACCTCGATCCGGCGCTGGTACGCCGCGGTCGGCACCTATGCCGAGGAGTACGAGTACGCCGACCTGCTCGAGTCCTACCTGCACCAGCGCACGCTCCTGGACGTCGCCTACGCGGTGGTCCCGCACGTCGTGTCGCGGCTGCGCGCGCTCGATCCGGACCGCGCGATCGAGGTCGTCGAGGACGTCGCGGTGGTCGAGCGGGTGCGCATGATGTCGCCCGACGAGCGCGAGGCGCAGGTCGCGCAGCTGCGCGACGCGTTTCCGGAACGCCTGCGCGACCTGATGGTGGAACGCACGCGCGAGGGCCTCGCGCCGTTGCCCGCGGATCTCGCGCCCGCGTATCTCGCCGCGATCGACGAGGTCGACGCGTTCGCGGGTCCGGGCTGGCGCGCGCGCCGTCCGCCGAGCGAGACGCCCGAGCCGCGTCACTGGCGCCGGCACGTGCGCTACCTGCGCGAGACCGGCTGGAGCGACGACGACATCCGGTCCGGCATGCGCGCGCTGCGGACGGTCGCGCGCGGCGAGATGATCGCGCCCGTCTACCGGGGCACAGGCGACGCGCGCGCGGCGCTCGGCGCGATCCGGAACCGGATCGGCGAGCTCGACTTCCGCGCGCTGCACACGCTCGCGTGGACCGCGGCGTTCGAGATCGAGACGATCCTCAGTCGGTGAGCGCGCCCGGGTTCATGATGCCGTGCGGGTCGAGCGCGGCGCGCAACGCCGCGAGATACGGATCGAGCTTGGTCGCGCGGGCGCCGAGCAGCCAGCCGCCGGCCTCTTCCGCGGCGGTCTCGGTCGCGGCGCGCACCGTGTCGATCGAGGCGTCGCCGCTGAACGAGAAGAACACGACCGCGCCGTCGGCGTCGAAGCGCGAGATGTGCGCGCGCGTGGTCGCGCCTGCGCGCTTCGCCGCCTCGACCACCTCGTGATAGACGGCGCGCAAGGTCGCGGGGGTCGCGGTGACCTGCAGCGCGGGGCCCGGGCCCGGCGTCGGCTCGCCCTGGTGGATGCGCTTCCACCACAGCTCGGCGAGGCGCGCGTCGCCGGCGCGGCCGCCCTCGGCGGCGACCGCGCTCGCGATCAGATCGCGATCGCAGGTCGCGAGATCGGTCGGGCCCGCGGTCGCGCACGTGACCAGCGCTTCGTCCGCGCCGAGCTCGGGCAGCGGCGCGCCGGCGAAGTGCGCGGCCGCTTCGCCCGCGTCGTAGATGCGCACGCCCGACGGCGCGGCCTCCTCGCGCAACGCGAGGTAGACCGCGTTGACCGCGGCGTCGACCGACGGCAAGACGTACGCGGCGACGAAGCGCGCCTCCGGCTTGCGATGGATGCGCAGCACCGCGCCGGTGATGAAGCCGATCGTGCCCTCGCTGCCGCACAGCGCGCGCGCGAGGTCGGGGCCGGTCGAGCGGCGCGGCGCGACGCGCGTGTGGATCGTGCGCCCGTCGGCGAGCACCGCGCTGACGCCGACGACCGCGTCCTCGAAGAAGCCGTGCCGCGCGCTCGACTTCCCGGGCGTGCGCACGGCGAGGATGCCGCCGATCGTCGACATCAAGACCGCGGGCGGGTAGTCGCCGATCGTGAGCCCGCGCGGCACCAGGATCTTCTCGAGCGCCAGGCCGGTGATGCCGGCTTGCACGTGGACGAGCAGCGACGTCTCGTCGAGGTGCACGACATGATCCATGCGGCGCGTCTGGACATGGATGCGCGCGCCGGTCGCGTGCGCGTCGCGCGAGCCGGTGCCGACCGGCACGAGCGCGATGCGGTTGCGATGCGCGATGCGCACGACCTCCGCGACCTCGGGCGGCGCGCCGGGCGTCACCAACCACGCGGCGCTCTCGAGCGCCTTCACGTGCTCGTGGCCGACCGCGCGCGTGAGCTCCTCGGCGACCGTCACTTCATCGCTCCGGCGAGCCCCATCTTGCCCGGGTTCAAGATGCCGTCGGGATCCAAGCTCTCCTTCAAGCCCGCGTAGATCGCCATCGCCTCGCGATGCTCGCCCGCCATGTGCTCGGCCTTCAGCATGCCGACGCCGTGGTGATGGCTGATCGTGCCGCCGACCCGCGTGGTCGCGTCGAGGCCGTCGCGCCAGATCGCGTCGTAGACGCGCTCGCTGTCGGCGCGCGAGCCGCCGTGGCCCGCGAACGAGAAGTAGATCGAGCAGCCGTCGGGGTACGCGTGGGAGAAGTGCGCCATCACGACCGCGTGCGCGCCGATCGCCGCGCGCACCGAGTGATAGAGATCCATCAAGCGCTCCCAGGAGGACGCGACCTCCATGGTGTCGACGAACGCGCCGTCGCGGAAGACCGGCGACATGCGGTAGCTGACCGCGTAGCGATGCGCGAGCCACGCGCGCCCCGGCTCTTCGCCCTTGTCGCGCGCGCCCGCCGCCTCGAGCTCGCGGAAGGTGAGCGCGGCCTCGACCTCGGTGCGCAGGCGCGCGCCCTCGAGCCCGATGATCATGCGGCAGCCGCGCCGCGCGACCTTCTCGGCGACCGCGCCGAACACGCGGTTGACCAGCTTCGACTGATCGAGCGCGACGCCCATGACTTCCTTGCGCAGCGCGCGTCCGCCGCGCGCGAGCGCGAGCATGCGCCCGACGACGCCGCCCGGCTCCGGCTCCTCGCGCGGCACGACGGGGAGCGCGCCTTCGCCGGGCGCGGGCCACGGCGCGACCGCGTCGGCGTCCTCGGCGGGCTCCGCGTGCGAGCCGCCCATGCTGTTCATCAGCGTGTCGAGCTCGTCGTAGAGGCGCACGACCGCGGGGCGCAGGCCGCGCTGCATCACGCGCCGGATCGCTTCGACGCCCGCCGAGACGCTCTCGACCTCGAAGCCGCGGAAGATGCGCAGCTGCGGCGCCGGCGACACGCGCAGGCGCGCGCTCGTGATCACGCCGAGCGTGCCCTCGCTGCCGAGGAGCAGTTGCGTCCAGTTGGGGCCGCGCAAGGCGCGCGACGGCCCGTCGGTCTCGATGATGTCGCCGCGCCCGGTGACGACCGTGAGGCCGACCGTGCGATCCTCGGTCTTGCCGTACTTGGTCGAGAGCTGACCGGCAGCGCGCGTCGCGAGCCAACCGCCGACGGTCGAGCAGTAGATCGACGACGGGAAGTTGCCGAACGTGTAACCGCGGCGCGCGAGCTCGCGCTCGAAGCGCTCGCCGTTCAGGCCGGCGTCGACGTCGCACACCAGCTCGTCGGCGTCGACGCCGCGGACCGCGGTCATGCGCTTGAGATCGATCGTGATGCCGCCGTGGATCGGGACCGCGCCGCCGCACACGCCGCTGCCGCCGCCGTACGGGACGATCGGCAGCTTCTGCTCGCGCGCGAGCCGCACGATCGAGACGACCTCGCGCACGGTCTCGGGCCACACGACCACGTGCGGGCGCCGGCCCATCGGCGCGCCGTCGCGACGCGCGAACAGGAGGCGCGGCCACATGTCGCGCGCGTAGGTGTCGAGGTCGGTCTCGCGCATCGACACGCGCCGCGGGCCGCAGATGCCCTCGAGGTCGCGGCGGAGGGCGTCGGGGTCGAGCGCGCGGAGCGACATCGCGCGAACGGTACGATATGTTGGCGCGCATGTCGCGCTTCGCCGCCGATCACCTCCGCACCGTCGCCGTCCTCGGGGCGGGCACCATGGGCCACGGCATCGCGCACGTCTGCGCGCAGCTCGGCTGCAGCGTCGCGCTGTACGACATCGAGCTGTCGTTCGCGTCGCGTGGCCTCGAGAAGATCGCGGCGAACCTGGCGAAGGGCGTCGAGCTCGGCAAGCTCTCGCCGGATCTGCGCGACGCGACGCTCGCGCGGCTGCGCGCGACCGCGTCGCTCGAAGACGCGTGCGCCGGCGCCGACCTCGTCGTCGAAGCGGCTCCGGAGAAGATCGAGATCAAGCGATCGCTGTTCGAGCGGGTCGATCGAGCCGCACCGGCGGCGCTGCTCGCGACCAACACGTCGTCGCTGTCGATCGCGTCGATCGCGTCTTCCGTGACCGATCCGTCGCGCGTCGTCGGCATGCACTTCTTCAATCCGGTGCACCTGATGAAGCTCGTCGAGGTCGTGCGCCATCCCGCCGCCGATGCCTCCGCGGTCGAAGCCGCGCGCTCGTTCTCCGAGCGGCTCGGCAAGACGCCGATCGTCGTCAGCGATTCGCCCGGCTTCGCGTCGTCGCGCTTGGGCCTCGTGCTCGGCC
>DATJIA010000066.1:0-2948 GCA_035493675.1 Kofleriaceae bacterium | reverse complement strand
TTGTTAACATAGAATCGATGCGGATGGCCACCGACTCCCGGCTCGACGCGGTGTTCGCGGCGCTCGCGCACCCGGCGCGGCGCAGGATCTTGAGCCGCCTCGCGCGCGGACCGGCGTCGGTCGGTGAGCTGGCGAAGCCGTTCGACATGTCGCTGCCGGCCGTGTCGCGGCACCTGCGCGTCCTCCAGGATGCCGGCCTGCTCAAGCGCCGCCGTGACTGGCGCGTGCACAAGATGAGCCTCGACCCGCGGCCGCTCGCGAAGGCGACCAAGCACCTCGAGCGCTACCGGCCGTTCTGGGAAGACACGCTCGACGCGCTCGCCGAGTACCTCGAGGGGCAGTCGTGAGGGCGCCGCTGGTCGTGCGCCGCACGATCCGGGCGTCGGTCGAGCGCGTGTTCGCGGCGTGGACCGAGCCGGCGCACCTCGTGCGCTGGTGGGGACCGAGGCCGGTCGTGTGCGCGGGCGCGGAGATCGATCTGCGCGTCGGCGGCGCGTACGCGATCGGCAATCGCTTCCCGGACGGCAGCGAGCTCTGGATCCGCGGCGAGTTCGTGCGGATCGATCGGCCGCGAGAGCTCGTCTACACGTGGCGCGTCGGCGACGCGGCCGCGAGCGAGCGCGTCACCGTGCGCTTCGAGGCGAAGGACGGCGCGACCGAGGTCGTGATCGTGCACGAAGACATCGCGAGCGATCGCGCGCGCGCCGAGCACGAGCGCGGTTGGCTCGGCTGCCTCGACGGGCTCGAGCAGCTCTACTCGATCGTGTCGTGATCGATCCAGCGGCAGTCGCCGGTGAGGCGCCAGCGCTTGCCGGTGCGCGCCCACGTGCGCACGCGCGCGTGCGTGGTCGCGAGGCCGCGGATGTACGGGCCGTGCTGGTAGCTCTCGATCGTGACGAGATCGGCGGCGCCGTCGCCGTCGAGATCGACGCCGAAGGTCGGCACGCCGACGCCCTTGATCGCGTGGAGGTCGAGCAGCAGGCGCGGCGCGGTCGCCGACGGATCGATCGGATCGGCGAATGGGCCGACCGCGAGCGCGACGGGGCGATCCTTCACGGCGCGGAGCGGCGCACCGTCGAGGTGCGCCTGCGTCTCGAACGGACACGGCTCGTCGCCGCCGCCTTGTTCGTGGTGCCGATCGATGCGCGTGTTTGACTCGAGCTTCGCGAGCGGACCGTCGACGCCGATGACGTAGTACGCGCCCGCGGCCGGTGACTTCGGGAAGACCAGGACGTTCACGATCGTGTCGTCGAGCCAGTCGACGCGACCGATCGAGAGCGCGGGCGTCGGCGCCGCGTGCGCGTGCGCCGACGACGCGGCGATCGCGGCGAAGAGGAGCGGACCGACGCCACGCTTCTTCTTCGCCTTCGGTTTCGGCGCGGTCGGCTCGATCGATCTCCGATCGAGGCCGGGCCGCGGCAGGAGCCCGGTGCCGAGCACGCCGGTGACGGTGATCGCGAGCTGCGCCGCCTGATCCGGAGACAGCGAGCCGAGCCCTTCGACGTCGTCGACGATCATGTGCGCGAGCCCGTGCGTGATGCAGCCGGCGGCGAGCATGAGCTGATCGAGCGGGAGATCGATCAGCTCGCCCGCCTGCTGCGCGGCGGCGAGCTTCTCGGTCATCTCCTTCTGCCACTCGGCCAAGCCCTGGCCGACGTCCTCCGGCATGCGCGCCATCACCTGCGGCAGGTACATCACGCGGAAGTGCGCGGGGTGCTCGACCGCGAAGCGCACGTAGGCGATGCCGGTCGCGCGGAACGCCGACAGCGGATCGACGTCGCCCGCCGCCTCGAGCGCGCGATCCATCGCGTCGCCGAGCCGTTGCATGCAGTCGGCCGCGACCGCGGCGAGCAGATCGTCGCGATCGGTGAAGTGGCGGTACGGCGCGGCGACCGAGACGCCCGCCTTCTTGGCGGCGTCGCGCAACGTGAAGCCCTCGACCCCCTTCTCGGCGATCAGCTGGAGCGCCGCGGCGATCAACGCGTTGCGCAGATCGCCGTGGTGATAGGTGGTGCGCTTCCTCACGGGCTTGGTCACAGGATGTAAACGAGTTTAACTTTGCCGTTGCGACGTGCGCAAGCCGCGTGCTATCGACGATGTTAACAATGCTTACTTCAACCCAACCCGCCCCGGGAGCCCAGCCGGCCCCCCAGCCCCGCCCCGACGCAGTCCCCTCCCATCTGCCGGACTTGAGCGCGCTGCTCTGGCGGCGCAGCTTGAAGGGCGATCGCGACTTCGGCGCCGCGATCGTCGAAGGCACGCTGCCCGCGGACCTGCGCGGCACGCTCTACCGCAACGGCCCCGGCTTGTTCGAGAGCTTCGGCAAGCGCTACGCGCACCCGTTCGAGGCCGACGGCGCCGTCACCGCGCTCCGCCTCGGCGACGACGGCGCGCGCGCCGCCTCGAAGATCCACCGGACCGCCGGCCTCGTGGAGGAGCGCGCGCGCGGCAAGTCGCTCTATGGCCTCGGCGTGCCGTGGCTGCGCCGGATCAGCAACGGCCTGCGCGGCAAGGACAAGAACACCGCCAACACGAACGTGATGTGGTGGAACGGCCGCCTGTTCGCGCTCATGGAGGCGGGCAAGCCGACCGAGCTCGATCCGCGCACGCTCGAGACGATCGGCGAGACCGATCTCGACGGCGTCGTACAGTCGTGGTTCTCCGCGCACCCGCACCGCAGCGCGCGCCGGCGCACGACCTACAACTTCGGGCTCGAGGTGGGCCGCTCGATGCGCCTGCACCTCTACGCGCTCCCCGACGGCGGCGCCGCGCAGCACCTCGGCGCGCTCGCGCTCGACGGCGGCCCGATGCTGCACGACTTCATCGCGACCGACGATCACCTGATCTTCTTCGTGTCCCCCGTGCGGGTCAGCGTGCCGCGCGCGCTGTTCGCGATCGGCGGCTTCGAGAAGTTCTTCTCGTGGAAGCCGGAGCTCGGCACCGAGGTG
>DATJIA010000065.1:0-52084 GCA_035493675.1 Kofleriaceae bacterium | reverse complement strand
GCACGCGCACGCGCACGCGCACGTGCCGGCGCTGCCGCCGACCCCGACGCCGCCCTCGCCCACCGACAAGCCGACCCTCCCCGGAGAGCTATGACCCGCTTCCTCGTCCCGATCCTCGCGATCGTCGCGCTCGCCGCCGCCCTGCCCGCGCGCGCGCTCGCCGACGACGACGTGATCACCTCGCCCGATCGACGCGAGGCCAACGCGCTCTACAAGGAAGGCGTCCGCCTCTACGACGGCGGCGACTACGCGGGCGCGCTGCAGCTGTTCGAGACCGCGTTCGCGCGCTACCCCGCGCCGCGCGTCGAGTTCAGCGTCGCGACCACGCTCAAGCAGATGGGGCGCACCGTCGAGGCGGCGAACTGGTACCAGCGCTTCGTCGACGATCCGGGCGCCGAGCCGCAGCTGGTCAGCGAGGCGCGCACGCTGCTCACCTTGCTCGACACGATGGTCGGGCGCGTCGACATCTCGACCGGCGCCGCGGTCGGCGAGATCCAGCTCGGCGACGGCCCGTGGATCGAGGCGCGCGGCGCGATCGTCCTGCGCGTCGCGCCCGGCACCGTCGTCGTGCGCGGGCGGCGCGCCGGCTTCGTCGCGGAGGCGACCGTGAAGGTCGCGGCGGGCGGCGCCGAGCCGGTCGAGCTCCGCTGGGCCGCGGCGCGCGCGCCCTCGCACGACGCGCGCGCGACCGACGCGCACGCGACCGACGCGCCGATCCGCGCGCTCGCCGCACCGAACGCGACGCCCGGCGCGCGCGCCGAGCCCTCGCGATCGCGATCGCGCAAGCTCGCCGCGATCGCCAGCGCCGGCGGCGGCGTGCTGCTCGCGGGCGCCGGTCTCGCGCTCGAGCTGTCGGCGCGCGGCCGCATCGCCGACGCCGCCGCGATCTGCCCCGACTTCCGCTGCGACGGCGACGCGCTGATCCAGGCGCGCGCCCTGACCGACTCCGCGTCCACGCGCCGCTACGGCGGCCTCGCCGCCGACGGCGCCGCCGCGATCGCGATCGCCGCCGGCGTCGCGTTGTGGTGGACCGCGCCGCGCGACGCCGACGTGCAGGTCGCGCCGGTCGCCACCGATCACACCGTCGGCCTGGTCGTCGCCGGCCGCTTCTGAACCTCGCCCGCCTTCGCGCCCCTCGTCTCGCCGGAGCCCATCATGCGCCTGCGCACCCTCGCCCTCTCTTCGCTCGTCTGCGGCTCGCTCGCCGCCTGCGTCTCGCCGCCGACCCCGGTGCCGCTCACCGACGCGCCGCCCGACGTCGACGCCCTGATCACCAGCCCCGACGCGCCGCACGTCGACGCCGGCCCCGGCGCGCCGTCGCTGCGGCTGGTCGCGACCGGCGGCCTCGACTTCGGCGACGTCGTGGTCGGCGATCGCAGCGCGCCGCACGCGTTCTCGATCGCCAACGACGGCGACGGCGCGTCGGACGTGCTCACGCTGACGCTCACCGGCGACTTCGCGTTCGACACCGACGCGTGCGCCGGCAGCGCGCTCGCCGCCGGCGACTCGTGCGACTTCACGATCACGTTCGCGCCGACCGCCGCCGGCGACGCCGCCGGCGCGCTCGCGGTCAGCGATCCGAACGGCCCGATCGCCGCGCTCGCCCGCGATCTCACCGGCGCCGGCCAGGCCGCCGCCGCGCTCTCGATCGATCCGATCACGACCACCGACTTCGGCAGCGTGCAGATCGGCAAATCGAGCGCGCCCAAGACCTTCACCGTCACCAATGACGGCGACGTCGCGACCGGCACGCTCGCGGTCGCGCTCGACGACGCGACCTCGTTCGCGCTCGCGCAGAACACCTGCACCGGCGCGCTCGCCGGCCGCCACTCGTGCACCTTCGACGTGCTGTTCACGCCGGATGCCGCCGGGTCCGCGCAGACGATGGTGCGCGTCAGCGGCGCCGGCGCGCCGGTCGCGCGCGGCGTCGGCGGCACCGGGCTCACGCAGGGCGCGGTCGATCTCGCCGACGACAGCTACGACTTCGGCTCGGTCGCGGTCGACGCCAGCGCCAAGACGCGCGCGTTCACCGTGACCAACACCGGCCAGGTCGCGATCGGCGCGCCGACCGGATCGATCACGCCCGCGGGCGCGACCGGCTACGCGATCACCGCGACCACCTGCAGCGGCACGCTCGCCGCCGGCGCGCAGTGCACGATCACCGTCGCGTTCGATCCGGCGGCGCTCGGCTCGCAGCCCGCGGCGCTGGTCGCGAGCGCGACCGGCGGCGGCTCCGACTCGGTCGCGCTCGCCGGCGCCGGCGTCGCCCACGTCACCGTCGCGATCGGCGGCGGCGGCACCGGCACGGTGCGCTCGTCGGTCACCGGCATCGACTGCCCCGGCACCTGCGGCGCCGACTTCTCGTCGACGCCGATCACGCTGATGGCGACCGAGGGTCTGAACAGCGCGTTCGTCGGCTGGTCGCCGTGCGATCACCCGAGCGGTCTGTCGTGCACGCTCGATCTCACCGGCGCGCGATCGATCACCGCGACCTTCGCGCCGACCTACCTGCTCACCGTCACGCCGTCGGGCGCCGGCAGCGGCACCGTGTTCGGCACCGGCATCAACTGCCCGGGCCAGTGCAGCGCGCGCTACGCGTCGGGCACGATGGTCACCCTGACGGCGAGCGCGAACGCGGGCTCGTCGTTCACCGGCTGGTCGGGCGAGTGCGCGGGCGCGAACGCGACCTGCACCGTCGCGATGTCGGCGGCGAAGAACGTCACCGCGACGTTCGTGCCGACCTACACGCTCACCGTCGACGTCAGCGGCGGCGGCACCGTCGGCGCGCCCGGCCTCACGTGCAGCGGCGCGACCTGCACCGGAAGCTACACCGCCGGCACCAACGTCACGCTCACCGCGACACCCGCGCTCGGCCAGCAGGTCGCGTGGACCGGCTGCACCGCGAGCGGCACGACGTGCACCGTCAAGATGGATCAGACGCGCGCGGTCAGCGCGGCGTTCTCGGCGACCACGCCGCAGGTGACGATCACCGTCGCCGGCGGCGGCTCCGTCGCGTCGGCGCCCGCCGGCATCGCGTGCCCCGGCACGTGCACCGCGACCTTCACGTACGGGCAGGCGGTCACGCTCACCGCGACGCCGCAGGCGGGTCACACCTTCACCGGCTGGAGCGGCGCGTGCACCGGCACCGGCACCTGCGCGCTCACCGTCACCCAGGCGCTCGCCGCGACCGCGACGTTCGCGCTCGACAGCGAGCCGCTCACCGTGACGAAGCAGGGCACCGGCGGCGGATCGATCACGTCGAGCCCGGCCGGCATCAGCTGCGGCGCGACCTGCAGCGCGAGCTTCGCCTACGGCACGAGCGTCACGCTCACCGCGACGCCCGCCGCGGGCTCGACCTTCGCGGGCTGGGGCGGCGCGTGCACCGGCACCGGCACCTGCGCGGTCACGCTCGATCAGGCGCGCGCGGTCACCGCGAGCTTCTCGCTGTCGCCGACCACGCTCACGGTCGCGAAGACCGGCGGCGGCGCGGGCACGATCACGTCCGCGCCCGCCGGCATCGACTGCGGCGCGACCTGCTCCGCCGACTTCCCCAACGGCACGCAGGTCACGCTGACCGCGGCCGCCGCGACCGGCTCGACGTTCACCGGCTGGACCGGCGCCGGCTGCAGCGGCACCGGCACCTGCGTCGTCACCGTCGACCAGGCGCGCTCGGTCACCGCCGGCTTCGCGCCGATCGCGTATCCGCTCGACGTCGCCCGCACCGGCAACGGATCGATCGCGTCGGCGCCGGCGGGCATCGCGTGCGGCGCGACCTGCAGCGCGAGCTTCGACTACGGCACGATGGTCACGCTGACCGCGACGCCCGGCGCGGGCGCGACCTTCGCGGGCTGGACCGGCGCGTGCACCGGCACGAACGCGACCTGCACGATCGCGATCGACGGCGCGAAGTCGGTCGGCGCGAGCTTCACGACCAACACGTACACGCTCGCGGTCGCGCGCAGCGGCACCGGCGGCGGCGTGGTGACGTCGGCGCCCGCCGGCATCGACTGCGGCGCGACCTGCAGCGCGAGCTTCGCCTACGGCACGGCGGTCACGCTGACCGCGACGCCGTCGGCGGGCTCGAGCTTCGGCGGCTGGAGCGGCGCGTGCACCGGCACCGGCACCTGCTCGATCACGATCGCGCAGGCGGCGAACGTCACCGCGACCTTCACGATCATCCCCGAGACGCTGACGATCACGAAGAGCGGCACCGGCGGCGGCACCGTGAGCTCGAGCCCGGCCGGGATCAGCTGCGGCGCGACCTGCAGCGCGAGCTTCGATCACGGCACCAGCGTCACGCTCAGCGCGACGCCGGTCACCGGCTCCAGCTTCACCGGCTGGAGCGGCGCCGGCTGCAGCGGCACCGGCACGTGCGTCGTCGCGATGACGCAGGCGCAGGGCGTGACCGCGACCTTCACGCTCAAGAACTACACGCTCACCGTCACGCCCGCCGGCAACGGCAGCGGCACGGTGACCTCGTCGCCGTCCGGCATCAGCTGCGGCAGCACGTGCGCGAAGAGCTTCGCGTACGGCACGCAGGTCACGCTGTCGGCGGCGGCGGCGATCGGCTCGACGTTCAGCGGCTGGAGCGGCGGCGGCTGCAGCGGCACCGGGTCGTGCACGATCACGATCGGCGGCACCACCGGCGTCACCGCGACGTTCACGCTCAAGCAGTACACGGTGACCACCGTCGCGTCGCCGGCGGCGGGCGGCTCGGTCGCCGGCGGCGGCACGTACAACTACGGCGACACCGCGGTCCTGACCGCGACGCCGTCGGCCAACTACCAGCTCTCGTCGTGGACCAACTGCCCGAGCGCGAGCGGCACGACCTGCACGATCGCGTCGGTCACCGCGAGCACGACCGTCACCGCGAACTTCACGGTGAAGCAGTACACGGTGACGACCGGCGTCTCGCCGGCGGGCAGCGGCACCGTCACCGGCGGCGGCACGTTCAACGCGGGCTCGACCGTCACGCTCACCGCCGCCAAGTCCGGCAACTACGCGTTCTCGTCGTG
This sequence comes from Kofleriaceae bacterium, assembly GCA_035493675.1. Taxonomy (GTDB): domain Bacteria; phylum Myxococcota_A; class Polyangia; order Haliangiales; family Haliangiaceae; genus JAIOQA01. The sequence continues at coordinate 47,069 of DATJIA010000065.1, read as the reverse complement.
GACCAACTGCCCGAGCGCGAGCGGCACCACCTGCACGATCACCAACCTGCAGGCCAGCACGACGATCACCGCCAACTTCGTCATCCCGCAGTACACGGTGACGACCGGCGTCTCGCCCGCGGGCGCGGGCACCGTCACCGGCGGCGGCACCTTCAACGCCGGCTCGACCGTCACGCTCACCGCCGCCAAGTCCGGCAACTACGCGTTCTCGTCGTGGAGCAACTGCCCGAGCGCGAGCGGCACCACCTGCACGATCACCAACCTCCAGGCCAGCACGACGATCACGGCGAACTTCATCATCCCGCAGTACACGGTGACCGCGGTCGCGTCGCCGTCGAACGGCGGCTCGGTGACGGGCGGCGGCACGTTCGCCGCCGGCTCGACCGTCACGCTGACCGCGTCGCCGGCGTCGTCGAGCTGGTCGTTCTCGTCGTGGACCAACTGCCCGAGCGCGAGCGGCACCACCTGCACGATCTCGAACCTGCAGGCGACCACGACGATCACCGCGAGCTTCTACCAGCCGACGTACTCGGTGACGGTCAGCGGGACGGGCTCCGGCACCGGCGGCTTCAGCGGATCGGTCCCGTGCCCCGCCGGCCAGAGCTGCACGCAGGGCGGCTTCCACCTCGGCGACTCGATCTCGATCACCGCGCAGCCGTCGAGCGGATCGTACTGGGCCGGATGGCCGTCGTACCAGTGTCAGGGCCAGGGCCCGACCTGCACCTTCACGCTCCAGGGCGGCGCGAGCATCAGCGCGTACTTCGAGCTCGACACGTACACGCTCACGCTCGGCAGCAACATCGGCTGCGCCAGCGGATGCACCGGCAGCGGCAGCTATCCCGCGGGGACCGCGATGGTGCTGTACGGCGGCTACAGCAAGGTGGTCAACGGCAAGATCTGCGAGTACGAGCCGAGCTCGTGGACCGGCTGCACGCCGGACCCGTTCGACATCACCAGCTGCTCGCTGACGCTCGACTCGGACACGACGGTGTCCGCGACCTTCCACCTGGTCGGGTGCGGGTGACCGGCGGGATATGTTCCAATGGCGTCCAGTGGGCGAACAAACCATCACGACGGTCTCCCTCGGGCGGGGAACCGGTGACGAAGGAGCTGCGATCCCCGTGCCGCAGCTGATCATCGCGCTCGACTGCGATCGCCCGATGGCCGCGCCGTCGCGTCACGTGCTCGACGGCCTCGACGAGGTCACCTTCGGCCGCGGCGATCGGCGCGTGCGCCGCGACGGCACCACGCTCGCGGTGCGCCTGCCCGATCCGCGCATGTCGACCGAGCACGGCCGGCTGGTCCGCCAGGGCGGCGGCTGGGTCCTCGACGATCCGAGCTCGAAGAACGGCTGCGTGGTGAACGGCTCGCTGATGCGCCGCCGCGCGCTCGCCGACGGCGACGTGCTCGAGCTCGGCCACACGTTCTGCCTGTTCCGGGTCGCGCCGGCGGCGACCGGCGAGCCCGACCTCGACGCCGATCAGCTGACCGTGACGCGCCCCGACCTCGCGACCTTCGGCGGCGATCTCGAGCGCGCGTTCGCGCGGCTCACGCGGATCGCGGCGACCGACGTGCCGGTCCTGATCCACGGCGAGACCGGCACCGGCAAGGAGGTCGTCGCGCGCGCGGTGCACGAGCTGTCGGCGCGGCGCGGCCCGTTCGTCGCGATCAACTGCGGCGCGCTGACCGAGTCGCTGCTCGAGGCCGAGCTGTTCGGGGCGCGCAAGGGCGCGTTCAGCGGCGCGACCGCCGATCGCATCGGCCTGGTGCGCGCGGCCGACGGGGGCACCTTGTTCCTCGACGAGATCGCCGAGCTGCGCCCGCACTCGCAGGCGGCGCTCCTGCGCGTCCTGCAGGAGCGCGAGGTGATCGCGATCGGCGACACCAAGCCGGTGCGCGTCGACGTGCGCTTCTGCGCCGCGACCCACCGCAAGCTCGAGGACCTCGTCGATCGCGGCGGCTTCCGCGCCGATCTCTACGCTCGCCTGTACGGCTACGTCGCGGATCTTCCGCCGCTGCGCCAGCGCCGCGAGGATCTCGGCCTGCTCGTGCGCGCGCTCCTGCGCCGCACGCCGGGCGGCGAGCGCGCGCGCTTCACGCCGTCGAGCGCGCGCCTGCTGTTCCGCCACGACTGGCCGCGCAACGTGCGCGAGCTCGAGAAGGCGCTCGCCTCCGCGGTGCCGCTCGCCGAGGGGCGCGCGATCACGCCCGACGATCTGCCGGAGCCGCTCCGCCGCGAGCAGGCGCGCGCCGCCTTCCCGACGCCCGCGCCGCCGCCGCTCGACGACGACGCGCTGCGCGCGCGCCTGGTCTCGCTGCTCGAGTCGCACGACGGCAACGTCGCCGCGGTCGCGCGCGCGATGGGCAAGGAGCGGATGCAGATCCATCGCTGGGCGCGGCGCTTCGGCCTGGATCTCGGCAGCTATCGGCGGTAGCGGGCGTCGGACGTCGGTTAGCGGTGCGCGGCCAGCCACGCGTCCAGATCGCGGAGCGCGCTGTCCTGATGTTGCGACGCGGCCAGCAGCGGGCGCGCGGCGGCGGCGAGCGCGAGCGCGGCGGCGTGATCGCCGGCGCCCCAGCGGGCCTGCGCCAGGTAGAAGCGGAGCGAGCCGCGATCGTGGATGTCGCCCTCGGCGTCGATCTCGGGCAGCGCGCGGGTGAGCGGCTCGATCGCGCCGCGCGCGTCGCCGGTGAGCAGGCGCGCGCGGCCGAGGTCGACGCGCGCGTAGGCGGTATCGTAGCTGTCGGGGCCGGTGATGCGCGCGAGCTCGGCGAGCGCCGGCTCGAGCTCGGCCAGCGCCTCCGCGGGGCGCTTGGCGTCGAGCAGCGTCGACGCGATCGCGGCCTGGGTGCGCGCGGCGTCGCCGGCGGTCGCCTCGGCGATCCGGCGCAGCGCGAGCGCCTCGCGATAGCGCGCGATCGCGTCGTCGAGGTGGTCCTGGTAACGGAGCACGTCGCCGAGGTTGTAGAGGATCTCCTGCTCGACCTCGCCGCCCGGCTGGCGCGCGTGCGCGCGGCGCAGGAGCGACTCGAGCAGCGTCTGCGCCTCGGGATAGCGGCCCGCGCCGGTCATGACGACCGCCTGATCCATCTCGACCGCGATCGCCGACGGCGCGTCGGGCGCGAGGATCTTCTCGAAGATCGCGCCCGCCTTCGCGAAGTCGTCCGCCGCGCGATCGTAGTCGTGGCGCTGGTACGCGATCGTGCCGAGGTTCTGCAGCACGATCGCGATGTCGTGATGATCGTCGGTGCCCAGCGCGCCGCGGAAGATCGCGAGCGCGCGATCGAGCTCGGCCTCGGCCTCGTCGAAGCGGCGCGCGTGGATCAGCTGGGCGGCGAGCTGGCCGATGCCCTCGGCGCGTCGGACCGGGAGCTCGCCGGGGACCTCGATCGCGAGGGCGCGCCGCGCCAGCGCGATCGCGCGATCGTTGTCGCCGCGCCGCGACGCGATCCCGGCCTGCGCGTTGATCGCGGACGACAGCAGCTCGGCGTCGTCGAGCTGCGTCGCGATCGCCTCCGCCTCCGCCGCGTACTGCTCCGCCTCGTCGAGGCGATCGAGCTGATCGTAGGAGAGGAACGCGAGCTCGTTCAGCGACGACGCGTGCGCGCGCGGCACGCCGCCTCGCTCCGCCGCGACGATCGCGAGCTTCAGCACCGGCACCGCGCGATCGGCGTGGCCCTCGTCGGACAGCAGGGAGCCGAACCGGCCGAGCGCGGCCGCGATCTGCGGCGGGTAGCCGGCCACCAGCGCGCGGCCGACCATCGCGGGCGCGCGCATCGCCGCCTCGACCTCGTGGCCGGTCAGCCGCGCCGCCGACAGCCGATCGATCTCGTCGTCGATCGCGGCGATCTCGGCGCGCAGGCGCGGATCGCCGGGCAGCGGCGCGGCGTCGCGCAGCCGGGGCACGTCGGCGCAGTCCTCGACGCGCGCGAGCGCGCCGAGCGGATCGTCCGCGTGCTCGACCACCTTGCGATCGGCGGACGCGAGCGCGTCGGCGACCACGCGCTGCTCGCCGATCCGGCGATCGAGGCACACCATGCGGCGATCCGCGATGTCGGCCGACTGCTCGCCGCGCACGCGCGCGATGCAGACCTCGCGCCGCATCGCCGCGATCCGCGCGGCGCGATCGTCGAGCGCGGCGATCACCGCGCGCAGCTGGGTCGCCGAGGAGGGCACGCCGCTGGCCGCGAACGCGCGCGCGATCGCGTCGCGCTGCGGCGCGCCCCACGCCGAGCGCACCGGCGCGTCGAGGTCGACGCAGGTGTCGGCCACGCGCGTGCGAGTCAGCGCGAACGCCGCCGCGCCCGCGGTCGCGGCCGCCGCGAACCCGATCGCGATCGCCGCGACGTGCCGGCGGCCCCACCGGCGCGCGCGCATCGCCCACGTGTAGCGGTGCGCCGCGACCAGCCGGCCCGTCTCGTAGCGGTGCAGGTCCTCGGCGAAGTCGCCGGCGGTCGGGTAGCGATCGTCGGGGACGCGCGCCATCGCCTTGCCGACGATCGCGGCGAGCTCGGCGGGCACGCGGGGCTCGCGCTCGTCGACCGGCGGCGGCGGGCCCGCGAGCAGGCGCGCGAGCTGGGCGTCGCCGGTGATGCGGCCGTACGGCAGCTCGCCGGTGAGGACCTGGTAGAGCATCGCGCCCAGCGCGTAGACGTCGGCGCGCTCGTCGACCGCCTCGCCGCGCGCCTGCTCGGGCGCCATGTACGCGGGCGTGCCCATGACGTCGCCCTGACGCGTCAGCTCGGCGCTGATCGTCGACGAGCTCGGCGTCTGCTCCGGATCACCGACCGCCTTGGCGAGCCCCCAGTCGATCACCGCGACCTCGCCGAACTCGCCGACCACGACGTTGGCCGGCTTGAGGTCGCGATGGATCACGCCGCGCGCGTGCGCGTACGCCATCGCGTCGGCGACCGCGCCGACCACGCGCAGGAGCCCGAGCCGCGTCTCGAAATCGGCGGCGTCCTTGATGCGCTCGCTGAGGTTCGGTCCGCCGAGCAGCTTCATCGCGTAGAACGGCGCGCCGTCGGGATCGCGACCGGCGTCGTGGACCGGCACGATCGACGGGTGCTCGAGCCGCGCCATCACCAGCGCCTCGCGCTCGAGCCGGCGCGCGCCGCCGACGTCGAGCGGGCGCTTGAGCGCGACCCGCCGGCCGAGCTTGCGATCGACCGCGATCGCGATCCGCCCGCCGCCGCCGCGCGCGATCTCGTCGACCAGCGCGTAGCGATCGGTCTCCGGCCACGCCTCGAGGATCAGCTCGGCGTCGGCGGGCAGCTCGCCCCGCTCCGTCGTCATCGTCGCGAGCTGATGGCTCGGCCGCGTCGTCGCGCCTTCGTCCCCCGACACACCCCGATGGTGCAACGAAGCCGCGCGCGACCGCAATCGCGTTACGTCGGGCGTGACGGCGTTACGTAACGACGTTGCGATCGCGCCGCGCAACCGGCCGACGCGACTGCCCACGCGCGCGGCACGGTCGTTGCTCATCGCGATGCGCGAAAGGGGAAGCCATGAAGACTCTCACGCACCTCGTCCTCGCGACGGCCGCCGCCGCCGCGCTCGCGCCCGCCGCGCTCGCGGGCACCCAGACCTCGAAGTCGGGAGGCTTCGCGATCGATCTGCCCGACGCCTGGAAGGTCCAGGGCAACGATCAGGTCATCGGCGTCGACGATCCGTCCGATCAGATGGGCATGCTGCTCATCTCCGTCGACAAGAGCGACGCCAAGCAGGTGATCGCCGGCGTCGACAAGCTGCTCGCCGGCACGGTCACCGACATCCACTGGGGCAAGAAGAAGAAGTCCTTCGCGCTGAACGGCATGAAGGGCGTCTCGATCGACGGCAGCGCGAAGGTGAAGGGCCAGCCGGTCCTGACGACGCTGATCATCCTCGGCCCGACCGGCACCGGCAAGGGCGTGATCGCGTTCGCCGGCGCGCAGCCCGCGTGGCTCCAGGCGCACGGCGCCGAGATGCTGTCGGCGATCAAGACGCTGCGCCCGACGAAGTGACGATCGCGCGCGCCGTTCGCCGGCGATGGGACGCGATCCACGCGATCGGTGCTCGGCGAGCGTGTGCAACGCGGATCCGTACTCTGCTCGCGCTGCGTGCAGGAGGCGGCGGACGGCTGCGGGTTGACCTGCGATCCGTGCTGACTAGTCCGCCGCGACTCGTGCGATCACGCGCGGGTCGCGGCGCAGCTCCGGCAAGACGCGCGCGAACGCGGCGCTGCCGAGGATGCACGCGATCCCTCCGACGAGGAGCGTGTCGGGCGCGCCGAGCGACTTCGCGAGCGCGCCGGCGATCAGGCTGCCGAACGGCGCCGTGCCGAAGAAGGCCATCGTGTAGAAGCTCATCACGCGGCCGCGCTTGTCCTCGTCGACCAGCGTCTGGATCACCGTGTTCGACGCGGCCATCTGCAGGATCATCGTGAAGCCGACGACGACCAGGAGCGGCATCGACAGGTACACGTTCGTCGACTGCGAGAACGCGACCAGCCCCGCGCCGAACCCGAACGCGGCGATCGCGATCACGCGGCCGAGCCCGATCACGTTCTTGCGCCGCGCGAGGTAGATCGCGCCGGCCAGCGCGCCCACGCCGCTCGCGCTCATGAGGTAGCCGTTCAGGTGCGCGCCGCCGCCGAGCACGTCGGTCGCGACGATCGGCATGAGCACGATGTACGGCAGCCCCATCAGGCTCATCAGCGCGAGCAGGAGCAGGACCGATCGGATCGCGGCGTGGTTCGCGACGTAGCGCGCGCCCTCGGCGAGATCCTCGGCGATGCGGCGTCCGGTGGTGACGCGCGCGCGCGACGGCACGCGCATCGCGAGCAACGACGCGATCACCGCGACGTAGCTGAGCGCATCGATCGCGAAGCACCAGCCCTCGCCGACGCCGGCGATCAAGAGGCCCGCGATGGTCGGGCCGGCGAGCCGCGCGACGTTGACCATCGACGAGTTCAGCGCGATCGCGTTGGAGAGATCGGCGCGATCCTCGATCATCTCGACGACGAACGCCTGGCGCGCGGGCGTGTCGAACGCGTTGATCAGGCCCTGCATGATGTTGAGCAGGATCACGTGCGTGACGGTGATCGTCCCGCGCAGCGCGAAGTACGCGAGCAACGCCGACTGCAGCGCGGAGAAGACCTGCGTCCACACGAGCACGCGATGGCGGTTCCAGCGCTCGATCAAGACGCCCGCGACCGGCGCGAGCACGAACGTCGGGATCTGACCCGCGAAGCCGGCGAGGCCGAGCAGGTTCGGATCGCCGGTGAGCCGATAGACGAGCCACCCGGTGGCGACGCGCGTGAGCCACGTGCCGACGAGGGAGACCGTCTGGCCGCTGAAGAAGAGGCGGTAGTTGCGGTGGCGCAGCGCGCGCCACATCCCGGAGGCCTCGCCGGTCACGCCCCTTGTTGCTCCGCCATCACGAGGAAGTGCGCGACCGCGGTCGCGACCGGCTTCGCGCGATCTTCCTGCCACGCGACCACCGAGACGTTGGCGACGCGGCGGCCGTGGCGCGTGATCGTGCCGAGCGCGTAGGTGTCGACGGTCGCGGCCGAGCGCAGGTAGTCGACCGTGATCGTGATCGTCTTCGGCAGCACGATCGACTCCGCGCGATAGAGCAGCTCGAAGACCGCGGCCGACTCCATGAGCGCGCCGAGCGTGCCGCCGTGCAGCGCCGGCAGCGCGGGGTTGCCGACCAGGTGCGGCGCGAACGTCATCGTCGTGATCAGCGCGCCGTCTTCGATCTTTCCGGACAGGCCGAGCCACTTCGCGTACGGGATCACGTCGACGAGGGCGCCCATGTCCTTCGCGGCCTTCGCGGCGGCGAGGCGCTCGACCAAAGACAGGCTCACGACGGCCCCTTGATCGGCGCGACATTGCCGAGCTTGGTCGACAGCATGAACGCGCCCGCGGCGCTCGCGATCGGATCGTCCTCGTCGTCGTGGTACGCGACCGCGCGCGTGAACGCGACGTTGCGCGTCTGCTTGTAGCAGGTCGCGCGCGCGAGGACCTCGCGGCCGGCGGCGGCGGGCTTCAGGTAGTCGATGCGCAGATCGAGCGTCGCGATCGGCGCGGGGCGCGCGAGCGACGCGAACACCGCGGCGCCCGAGCAGCTGTCGAGCAGCGCGGTGATCACGCCGCCGTGCATCACGCCGGTGTCGGGGTTGCCGACCAGGTGCTCGGCGTACGGGAGGCGGAACAACGCGAAGTCGGCGCCGAGATCGATGATCTCGACGCCGAGCGCGCGGTTGTGCGGGACGCTGGAGGCGAACGCGCGGTTGAAGGCGAGGCGCCGCTCGCGTTTCGCTTCGTCGTCCATCGGTGAAGCTTAGACCAAGATCCAGAGGATCGCCGCGACCGCGATCGCGGCGATCAGCGCGGCGACGAGCGCGGTCCACGGAAACGCTGCGGGCGCCGGCGGCGGCGCGGCGATCGCGGGAGCGCGGCCGAGCTTGTCGTCGAGCGAGCGCAGGTACTGCTCGGCGGGATCGCTGTAGCGGATCGCGGTCGCGCCGAGCTCGATGCGATCGCCGTCGGCGACCGCGCGACCGGCGCCCTCGCCCTCGCGCGGGACCAAGGCGCCCGCGACGCGCGTGCCGTTCTTCGAGCCGAGATCGAGCACGCGCACGCCGTCCCACGATCGATCGATCGCGGCGTGCGCGCGCGACAGATCCGGATCGAGCAGGACCCAGGTCGCGCCTTCGCCGCGGCCGACGATCACGCGCGCGTCGGGCGGCGGCAGGCGCAGGCGCTTGCCCGAGGCGGGGCCGCGCTCGACGACGAGCTCGGGGCCACCCGGACCGGCGAGCAGCTCGCGCACGAGCTCGCGCGCGAGGCTGGCGGTGCGCTCGGCGCTCGGCGCGGCGCCGGCGGGCGCGGCGAGCACGTGGATCGTCACGCCGCCGAGCGCGAGCTCGTCGCCGGGCGCGATCGGTCTTCGGTCGTCGCTCGCGAGCGCGCGGACGAACCATCCGTTCTCGGTGCGCTCGAGCTCGCACGCGAGCGGCGCGACCTCTTCGTCCGGGATCCGGACATCGGCGCGCGGGTCGCGGCCGATCCGCGCGCCCGGCCCGACGTCGATCGTGTGCTTGGCGCCGGAGCCGCGGCGGATCACGAGGCGGAGCGTGAGCGCGACGCTCATGACGACGCCGGCTTCGCGTCGACCGACGTCTCCGGATCGTCGTCGGACCAGCTCGGCGTCTTGCCCGGGCCGCCGATCCCATCCTCGATCACAGGCGCGGCCTCGTTGCGCCCGCGATAGATCAGGAACCCGATCCCGCCGAGCGCCAACATCTCGACGATCACGAAGAAGTAGTAGCCGCCGGCACCGAACGACATCTCGATCACGTGATGGCCGGGCCCGACGAAGATCGCGCGCGCGTAGCCGTCGGCCGGCATGATCTCCGCGTCGGCGCCGTCGACGGTCGCGCTCCAGCCGCGATCGTAGAACATCTCGTCGATCACGACGACGCCGTCGGCCGGTGCGTCGATCGTCGCGCGCAGCGAGTCCGCGGTGAGATCGTCGAGCGTGCCCGCGACCGGCGTCGCGGCCGGAAGATCGAGCTTGGTCGCGCGCGCGCGATCCGCCACGTACGGCGCCTCGAGCACCGCTTTCGCGCCGGGCGGCGCCGCGAACATCGCGTTCACCGCCGCGCCCGCGTCGGGCGCGAGCTCCGCCGCGTCGAACCACACGACCGACGGCATCGCGCCGGCGAGCTCCCACTGCCCCGGCGCGACCTGCTTCATCACGGCGAGATCCGCGCCCGACTTCGGCAGCGTGTCCTCGCCGCCGCCTTCGTAGTAATGCGCGACGCCGACGTAGCGCATCTTCTCGGGCGCGGCGACGATCGCGCCGCGCACCATCTCGTAGCGCGACAGCGCGAGCGGATCGCCTTCGTAGCCGCCGACGTCGCGCACGCCGAGCCGCGTGCCCGGGCGGCACGACAGGTAGTTGCGATCGTAGATGCGCTGCGCGATCGGGAGGTCCGGTTTCCGGACGAGGTCGTCGTGCACGATCCGCGGCGGCGGCTGCATGACGTCGGGGTGATCGATCACCTTCGAGCGCGCGAACCACAGATCGATCGCGGCGGCGACCACCGCGATCACGACGAAGCGCCGGCGATGGCCGCCCTGCCGCCCGAGCACCATCCACGTCGTCCAGCCCGCGACCAGCGCGCTGATCGCGCCGAAGCCGAACGCGTCGCGGATCACGTCCGGCTTCCACGTCGAGGTCGCGCGGATCGCGAAGACGATCACGCACACCGCGAGCGCGAGCCCGGCGCCGATCGCGAGGCCGCGCCGCACGCGCGCGCGGGTCTGCTCGTCGGCGATCGTCGCGCACAGCGCGAGCCCCTCGGCGGCGAGCAGCGCGATCGGCACGACGCCGACGTAGAGGTAGCGATGCGCGCGCCGGAACCAGCCGAACGTCGGCACGATCGACGCGAACAGCGGCAGGAACGGCGCGCGATCGCCGAACGCGCACAGCGCGCCGAGCACGAACACGCCGGCGAGCGTCAGGTTGCGCCCGGTCGGCTTCAGCACGAGCAGCGCGCCGATCCAGAGGATCAAGCCGATCCCGAGGTACGTGTTCTCGCCCTGCATGCGCGGCGTGAAGAAGCCGATCACGTCGACGGCGTCGAAGACGGTGGTGCCGAAGAACGCGACGCCGCGGCGATCGCGCACCGTTTCGGGAACCAGCCCGCGCGTCGCGAGCACCTGCGCGGCGACGACCGCGAGGAACAACCCGGCCGCCGCAAGCCCGGTGCGCAGCGCCGCGCGCAGATACTCGCGCCCGCGCGCGGATCGCGCCGCTTCACGCCCGTGCCGCACGAGCTCGACGATCCCGACCGGGATCGCGGCGAGCGCGCCGTAGAAGAAGCTCGCCATGCCTCCCGCGAGGAGGCCCATCGCTGCGGAGAGCGCGACGAACGCCGCGCGCCGCATCGTCGGCCGCTCCGCCCACGCGTCGAGCGCGAGGATGATCCACGGCGTCCACGCGTAGCTCCAGTTCAGCGCCGAGAACGCGTTGTGCAGCACCGGGTAGCTGGTCAGGAACGAGACGCCCGCGAGGTAGCGCGCCGGCTCGGGCAGCTTGCGCCGCGCGCACACCCAGTAGAGCCCGAGCGCGCCGAGCTCCATGTGCATCATGATCTTCACCGGCACGATCCACCACGGCGCGCCCGTGATCGCCGCGAACGGCCAGATCAACCACTGCAGCGGATAGAGCGTCCCGGTCTGCGGATCGGCGTAGAACGGGTACCCGAGCCGATCGTACGGGTTCCACAGCGGCAGGTGCCCGTGCGCGAGCGACTTCAGCTGGAACTGCAGGTCGCCCCAGTACTCGTACTTCGCGTCCCACGCGAACGTCTTGCGCTCGCCGTCGAGCGGGGTCCAGAGCCGCCAGAACAGCGCGAGGATCACGCCGAGGAAGACGAGCGCCGGGATCGCGTACGGGGCGCTTCGCTTCCACGCGACGCGGAGGCGGCGCATCGCGATGACGATACTATGTCGCGCGTGACTTGGGCGCGCCTACGCAGACACTTCGCCGGCAAAGGCGAGTGGTGGTGGGCGCCGCTCGTCTACATGTTGATCGTCGCGTGGATCTATCGCGGCATCTGGCACCAGTACGGGCAACCGACGGGGCTCGGCTGGGACACGATCGATTCGTACGGGCCCGATCTCGACTTCCTCGCGCGCGACTTCCGCGAAGGACGCTTCTCGCTGTGGAACCCGTACGACCACGGCGGCTACTCGCTCGTCGCGGATCTCGGCTTCCCTCGCTGGTACCCGGTGCACTGGATCTTCGCCGGCGCGGGCGCGACCTTCGGCGCGTCGTGGTGGTGGATCCAGCTCGAGGTGCTCGGGCACCACGTGATCGCGGCGTCGACGATGCACCTGTGGCTGCGCACGCGCGGCATCTCGCGCGCGGGCGCGCTCGTCGGCGGCACGACGATCGTCGCGAGCGCGGCGTTCATGCTGCACAAGGCGTCGATCCTCTTGTGGCCGATCGCGTGGGCGCCGCTGGTCCTGGTCGCGATCGACGCGCTCGCGCGCGATCCGCGTTGGCGCACCGGCGCGTGGCTCGGCGGCGCGCTCGCGCTGGTCGGCGTCGCCGGATCGCCGCCGTCCTTCCTCTATGTGTTGATCTTCGCCGGGCCGTACGGGGCCGTCCGTTTGATCAGCGCCGCAAAGCCCGGCGCGCGCATGCGGCTCGCCGGCGCGCTCGCGATCGCCGCCGCCCTCGCGATCGCCGCGCTCGCGGTCGTGTTCCTGCCGACGCGCGAGCTGATCCCGCTCGCGCAGCGCGCCGACATGAAGGGCCGCGAGTTCGCGCTCGCCGCCAACCTCGAGGTCGTCAACACGTTCGCGGCGATGGTCGCGCCGACCAGCGGCAACCTGTCCGCGTCGATCGGCGTGATCGCGCTCGCGCTCGCCCTGTGCGCGCTCGTGCTGCGCTGGCGCGACGCGCTCGTCTTCTGGCTGACCGGCCTGTTCGCGCTCGATCTCACGTTCGGCAAGACGGGCAAGATCCTGCCCTGGCTCGTCGATCATGCGCCGCTCTTCGATCTGTTCCGCGCGCCCGCGCGCTATCGCCTCGTCACCACCCTCGCGCTCGCCGCGTGCGCCGGGATCGGCGCCGACGCGCTCGCGCGCATGTCACGGACGTGGACGCGCGAGCGGTGGTGCGCGCTCGGCGTCGCCGCGTTCGTGATCGGCGCGACCGCGCTCGCGGTCGTCTACGTCGATCCGCAGGATCCGAAAGTGCCGCCGGCGCCGCGCGAGGCGTACTGGTCGAGCGTGCTCGCGCTGATCGCGGCCGTGACGATCGCGGCGATCGCGCTCGCGCCCGCGCGCGCCGCGTTCCTCCCCGTGATCGCGGCCGTCGTCGGGATCGCGAACGACACGCCGTTCTTCCTGCACACGCCCGGCTCGCCGCCCGCCGCCGAGATCCGCCGCGAGCACGAGGACGACGATGCGATGCTCGCCAAGCTCGGCGACGTCTCGGTCGCGTGGCGCGTGCACGACGAGTTCGTGCTCGGCGAGCGCGTCGGCCCGCGGCGCCGCGTGCGCGACTTCCGCGGCTATCCCGCGGTCGATCCGCTGTCGCAGAAGCGCTACCTCGACGTGCTGCTGCGCGCGCGCAAGCACCCCGAGCTCCTCGAGGCGTTCAACGTGAAGTGGCTGCTCCACTACCCGCACTTCCGCGACGGCGAGGCCGCCTGCTTCGCGCAGCTGCCGTTCCCGCCCGAGCACTTCGCGCACCTCGAGGGCCCGATCTACCTCGCGCTGCACCCGGCGCCGCTCGCCGCGTGGTACGGCGCCGTGAAGTACGCCAACAGCCCCGAGCAAGCGCTCGATCTCGTGCAGAACGCCGAGGTCGGCGGCGTGCGCGCGTACGCGACGATCGAGGCCGGCGACGCCAAGCGCATCGGCGCCGACGCGCTCGCGCAGATGCTCCACGCGCCCAGCGCGACGGTCGCCGGCACGATCACCGGCTACGAGCCCGACGCGATCGACTTCGTGATCGACGCGCCCGAGCGCGGCCTCGTCGTCTTGAACGAGGTCGCGTTCCCCGGCTGGGAGGTCTGGATCGACGGTGAGCCCGCCGAGCCCTTGCGCGCCGACTACCTCTTGCGCGCGACGATGGTGCCGAAAGGCCGCCACGCGATCTCGTGGCGGTTCCGCCCGACCCACTTCCGGCTCTTGTTCGCGATGTACGTGCTCGCGTGGCTCGGGCTGCTCGCGAGCGTCATCGCGTGGTGGGCTCAGAAGCGCGCGCGGACCGCCGCGAGCGACGCGCGATAGCGCGCGGCGCGCGTCTTGCCGAGCTGCTTGGTCAGCGCGTCGCGCGCCTTCTCGAACGCGGGGCGGCCGCAGTGCGCGTCGGCCTTGCGCCCGACCTCGTCGGAGACGTTCACGACGTCGCCGTTGCCCTTGATCTTGTAGAGCTCGGTGCCGCCGTGGCCCCAGGTGGGATCGTGCTTCTCGAGATACGCGTCGATGCACGCCTGGTACGCGTCGCGGCGCTTCACCCACGCGTCGAGCGACTTCTGATCTTCGGGGCCCGACACCTCCATCGCGCTCTGCAGGTTGTCGATGACCGGCACCGTCGGCTCGGCGGGCAGCTTGACGCTCGCCGGCTTGGTCGTCGTGAGGAGGCGCGCGTCGATCGAGAGCGGGGTGCCGTCGTAGCGGCGGAAGTCGCGATCGTTGTCGACGAGCACCGGTTCGCCCTCGTTCGTGTAGACGAACATCGACATCGGCGCCTTCTCGAACAGCGCCATCCACGGGCGCGGATCGCGGCCGCCGTCGTCGGCGAAGTATGGATAGTAGTGCTTCACCGCGCGATCGGCGACCGACGCGTCGTCGGGCGGCGCCGCGAACGAGGTCAGCGGATCGAGCTTCGCGTCGGTGAGACGCGCGAGCAGGTGCGCGTTGGTGCCGGCGTCGCCCGAGATCCACACCGCGTACGTGCCGGCGAGCACGTCGAAGCTCCTCGACGGCGCCCCGCACTGCGCCGCGGCATCCTTCTCGCCGATCGGGCCGTAGAGGTTGATCTTCGGTTCGCCCGGCGCCCACAACGCGGACAGCGTCACCTTCGCGAGCGGCGTCTTCGCGCTCAGGTAGAAGTCGGGCGTGCGCGCGGTGCCGGCGCAGCCGCCGCCGGCGCGCCACGCGACGGCCGGGCGGATCGTCGCGTCGAGCACGAGCGGCTGATCGAGCGCGCCGAGCTCCTTCACCGGCGCGTCGTCGAACACGAGCGGACGCGAGAGATCGCGCACGTCGACCTGCGCCGACTTCGGCAGCTGATCGCCGCGCACGGTCGCCCAGACGGTGTGCGGGCCGGCGGCGAGCTCGACCTCGTCGCGCGAGACGTGATCGCAATGCCCGTCGCGATCGGTGACGTAGGCGCCGCCGCCGACGACGTACTTGCCCGCGGCCTCGACGTCGAGCGCCCCGATCGGCGTGACGTGCTCGCCGAGGCCGGTCTTGCAGGTGAAGCCCGCGACCGCGGGCTCGACGATCACGCTCGGCGCGTTGGTCGCGCTGCGCGGGTTGGCGCCGGTGCCGTCGAGCACGATCGGCGTCATCGCGTCGCGCGCCGCGAGCGCGTCGGCCTTCGCGCGCACCGGCGCGTCGATCACGACGCCGGCCTCGAGCGTCTGGTTGCCGTAGAGATAGACGTGGTAGGTGCCCGCCGGCCAGTCCTTCAGATAGATCGCGCGGTGCTCGTCGGTGCAGAAGTACGTGCCGTCGTCGCGGAGGACGAAGCCGTCGATCAACGCCGGGTAACCCTCGCCGAGCATCAAGCGCAGCCGCAGGTTCGAGACGTTCTCGGTCACCTGGAACGTGAACGACGGCTCGCGGCTCGTGTGGTAGTTGAACTGCGGGTCGCATTTCTTCGCGAGCTTGGTGACGTAGGTCTTCTCGTCCCACTTCGCGTGGAAGATCGGCGTGACGATGGGTTGGTGGAAGCGCGCGTCGAGCCGGAGCGTGTCGGCGTGGGCGCGCGCCCCGAGCACCGCGGTGGTGGCGACGAGAGTAGCCAGGAAGGTTCGCGACATGCGCCCGGCGAATCGCAACCGATGTGCCACGCCCCGCGCGGCGCGAGTCGCGCGCTTACGCGTGCGCGCCTGGACCAGGTGGACCTACGGCAGGAAGGCGAGGTCCATGCGCGCGATCAAGACGGGCGTGGAGGTCGAGACCTCCACGGTATTCATGCCTACACGAATCACGTCGGCGGGGACGTCGAACGTCACCTTCGTCCACGCGTCGGGGACGTCGCGCTCGAGGCGCGGCGAGCCGTTCCAGGTGATCGCGACGTACGCGGGGCCCTTCATCCACCAGTCGATCTTCTCGCCGTCGGGGAGCAGCGCGGGCACCAGCGCGCTCGCGTCTCGATCGACCATGCGCGCGTTGCCGACCGGGCCGCCCGAGATGCCGACCGACGCGCCGAAGCCGTCGATCAGCCACGGCTCGATGCCCGGTCCGCCGCCGAGGTTCCACGTCCCGCGCGCCTTCTTCACGTACGACCCATCGGTGAGATCGTCGAGGCCCGGCACCAGCGCGTACGCGCCCGCCGCGCGATCCCAGCGCGTGATCCCGACGCCGTGCTTCACCGCGAACCACGCGCTCGCCGGCAGCGCGAAGGGATTTCCGATCGCGCGATAGACCGGCTGCGCGATCCAGCGCATCGGCGGAGGCACGTTGTCGCAGCACATCGCGCGGACCTCGGAGGGCGCCGGCTTGCCGCCGCGCAGCGGGAACACCTGCGCCATGTTCCACACGACGAGCCAGCCGAGCACGACGATCGCGATCGCGAAGCGGCCCTTGCGCGGGATCCGGCGCGCGAGCGCGGCGCCGTGCACGCACAACGCCGCGAGCCCGATCACCAGCGGATACGACATCGAGACCAGGCGGCGCTGCCCGAACGACGCGCTCGACCACCAGTCGAAGACGGTGCTGCACAGGTAGGCCTGCACGACCACGACCGCGATCAAGCCGGCGCCGATCAGGCGATGTCGTTTCGGGAGAAATGCCAGGCCGATCACGCCCAAATACGCCACCGGCGTCGTCGACAGCCAGCCGTTGCGCGACGACCACAAGAGCTCGAGCAGCTGCGGGTGCGTGAAGCGCGTGAAGCGCGGCCCCTGCGGCAGCCCGCCCCACGATCCATAGACGACCTTCCACTCGTAGAGCTGGAACGCGAAGCACGCGAGCGCGACCGCGAGCGCGATCGCGCCCATACCGATCCACCACAGCGCACGCGCGCGATCGGATCGATCGCGGATCGCCGAAGACACGACCTCGATCGCGACGACCACGCCGAGCGCGAGCTCCTGGCTGCGGATCAAGGTCGCGAGCCCGAGCAGCGCGCCGAGGATCACGAACCGCTTCACGTCCGCGCGTCCGGTCGTGGTCGCCCAGTAATGGAGGAACACCGCCGCGCCCGCCGCGTCCATCGCGTGCGGATACGACGGCATGTACGTCGCGTAGTACGCGAGCGAGGTGCCGAGCAGCACGCTCACCGCGCCGAACGCCGGCCCCCATCGCCCGCCGACCCAGCGCCGCGCCGCGCACCAGCCGAGCACGATCGCGAGCCACGCGAACAAGACCGTCGTCGCGAAGACGAGGCGCTGGTGGAAGCCGGTGTACCCGTGCATCGGGATGCCGGCGCCGAACAGGTTGAAGGTCCACGCCAGCCCCTGCGCGGTCGCGAGCACCGGCGCCCACACCAGCGCGGGGCCGATCGGGTGCGGGATCGCCTTGCGCCCCGCCGGCGTCGTGCGCGCCGCCCACGGATCGCCGAAGCGCGCGAGGTCGTTGTCGAAGACCCAATCGCCGTCGAGGACGGTCGAGCGCGCCATCAGGTAATAGAGGTGGCCGTCGCCGCGCGCGAGCACGGGCCGGTACTGGCCGTCGCCGCGCGGCGTGTTCGGATCGCCGCCCCAGTCGGAGTTCGTGCAGTACATCCCGCCGACCAGCGCGCACGCGGCGACCACCATCGCGACGTCGAGGCGGCGACACGCTCGCAGCCACGAGCGCAGCCGCGCGATCAGACGCTCGAGCACGACCGCTTGTACCACGCCTTGACGGATCGCTCCGTGCCTAGGATCCTCGGTCTCGTGCGCCAGTTCCAGTCGATCGCGGCCGACGTCGTCCTCGGCGAGGGCGCGATCGTGTACGACCACGTCAACCTGTACGGCTGCTCGATCGGCGCGTTCACGCGGGTCGGCGCCTTCGTCGAGATCACGCGCGGCGCGGTGATCGGCGCCTACTGCAAGATCTCGTCGCACAGCTTCATCTGCGGCGGCGTGCACATCGGCGATCGCGTCTTCGTCGGGCACGGCGTGATGTTCACCAACGACAAGCGCCCGCACGCGTGCAACCCCGACGGCTCGCCGCAGGGCCCCGACGACTGGGAGCAGCTCGACACCTGGATCGAGGACGACGTCTCGATCGGATCGAACGCGACGATCCTGTGCGGCCTGCGGATCGGCAAGGGCGCGATGGTCGGCGCGGGCGCGGTGGTCACCAAGGACGTCCCGCCGGGCGCGACCGTCGTCGGCAACCCGGCGCGCGTCGTCGCATGAACGTGATCGGCTCGCTCTCCATCGTCGTGCCCGCGTACAACGAGGCCGCGTGCATCGAGGCGACCGTCGCGGACGCGCTGCGGGTCGGCGCGCAGGTCAGCCCCGCGCTCGAGGTGCTCGTGTGCGACGACGGCTCGCGCGACGAGACCGGCGCGATCCTCGAGCGGATCGCGAAGGCCGACCCGCGCGTGCGCGTGCTCGCGCGCGGGCGCAACCGCGGGATCGAGGCCTCGATCCGCGCGCTCTACGCGCGCGCGCGCCACGACTGGATCTTCTTGAACAGCGCCGATCGCCAGGCGCCGATGGAGATCTTGCTCGACATGGCGCAGGCCGCGCGCGATGGCGCCGATCTCGTTCTCGGCGTGCGCTCGAACAAGCGCGCGGTCTACACGCCGTACCGCCGCGCGATCTCGTGGAGCTTCGATCGGATCGTGCGCGCGCTCGGCGCGCCCGCCGGCGATCCCGGATCGATCAAGCTCGGCCGCCGCGCGCTGCTCGACACCGCGGTCGTCGCGCGCGGCGTGTTCGCGGAGGGCGAGCGCGTCGTCCGCGCGGCCCGCGCGGGCGCACGCGTCGCCGCCGTCCCCGTCGAGTTCCGCGCGCGCGCGACCGGCAAGGCGACCGGCGCGCGCCGCGACGTCGTCGTGCGCGCCGCGCTCGACGCGATCCGCGTCACCGCTTCGCTCGCGCTCGGCGTGCCGCGCGCGCACGCGCCGGAGCCCGATGTCTAGCCGGTTGCCGACACGGATCGCGAGATGGCTCGCGCCGTCGGCGATCGCGGCGGTGATCGGCGTGTTCCTCGCCGGCGTGTGCGAGGGCGCCTTGACCGCGCGCGGCCCCGCCGAGCTGGTCGCGACCGCCGGCTTCGGCGCCCTCGTCGCGATCCCGCTCGTGTTCGCCGCGAGCCTGATCGTGCGCGGCGTCTGGGCCGCGTGGCGCCCGCACACGCTCGCCCCGACCTTGATCGACGAGCGCGGCGCGTCGCCTCGCTTCGCCGCGTGGCTGATCTATCTCGGCATCTCGGCGCTGTTCCTGTCGTGGGCGACCTTCAACGGCCTGCGCTGGCTGTCCTTGATCACGTCGTTCAAGCCGGTCGTCGTCTCGCTGGCCGAGCCGATCATCGTGATCCTCGCCGCCGGCGCCGCCGCCGCGCTGTCGAAGCCGCTGGTCGACGCGATGGCCGCCGGCTTCGCCCGCTGGGAGCGACGCCGCGCCGCGAAGTCGAAGCCGGCGCTGGTCACGCCGCGCAAGACGTTCGGCGCGCTGATCGCGATCACCGCGCTGATCCTGATCGGCTCGTGGCGCTTCTCGATTCGTCCGCGGATCGGACACTTCGATCTCGTGATCTTCGTGCACCCGACCGTCGCGATCGCCGCCGCCGCGATCGCGCACGCGCTGTGGCGCCGCCGGCCTCGCTGGCACAAGCCCGCGGCGATCACCGCCGGCGCGTGCGCCGCGATCCTGCTCGCCGGCGTCGCGATCGCGCGCATGACCTCGCCGACGCTCGTCCTCGACGTCTGGAGCCGCCCGACGATCGCCGGCCTCGCCGTCGACGAGCTGTTCGATCTCGACGACATCCGCTCCGAGATGGCGAACACCGCGTTCAAGCCCGCGGAGCGCACCACGCAGCACCCCGACGTCATCCTCGTCACGATCGACACCGTGCGCGCCGATCGCACGCCGCTCTCGGGCGGCCCCGCGAAGATGCCGGTGCTCGCCGCGCTCGGCGATCGCGGCGCCGTCTTCGACTGGGCGTTCTCGCCGGGCAACGTCACGCGCCGCTCGATCCCCTCGATCGTGCTCGGGCTGTCGCCGACGCGCGTGCACGGCCGCGTCGCGGGCTGGTCGCTGCGCCTCGATCCGCGTCACGTCGTGCTCGCCGAGCGCTTCCGCGCCGCCGGCTACGACACCGCGGCGTTCGTGTGCTGCGACTCGTTCTGGTCGCCGAAGCACAAGCTCGGCATCAACCGCGGGATCGACACGCTCCACATCGATCCGCCGGGCGACAAGCTCGCGCGCGCCGCCAAGCAGTGGATCCAGGATCACGACAAGCAGCCCAACCGCAAACCGATCTTCGTCTGGGTGCACTTCATCGAGGTGCACAACTGGAACGGCGACAGCCCCGACGCGAAGATCGACGAGACCAAGCGCCACCAGTACGACACCGTGCTCGCGCAGGTCGATCACTTCCTCGGCGACGTCGTCGCGGCGTTCGCGGATCGCGCGCCCGGCGCGCAGCCGATCTTCGTCGTCACCGCCGATCACGGCGAAGGCCTCGGCGATCACGGCACGTCGTATCACTCCTCCGATCTGTACGACTCGCAGACCCACGTCCCGCTCGTCATCACGGGCCCGATGATCGTGGCGCGCCACCTCGACGAGCCGGTGCAGCTCGTCGACCTCGCGCCGACGCTCCTCGATCTCGCGGGCTTCGTGCCGCCCGGCATGCCGGAGATGGACGGCGCCTCGCTGGCGCCGCTCCTGACCGGCGCGCGCGGGCCCGACCCCGACGGCGGCTACGCGTTCATGGCGCAGGTCGCCGATCGCTCGGTCGAGCAGAGCGAGCGCGCGATCGTCGTCGGCCACCTGAAGCTGATCGACGACGGCGATCACCTCGAGCTCTACGATCTGCGCATCGATCCCAACGAGCTGCACGATCTCTCGAACGAGCGGCCGACCGAGCTCGTGCGCATGAAGAAGCTGCTCGACGCCCGCGCCGCGACCGACGATGTCTCGCCATTTCCGTGACTTGCGCGATAGGTGATCGCGACGGCGCGACCTGGCATGCTGATCCTGCTCTTAGGGGGACCCATGCGCCGATCACTCATTCTCTTCGCTGCCCTCGCCGTCGCTGCGCCCGCGAGCGCCGGTCCCACCGCGCGCTCGTTCGATCTCGTGACGTACACCGCGCCCGACGGCTTCACCGTCGACACGTCGTCGAGCGATCACGTCGCGATCACACGCGTCGGCACCAAGAGCTACTGCGTGATCGGGATCTACGCCGCGGGCAACGCCGGCGCGGATCTCGCGACCAGCTTCGCGAACGAGTGGCGCGACGTCGCGAACAAGACGATCGATCCGGTCGACGCGCCCGCGACCAACCCGGCGCAGATCGGCGGCGCCGACGCGCTGGTCGGCGGCGCGATGTCGAAGGCGGGTGGCAAGCCGGTCTTCGCGCTGCTCACCGTCGTCGACGCCGGCTCGCGCGTCGTCTCGATCCTCGTGCTGACGCCGAGCCCCGACGACTTCAAGATCTACCTGCCGCAGGTGCAGGCGCTCTTCGCCAGCATCGGCGTGCGGCGCGTCGAGCCGGCTGCGGCGCCACCGCCCGCCGATCAAGCTCCGCCGCCGCCGTCGGGCGACACGTCTGGCCGCGTCACCGTGCCGCCGCTCACGCGCACGCTCAAGCTGTCGGAGCTCGTCGGCGAATGGAAGCACGACGACAGCGCGCTCACCAGCTACGTCAGCGCGTCGACCGGCGCGTACGCCGGCTACGAGTCCGTCTCGTACACCGAGAAGTGGGTCGTGAGCGCGAAGGGCACCATCACGAACGACTTCCACGGCGTGACCGCGGGCAACGGCGGCGCGCGCGCGGTCGACGAGAAGAGCACCGGCCCCGCGACGATCTCGAAGGACAACGTGCTCGACATCAAGTGGAACCACGGCGCCGAGCAGCTCTACGTGATCCGCGGGATGCTGGTCGGCCCCGAGCTGACGATCGTCGTGCTCAACGGCCCGTATTACGCGCCCGATCAGATCGAGAAGCGGATCTTCACCGATCCCAATTACGGCTGGAACCTGAACGAGTACTTCGTCCGCAAGACCCCTAAGGCAAAGTGAACGGGTAGTGCACCTCGGTGAGCACGCCGCCCGGATCGGCGGCGAACGCGAACGTCTTCACCGCCGCGGTCATGCACGCCTTGAGCTCGTCGTTGCCGACGCCGTTGACATAGACGTCGCCGACCACGCCCGACGCCGCGATCCCGAAGACGAGATCGATCTGCCCCTTCGCCGCCGCGTCCTGCGCCAAACACGCCGCGAGCGTGCCGCGGTGGCGCTGGATCTCGGCGCGGATGCCGGTCTTGCCCTCGCCGGGCGCGCCCGCGGGCTCGTCCTTGGCGTCGCGCGCGAGCGTCTCGCCGGAGAAGTCGTAGACACGGCGCTGCGTGTCGCCGCTCCCCGCGGCGGATCCGCCCGCGTTCGACACCGGTGCCGGAGGCGGTTGCGGCTTCGCACCACCGCACGCCGCGATCACGATCACGAACAAGACGCGCTTCATCGCTTCACTCTACCCCGACATCCGCGTTGCCGAACTTCACGCGCCCGTCGCCGTCGGCGTCGATCAAGATCGGATTGATGATCGCGTACGGCGTGACGCCCGGCCTGCCCTTCTCGAGCTGATACGTCCCCGTCATCTCGACGGGCAGCGGCGTGTCGCCGCCGGCATCGACGCCGATCCACGTGTCGCGCGCGCCGACCTCCACGATCACGTGCTCGCGCGCCTTCGCGCCGGCGACCGCGATCGTCTTGACGATCTCGTTCGATCCGTCCGGCTTCCCGACCCGCACGCGGATCTGATCCGCGTGACACCACGCCGCCTGATCGAGCTCGACGTCGAGCTCGACGTGCCCGCCCTTCGCCGTGATCGCCTGCCCCGGCCCCGCCGGCGCGCGCGCACCGACCGCGACCGCCTCGACGTCGAGCCACGGCCCGGTCGTCGCGATCGCGCGCCGGGTCTTGATCGCGCGCAGGAACGCGTCGAGATCGAACGGCGACACCCGCGGATCATCCGAGAACACGTACGTGCGCGCGAGCGCGTCGTGCACGCCGTTCAAGTGATGCGTGTCGCTGTTGCCGACGCCCGCGACCAGCGCGCCGTGCCCGATCAGCGTGTAGAAGTCGCGCACGCCCTCGTCGATACGACGATCCTTCGGCGCGTTGAACGCCGTGTAGCCGGCGAGCACCTCGACCGCGTCGAAGTCGAGCGGGAACGGCGGCGGCCACGTCACGCCGTTCCAGCCCGACGAATCGAACAGCGAGTAGACACGGAAGCGCGGGTGGTTGACCTGCACCAGCGAGCGCGCGGTCTGCGCGTGGCCCCACGCCATCATCTTGCCCGCGTCCCAGTCCTTCACGTCCTCGGCGGTCGGCGAGGTGTCCTTCGTCACCGGGTACACGCCGAGGTGGAGGCGATCGTTGCCGAGCTCGTTCGACGGGATCGAGACGACGCGATCGCCGACCGAGAGCGCCGCGATCTCCGCCGATAGATCGCCGTTGCTGTTGTGATCGCTGAGCGCGATCACCTGCGTGCCCGCCGCCATCTCGGTCATCACGCGCACGCGGTTCGGCACGCCGGAGTCGTTCGACGCCTGCGCGTGCACGTGCAGATCGGCGGCGAGCGCGCCGCGCGGCGTCCACGCGCGCGCGAGCGGGATGTTCAGATCGATCTTCTGTCCCGATCCGATCGACACGCTGCCTTCCCACCGCTCGTACTCGGCGCCGCGCCACGCCCACACCCGATACGTGCCGAGCGGGATCGCGGGCGTCGGCTCGCAGCCGTCGTCGCCGCCGACGGGGAGCTCGGCGTCGCCGTACACGAGGACGAGCCCGTCCCAGGTGCCGAGCGCGCCGCCGGCGAGCATGCACGAGCCGGTCGCCTGTCGCTTGCCGTCGTAAAGCTCGCGCCGGCCGAAGTGCAGCGGCTCGTCGCCGATCCACAAGAGGACGCGCGCCGCGATCGGCGGGCCGTTCGCGCCGTCGGTGACGCGCACGTGCAGGACGCCCGGCTTCGCGGGCTCGGCGGACTTCCCGCACGCCGCGCCGAGCACGAGCGCGAGGACGAGCGCGAATCGGATCACGCCCGCAGCCTAACGCGTCTTGACCTCGGGCGCCGCGCGTGTGACGAACGCGCGGTGAGCCTCTCGGTCGGCGTGATCGGCCTCGGATATTTCGGACCGCACCTCGCGCGCAACGTCGCGTCCGGTCGCGAGACCAAGCTGGTCGCGATCGCGGATCGCGATCCCGCGCGCCGCGCGCTGTTCACGGCGCAGTACCCGTGGGCGAAGGTCTACGACGACGGGCTCGCGCTGATCGCCGATCCGTCGATCGACGCGGTCGTGATCGCGACGCCGCTCTTCACGCACGCCGAGCTCACGCGCGCCGCGCTCGCCACCGGCAAGCACGTCCTCGTCGAGAAGCCGATGGCGCCTTCGGTCGCCGAGTGCGAGGAGCTGGTCGCGCACGCCGAGCGCGTCGGCCGCGTGCTGATGGTCGATCACACGCTGCTCTACAAAGACTCCGTTCGGAAGATGCACGAGCTGATCGCCGGCGGCGCGCTCGGCCGCGTGCTCTACGTCGACGCGGTCCGCATCAACCTCGGCCTGTTCCAGCCCGACACCAACGTGATCTGGGATCTCGCGCCGCACGACGTCTCGATCCTCGATCTGATCCTCACGCAGACGGCCGGCGCGACGCCGCGCTGGGTCTCCGCGGTCGGCGTCTCGCACTACGGCACGCACGAGAACCTCGCGTACCTCACGATCGGCTACGACGGATCGCTGCTCGCCCATGTCCACGTCAACTGGGTCGCGCCGGTGAAGACCCGCCGCATCACGATCGCCGGCACCCGCCGCATGCTGGTGTGGGACGACACCGCGCCGGTCGAGCCGGTCAAGCTCTACGAGTCCTCGGTCGACGTCGCGCGCATCGACAAGCAGCACGCGTACGAGCTCAACATCCAGTACCGCACCGGCGACATCGTCGCCCCCAAGCTCGACGGTCGCGAAGCGCTCGCCGGCGTGATCTCCACGTTCGCCGCGGCCGCGCTCCGCGGCGAGCCGTCGCCGTCGGACGCCCAGGCCGGCCTGCGAGTGGTTCGGATCCTCGAGGCCGCGCAGCGCTCGCTCGCCGATGGGAGCGCGCGCGTCTCGCTCTAGGCGGTAAGATCGATCTCGAATGAAGCCGCCCGCGCCCGACGAGACGGTCGAGATGCCGCGCGTCGAGGTCGAGCCGGTCGAATCGACGCGCGACACGATCCCGCCGCCGCTCGGCACCGCGCGGCTCGTCTGCGTCGCCGGCGCCGACGTCGGCCGCAGCTACGCGTGCGGCGACGCGCCGATCGTGATCGGTCGATCGGATCGCGCGAACATCCGCGTGCGCGGGCCCGACGTCTCGCGCAGCCACGCGCGCGTCTCGTGGCACGAGGGCGCGTGCGTCGTCGAGGATCTCGGCAGCAGCAACGGCACCTCGGTCAACGGTCTCGCGATCACGCGCCGCGTCCTGCGCCCCGGCGATCGCATCCAGATCGGCGTCAGCGCGATCTTCGTGTACGGGCAAGCCGACGAGCTCGAGCAGCGCGCGGTCCAGCTCAACAAGCTCGAGACGATGAGCCAGGTCGCCGCCGCGCTCGTCCACGACTTCCGCAACCTGATCGGCGTGATCGCGAACAGCGCCGAGTTCTGCGAGCGGCGCGCGCGCGAGCGCTCGCCCGACGACGCCGAGCTGCTCGAGACGCTCGCCGACATCCGCGGCGCCGCGGTCGCGGCGACCGAGGTCACCGGCCGCCTGCTCGACTTCGCGCGGCAACGCACGCCGCCGCCGCCGGACGCGCGCGTCGCGCTGCGCGCGCTGGTCGAAGAGATCGTCTCGTCCTTGCGGCACACGTTCCACGCCGACACGCAGGTCGCGATCGACATCGATCCCGCGCTCGAGGTCGCGGGCGAGCGCAACGATCTGCACCAGCTCGTCCTCAACCTCTGCATGAACAGCAACGACGCGATGCCCGCCGGCGGCCGCCTCGAGATCACGGCGCGCGCGCGCGACTTCGCGGGCGTCGAGGCGCTCGCGCGCCACCTGCGCAGCGCCGGTCGCTACGTCGAGCTCGTGGTCACCGACACCGGCGCGGGCATGGACCCCGCGACCCTCGGCCGCGTGTTCGAGCCGTTCTTCACGACCAAGCCGCAGGGGACCGGCCTCGGCCTCGCGTCGGTGTTCGGGATCGTGCGCAACCTCGGCGGCAGCGTCGTCGCGGACTCCGTGCCGGGCCGCGGCACGACGATGCGCGTGATCCTCCCGACACCGACCGCGTTCCGCCGCGCCGCGCCCCCGACCACGCCGCCGCCCGCCGGCGCGTACGAGACCAAGACCGTGCCGCTCGGGAAGCGCTAGTCTAGTCGCCGGACGCGCCCGCCGCGTCGATCTGCAGCAGCATCGTGCACTGATCGCGCGGCGCGCCGTCGGCGAGGAACCCGGGCACGCGGCCGGTGCAGCGCGCGCGCAGGACGTCGATGCGCGCGCACGCGCCGCCGTCCTTGCCGTCCATCGAGTTGCTGATCCGGCAGCTGATCACGTCCTTCAGCATGTCCTCGGTGGTGCCGGCCACCGCGGTGTCGCGCGGCGGCGTCATGACGAGCACCGCCGCCGCGACGATCGCGATCGACGCGATCGCGCCGAGCGTGTTGATCGCGATCCGCCCGGCGCGACGCGCCTGCACGTCGCGCGGGATCGCGACGCCGATCGCGATCCCCGCGAGGAAGCCGCCGAGGTGCGCGCGGTTGTCGGCGCCGATGGCGAAGCCGACGAGCATCGTGTACGCGGCCCAGCGCAGCATCGCGTTGCGCTCGGCGCGCCCGATCGTCGTGCCGCTGCGGTGACCGTCGGCGGCGATCGCGCCCATGAGCCCCATCAGCGCACCCGACGCGCCCGCCGCCGTTCCGGACAGCCCGGTCACCTGGCTCGCGATCGACGCGACCACGCCGGTGACGACGAACACCAGCGGCATGCCGAGCGCGCCGTACGCCCGCTCGACGCGCGGCCCGACGACGGCGAGCGCCAACAGGTTGAACGCGATGTGCCACATGCCGACGTGCAGCAAGGTCGACGTGAGGTAGCGCCACCACTCGTCGTCGGCGAAGCCGCGCGGCAGGTTCGCGCCGTGCGCGGCGAGCGTCGCCGACGTCATGTTCAGCCAGTCGTGGCCGGCGAGCGCGGTCCGCACGTAGCAGGCGAAGATCACGATCGCGAGCGCGATCGTCGAAGAGATCCTCCCGAACCCCAATCTCCCGAGCAGCTCGCGCGGACGCGAGTGCATCGCGGCGCCGCAGCGCGTGCAGACCGCCTCGTCGCGCGCGTTGACCGCGTGGCACTGCGGGCACACCGCGTGCTCGTACTTCACGTGCTCGATCGCCTGCTCGCGACGTCGCGCCGACGCGCGGCGCGCGTTCGCCCACCGCACGAGCTTCCAGCGCACGCGCACGCGGTTCATGCCGAGCGCGCCCGCGACGCCGACGACGCGATCGATCCAGCGCGGGTGCGGCTCGTCGTCGCTCATGCGGCGTAGAACCTCGCGATCTCGTCGACGACGAGCTGCTGCGCCGGCGTCGCGAGCGACGGATACATCGGCAGCGCCAGGACCTCGCGCGCGGCGCGCTCCGCGATCGGCAGCGCGGGCGAGCGCAGGTGCGCGAAGCACGGCTGCTGGTGGAGCGGCACCGGGTAGTAGACCTCGCTGCCGATGCCGGCGGCCGCGAGGTGCTCGCGCAACGCGTCGCGACGCGGCGCGCGGATCACGTAATGATGATAGACGTGCGCCGGATCGTCGGCGGGGAGGCGCAGCTCCGCCGGCACCCGCGCGCTCGCGAACAGCGATCGATAGCGCGCCGCGATCGCGCGCCGCGCCGCGGTCCATCGATCGAGCCAGGGCAGCTTCGCGCGCAGCACCGCCGCTTGGATCGCGTCGAGCCGGAAGTTCCCGCCGACGAGATCGTGGTGATAGCGCTGGCGCGCGCCGTGGTTGCGCAAGCGCGCGATCTTGTCGGCGAGCCCCGCGTCATCGGTCAAGACCGCGCCCGCGTCGCCGATCGCGCCCAGGTTCTTGGTCGGGAAGAACGACAAGGTCGCCGCCGTCCCCCGCACCGGTCCGGATCCGATCGCTTGCGCCGCGTCTTCGATCACCGGCACGTCGACCGAGGGGATCATCGCCGGTCGCCCGAACAGGTGCACCGGGATCACCGCCTTGGTGCGCGCGGTGATCGCGATCGCGCGCGGGTCCAAGCACAGCGTCTCGTCGGAGACATCCGCGAACACCGGCGTCGCGCCCAGCCGCGCGATCGCGCCCGCGGTCGCGAAGAACGTGAACGGCGTCGTCACGACCTCGTCGCCCGCGCCGACGCCGAGCGCCATCAACGTCACGATCAGCGCGTCGGTCCCCGAGCTGACGCCGATCGCGTGGCTCGCGCCGCACGCCCGCGCCAGCTCGGCCTCGAAGCCCTCGACCTCGGGACCGCCGATGAAGCGCCCGCTCGCGATCACGCGGAGCGCCGCGGCCTCGATCTCGGCTCGCACCGGCGCGAGCTCGCCTGCCATGTCGAACTGCGGGACGCGCACGCGCGGGACGCTAGCACACGCTCGGCGCAAGAACTGCGAGCTCTTGACGAGCCGGCTACCCCGTCGACACCCATCGTCGTCGCGAGGCCGGCGCCGGCGAGCGTTACCGTTTCGGCATGCGCCACCTCGTCGCCGTCGCGCTCGTGCTCTCCGCCGCCACCGCGTCGCGCGCCGATCCGTTGAGGGTGCGCTCGGGCCGCGTGATCCTCCCGATCACCGGCCTCGCGATCGACCTCCCGAAAGATCCGCGCAAGACCGCGACCTGGAGCCTGTCGGGGAGCTGGTCGCTCTCCGACGGCGGCGCGAGCTTCGACGGCCGCGACGTGATCGATCAGAAGCTCGGCGACGACATCGTCAACGGCTACTGGGTGCACATCGGCTACTTCAACGCCGGCGCGTGCGACGCGGTCGTGAACGAGCTCGCGGTCCCCGATCGATGGACCGCGCAGAAGGAGCTGTGGGGCGCGCAGTTCGCGATCGCGGGCGGCACCTGGGACTTCGAGAACGAGCTCGGCAAGCACCCCGTGATGGCGATGTGCACGAGCACCTCGAACGGCGCGAGCCTGCTGCTCTATCGCTTCCTCATGGACCCGAAGGCGCCCGCAGGCGCCGCCGGCCTGAGCGCGCTCGCGAAGGACACGCTCCTGCCGCGCGTGGTGAAGGCGTGGAAGCACGGCGACACTGGCGCGGTGTTCCCGACCCGCCACGACGAGATCCGCCAGCGCGGCGACCTCTCGGCGGTGCGCACGGTGAAGCTCGCGACCAGCAAGCTCGAGGTCGCGCTGCCCGACGACGGCTTCATCTGGCTCGCGCGCAGCGGCAAGCCCGACGACGCGAGCGACTTCCTCGATCGCATGGCGCCGTCGGTGCCCGACGTGTCGGTCGAGATCGCGCGCGCCGACGACACGGACTGCGACGAGGCGATGCCCGCCGACCTCGGCAGCGCGGATGATTCGCTGAACGTGCCGAGCGGTTGGCGCGGCCTCCGCACGATCCCCGTCGACAACGGCGTCGAGCGCGTCGTCTGCCATCAGCAAGGCGACACCGCGATCCTGGTCGGCCTGCTCGCGACGCCGTCGAGCACGACCGCCGCGCGCGACTTCGGCCCGTTCGCGCCGCTCCTGGCGGCGATCGCCGCCGCCGTGCAGTAGCGCTACGCCGGGTTCACCGACTCCATCGCCTCGATCGACGCGGGCGTCGCGAGTTGCACGCGCACGCGCACGAGCTCGTCGCGCGCGTCGCGGTCGGCGAAGATCGGGAACACGCCGTCGCCCCAGCTGGTCGCGAACAAGCACGCGGGCGCGCCACCGACGTCGATCGTCCCCGACTCGGTCGGCGACGCGCGCACCTGCGCCAAGCCGAGATAGTGATGCGAGTGCGGGCGGAAGTCGGTCGCGAGCTTCCAGCGCTGCTCCGCCTTGAGCTCCTCGGCGCGACGCCCGCGCGCGACGCACTCGTCGACGGCGAGATCGATCCAGCCGTAGCCCTCGTCGATCGCGGGCGCGTCGATCGCGGCGGCCAGCGCCTCGGCGTCGCGGCCCCAGAACACGAAGTCCGCCTTGCCGTCGAGGCTGTCCTCGTGCTGCCACGCGCCGAGCCCTTCGCGATCGATCACGAGCAAGCGCGCGAAGTCGACCGTCACCTCGCCGAGCAACTGCTCGCGCGCCGGCGCGCCGTCGCCGAGCACGACCGCGACCCAATCCCAGCACGCGCCGAAGCGCCCGCGCCCGAGCCGCGATCCGATCACGCGCAGCTCGCGATCGCGCGGCGCCGGCGCGGTCACCATCCAGCGCTCGAGATCGTGCGCCGCGACCGAGCCGGCCAGGCCCACGTCGAAGATCGCGATCTCACCCGTCGGCGCGCGCACCCGACCCAGCTCTTCGCTCATCAGCGCCCCCCGCTGCGTTCCTCGTCCGCCTTGTACTGATAGTAGCGCTCGAGCACGTGCTTCACGTACAAGCGCGTGAGCTTGTACGGCGGCACGGTGTTCCCGTACTTCGCGAGCGAGCCGACGCCCGCGAAGTACGCGGCGACGGTCAGGACCAGATCGCCGTCGTAGCGGTTCGCGAGCATGCGCAGCATCCGCGTGCCGCCCAGGATGTTCTCGCGCGGATCGAAGACGTCGTGGATGCCGTTCTCACCGATCTCGTACGGCATGATCTGCATCAGGCCCTTGGCGTCCGCCGACGACACCACGCGCGGGTCGTAGTCGCTCTCGGTCTTGATCACCGCGCGGATCAGCGCGGGCGGGATCTTGTAGAGGTCCGACGCCTCGTAGATGAAGGCGTCGTAGCGGTGGTAGCGATCCGGCGAGCGATCGGTCGCCGGCACCTTGTCGCAGTTCGCGCACGAGCCGTGCTCCGCCGACGCCTTCGAGCCCTTGTCCGGCTCCTCGTCGATCACCTTCTTCCACTTCGACGCGCCCGAGCCCTTCGGCTTGATGTTCGTGAAGTGGGTGACGCCCTCGTCATCGACCCACGTATAGATGTCGGCGCGCGCGACGCCGCACAACGCTGCGACGAACAGAAGACAGCTCAGCGCGCGCACGGACCGAATCGTATCAAGGCCCCTCGCCCGCCGCAAAAACCGCTATGGTCCGCGCATGGAGACCGATTTCCTCGTGCTCGGCAGCGGGATCGCGGGGTTGAACTTCGCGCTCTTGGCCGCGGAGCACGGCAAGGTCACGGTCATCACCAAGCGCAGCGTCACCGACACCAACACCGATTGGGCGCAGGGCGGCGTCGCGGCGGTGCTCGGCGACGACGACTCCTTCGAGCAGCACATCCAGGACACGCTCACGGTCGGCGACGGCCTGTGCGATCCGAAAGCGGTCGAGATCTGCGTCGAGAGCGGCCCCGCGGTGATCGAGCGGATGCTCGCGCTCGGCGTGCGGCTCGATCGCGCGGAAGGCGCGGCGAACCTGCAGCTCGGCCGCGAGGGCGGCCACACGCGCCGCCGCATCGTGCACTTCGCCGACGCGACCGGCCACGAGATCCAGCGCGCGCTGGTCGCCGCCGCGCAGCGCCACCCGAACATCACGATCATCCCCGATCACATCGCGGTCGATCTCCTGTCGATGGCGAAGTACGGCGGCGAGCCCGCGTGCTTCGGCGCGTACGTGCTCGATCAGAATCGCGGCGAGGTGAAGACGATCGCCGCGCGCGCGACCGTGCTCGCGACCGGCGGCTGCGGCAAGGTCTACGTCTATACGTCGAACCCCGACGTCGCGACCGGCGACGGCATCGCGATGGCGTATCGCCTCGGCGCCGCGGTCAGCGATCTCGAGTTCGTGCAGTTCCACCCGACGGTGCTCTACCACCCGCAGGCGAAGAGCTTCTTGCTCACCGAGGCGATGCGCGGCGAGGGCGGCATCCTGCGGACGCCCGACGGCGTCGCGTTCATGCACAAGTATCACCCGCTGAAAGATCTCGGCCCCCGCGACGTCGTCGCGCGCGCGATCGATCACGAGCTGAAGCGGACCGGCGCCGACTACGCGCTGCTCGACATGACGCACCTCGATCCCGGCTTCGTGCGCGGCCGCTTCCCGAACATCGCCGAGCGCTGCATGCAGCTCGGCATCGACATCACCAAGCAGCCGATCCCGTGCGTGCCCGCCGCGCATTACATGTGCGGCGGCGTGAAGACCGACGAGCACGGCATGACGACGATCAAGAACCTGTACGCGATCGGCGAGACCGCGTGCACCGGCCTGCACGGCGCGAACCGGCTCGCGTCGAACTCGCTGCTCGAGGCGATGGTGTACTCGTCGCGCGCGGCCGCGCACGCGTCGCACGCCGAGCGCGTGCGGCCGTCGCAGATCGCGCCGTGGTCGTCGGGCAACGCGACCGACTCGAACGACGCGATCGTCGTCGCGCTCAACTGGGACGAGGTCCGCCGCCTGATGTGGTCGTACATCGGGATCGTGCGCAGCGACAAACGCATCGAGCGCGCGCGCCGCCGCATCGAGGTGCTGCGCGACGAGATCCGCGAGTACTACTGGGACTTCAAGATCACCGGCGATCTGATCGAGCTGCGCGATCTCGCGCTGGTCGCGCACCTGATCATCGAGAGCGCGCGGCGCCGCAAGGAGTCGCGCGGCGCGCACTTCACGCTCGACTACCCCGACAAGCTCCCCGAGGCTCGGCACTCCGAGCTCCAGCTCACCAACGGACCCGCCGCATGACCCGAATCCGACGCGAGACCGCCGCCCCCGACGCGCTGCGCCGCCTGCAGGAGGGCAACGAGCGCTACTCCAAGAACCTGCGCAGCGTCGACTCGATGATGTCGCACAACCGGCTCGATCTGCTCGAGACGCCGCAGCGCCCGGTCGCGATCATCGTTGGCTGCAGCGACGCGCGCGCGCCGGCGGAGACCGTCTTCGATCAAGGCCTCGGCGATCTGTTCGTGATCCGCGTCGCCGGCAACATCGTCGCGCCGTCGCAGATCGGCTCGGTCGAGTTCGCGGCGGAGCGCTTCGGCACGCGGCTCGTCGTCGTCATGGGTCACACGCGGTGCGGCGCGATCGACGCCGCGATCGAGGCGATCCGCGGCGAGTCCGACGCCGGCTCGCGCAACCTGGCGTCGATCGTCGATCGCGTGCGGCCCGCGATCGATTCGGTCGTGCGCGGCTCGACCGCCGATCTCGACACGATCCGGCGCGCGGCCCTGCGCGCGAACGTGGTCGCGTCGGTGACCGGCCTGCGCAACGGCAGCGACATCATCCATCGCCTCGCGAGCGAGGACGGCTTGGTGATCGTCGGCGCCGATCTCGATCTCACGACCGGCGTGGTCGACTTCTTCCACGGCGTTTGATGGCGAGCTGCGCCCACTGCCGGGCCGCCAAGGGCAAGCGCGACTGCCCCGCCCTCGGCGGATCGATCTGCCCGAGCTGCTGCGGCAAGCATCGGCTCGTCACGATCGCGTGCCCGAGCGATTGCCGGTGGCTCGGCGGCCTGGCCGTCGTGCGCGAGCGCGCCCACGCCTTCACGCCCGACGAGTACGGGCGCGTGACGGAGAAGCTGTTCGAGTTCGTCCGATCGCCGCGCGAACAGGCCGCGTGCGAGGAGGCGCTCGAGCTGATCCACGGCGGACCCGAGGAGCGCTCGCTGCCGGAGTGGGCCGTGCCCGTGCTCCTCGCCTATCTCGCGTACGGCGCGCGCGATCACGACGGCCGGCGCGCGGTCGATCGATTCGTCGCGGCGTGCGCGCGCGGCCTGTCAGCGGGCGAGGCGGCCGCGCTCGGCGCGCTGTCGCGAGCGCGCGCGTCGCTGTTCGAGATCGACGACGTCCAGCGCGGCATCGGCCTCCGCCTGCGCGATCGCATCGCCGACGGGACGTTCGAGGTGCGCGAGGTCACGGCGACCGCACAGCTGCGGCGCGGCGACGTGATCTTCGCGTGGGTGATGGACGTCGGCGACCACCGCGAGCTCACCGGCGCGTCGCTCGTCATCCCCGCCGTGCACTACGACGTCGTCGAGGACGCGCTGCTCGAGCATCTCGGCGACCTGCGCCGGGACTTCCCCGCGATCGACGCGAAGGATCTCGTCGGCGCCGGCGCGGACTTCGTGATCGACGCGCTCGTCGAGGCGCGCGAAGCACAGCCGCGGCCCACGCTGACCCGGGCCGCGCGGGACGACTCGCCCGCGCCGGGCGACGACGATCTCCCGCCCGAGCTCGCGCACGAGGTGATGCTGTCGATGATGCGCGACCACTACCGGCGCTGGCTCGATGAACCGGTGCCCGCGCTCGGCGGCAAGACGCCGCGCAAGGCGGCGCGGACGATCGCGCGCCGCGGCCGCGTCGTCGCGTTGATCGATGGGATCGAGGAGACGATGCCCGAGCTGCCCGCCGCCGCCCTCGTCGCGCTGACCAACGAGCTGCGCGCCGAGCTCGGGCTCCCGCTGCGCGCGCTCGAGGGCGACGGTCTCGTCTACGATGCGGACCACGCGCCGGATCCCGCCGCGTGGCTGTCCGCGGAAGAGCTCGTGCGCGAGCTCGCGATCGGCGCGCATCACGACGGCCTCGCGTCGCATGCACCGACACCGGATCGCGAGCTGCACGTCTCGATGCACCTGATCGTCGAGAACCAGATCGCGGGTAAGGAGCCGCCGGAGACCGCGGCGAACGTCGCGCGCCTCGTCGCCGACGGCCTCACGAGGCACGATGCGATCCACGCGGTCGCGTCCGTGATCAGCGATGAGATGCGCGGCGTCGTCCACGACGGACGCGCGTTCGATCGCGACCGCGTCGCGCGCGCGCTCGCGCAGCTCCGTGCGCGCGACTGGCCTCAGCGCGGCTGAGCGTCGAGCCACGACGCGATCGCGTCGTTGACGATCGCCGCGTGCGTGATCGGCCCCATGTGGCCCATGCCGGGGAACACGCGCTTCTCCGCGCCCGGGATCGACTCGGCGAGCCGCGCGAGCATGCGCTTTTCGGCGAGCGGCGTCTGCTCGCCGCCGAGCAGCAGCACCGGCACGTGGATCGACTCGAAGGTCGCGGTGTCGGTCACGAGCGACGCGACCTCTTGGAAGACCTTCCAGCCGACCGTGCGCATCGACGCGCGCGTCTCCTCCGGCAGCGCGCGCCACGCGCCGTCGCCGTTCCACCAATCGACGAAGCCCTCGAGCCACGCGCCGCCCTTCCAGGTCAGGTCGAGCCGCGCGAGATCGTCGCGCGCGTCCTCGTCGGCCTCCCCCAAGACGCCGACCGCGACCGGCTCGAACAGCGCGAGCGATCGCACGCGCTCCGGGTGCGCGCGCGCGAGGTGCAGCGCGATCAAGCCGCCGTACGAGTGCGCGACCACGTGCGCGGGCGCACCGAACGTCGCGGCCTTCGCGGCGACGTGCGCGACGTCGCCCGAGAAGTGGAACGGCGCGCCGTCGGGCCACGCGCCGCTCGCGCCGTAGCCGATCAGATCCGGCGCGCTCACGTCGTAGGTCGGCGCGAGCTTCTCGGCGAGCTTGCGCCACTGCCGCGACGTGAACCCGCCGCTGTGGATGAGGAGCACCGGCACGCGCGCCATCGACGAACTATACTTTCGATCAACTGCCGGAGATGCATCCGCATCGGGCCGGCGACCACACGCTTCCACGAGAGGGACTGAAAACATGCTGCAGCGTTCGGAGCGGGCGACCACGCCCTTGCTGATCGCGTTCGTCGATCTCGCGGGCTTCGCGATGCAAGCCGCGCGCGTGACCGACGACGACCTCGCCGCGGTGATCGACGGCTGGTACGAGCGCGTCGCCGCGCGCGTCGCGTCGTCCGGCGGCCGGACCGTGAAGTTCATCGGCGACGCCGCGCTCTTGGTCTGGCCCGCGGCGGAGGCCGACGCCGGCACCGCCGCGCTCCTCGCGCTCAAAGAAGACGCCGACGCCTACTTCGGCGAGGCGGGCTGGGAGTGCCGCGCGCAGATCAAGGCGCACGTCGGCGAGTGCGTCGCCGGCGGCTTCGGCGCCGCGGACGACAAGCGCTTCGACGTGATCGGCAAGGCGGTGAACACCGCCGCGATGCTCGACTCGAACGGCGTCGCGCTGTCGCCCGAGGCGTTCCGCGCGCTGTCGCCCGAGACGCGCCAGCGCTTCAAGAAGCACACGTGGCCCGTCACCTACATCCGCGTCGAGGATCCGCACCGCTTCCGGCGTCGCTAGCGACCTGACGCGTTTCACACTCGATCGTGAATGCGCGTTGACGCCGCTCGCGCGCTAACTCCGCGAAACCGGCCTTTCTCACGGTCTGCGAAGAACTGGCACCGCGGTCGCAATGTCCGTCGTCCGTAAGCTCCTCGCTGCAAGCAATTCGACGGACGGCCACGCAGCGAGGGGGGCCGCCGAGACATCGGGTCTCGGCGGCTTCATTTTTTCGGCGCGCCGCTGCACGCGACCGCGCCCGACGACTCGAGGATCTGCAGGTAGACCGGATCGCGCGCGCCGACCTCGGCGACGAGCTCGAACGCGAGGCCGCACTCGCCGCTCGCCGCCGCGCCGCGCGCGAGCAGCGCGA
This sequence comes from Kofleriaceae bacterium, assembly GCA_035493675.1. Lineage (GTDB taxonomy): Bacteria > Myxococcota_A > Polyangia > Haliangiales > Haliangiaceae > JAIOQA01. The sequence continues at coordinate 10,596 of DATJIA010000065.1, read as the reverse complement.
GCCGGCGCGTGTCCGGATCGACGACCGTCGGGATCGCCGGCCGCGCCACCACCGGCGCGTCCTGCTCCGACGAATCCATCGCGAGCCCGATCAAGCCCATGACGGCGCCCGCCGCGATCAGCGCCGGCGCCACGTAGTGGCCTTCGAGGACCGAATCGAGACACTCGAGCTCGTCGCAGCTGTTCGACGAGATCTCGATCGCCCCGGCCACCGCGAACGACACGTCGGCCGCGACGCCGAGCGCGCGATGCTTCTGGACCATCAACGAGCAGCCCGTGCCGAGGAGTGCCAGGATCGCCGCCGACGACTTCACGTGAGACATGCCGGCGCTGATTGCAACGCCGGCACCAACGCCGTGCGTGACAGGACCGCGGCACGTGTCGAAATTTCGGCTATCGTCACCATCGTGCGTCGACTCGCCACCGCGTTGCTCGTGATCACCACCGCGTGCGGCGCCATCGGCGGCACGTCCGCACCGGCATCCGACGGCGTGCGCGCGCTCGTCAGCGCGCTGCGCTCCGACGATCCGCACGCCGCGTACGACCTGCTGTCCGCCGACGTGCGCAAGCAGGTCAGCTACGACCAGTTCGCGCTCGAGTGGAAACAATCGGCACCCGAGCGCGCGTGGCAGGCGAAGGCGCTCGAGGAGAGCCTGAAGGGCGATCCCGACGTCGGCGAGCGCGCGCAGGTCAGCTATCGCGACGGCAAGCAGGTCCAGCTCGAGCGTGACGGCACCGCGTGGCGCCTGCAGCAGGCGCTGGTCGGGCGCGCGCGCGCGACCGCGCCGCGCGACGCGATCCGCGAGCTCGCCGACGCGCTCCACCACAAGGATCTCGCCGCCGCGCTCGCGCTGCTCACCGCGCGCCGCCGCGACGGCATCGCGCGCCAGATCGAAGGCTTCGTCACCGGCCTCGACAAGCGCGTCGACGGCAAGATCGAGGAGATCGGGACCGACCGCGCCGAGCTCCGCTGGGACGAGAACGGGATCCGCTTCCGCGTCGTCCTGCGCAAGGAAGACGACGAGTGGCGCATCGACGACATCGTGATCCACCCGACGCCCGAGGACGACTCGACCGGCGAAGGCTCGGGCTCCGCGGCGCCTGACGTCGACTGAGGCGCGATGACCTTCTCCGTCACGCACCTCGGCCACCAAGGCTGGCTGTGCGCGAGCGAGACCACGCGCGTCCTCGTCGATCCCCTGCTCACCGACGAGTACAGCCCCGGCTACCGCGCGATCGTCTGGCCCGCGCGCGCGATCGATCTGCGCGCGATGCCCGCGATCGACGCGATCGTGCTCTCGCACGAGCACTCCGATCACGTGAACATCGGATCGCTCGCCCAGCTCGATCGCGCGATCCCGCTCGTCATGCCGGAGCGATCCGCGGGCGCGATCCGCGGCGCGCTCGAGAAGCTGGGCTTCGGCGTCGCCGGCGCGCGCGCGGGCGACCGCTTCGCGATCGGCGATCTCGTGCTGCAGACGCTCGCCGGCGAGCACCGCGATCACGAGTTCGAGGGCGAGTGGGCGAACCTCTTGCTGTCGATCGCCGGCGCCGACGGTAGCTTCTTCACGTACGTCGACGGCTGGCCGACCCCGGCGACGATCGAAGCGATCGGCCGCGTGTCGGTCTTCTGCCACGCGAACAACGCGATGGACTGGTCGTGCCTCGAGGGCGGACGCGTGATCGAAGCGGCGCGCGCGACGACCGAGACGTTCGCGCGCGATCTGATCGACGTCGAGCGAGGGTGGTGGCCTTCGCGCGAGCTCGCGCCGATCGTCACCGCGATCGCGGGCCCGGGCCTCGCGTTCGTCGGCGACGACGCGTGGCTCGATCAGGTGCTCGCGGTCGACTCCGACGAGGTCGCGGCCGCGATGCAGCGCGCGTTCCCGGAGCGCGCGATCCGCTCGCCGTCACCGGGTGAGACGTACACGTTCCGCGGTCACGCGCTCGTCTCGATCGATCGCGCGCCGTTCGTCACGCCGATCGATCATCCGCGCGCGAAGATCGATCCTCCGCGCGCGCTGATCGAGGACGTCGCGCGCGTCGCGTCGGCTCCGGACATGACCGACGACGACTGGCAGCTCGCGCTCGACGAGCTCGACCGCCTCGCGCGCTACCTCTACGGCCGCACGCTGTTCCGCACGCTGCACGCCCTCGACGCCCACGACCTCGGCGGGCGCCGCGCCGACCTCGCGTTCGTCCTGCGCGCGGACGACGGCGCCGCGTACGTCTGCGAGTACGTCACGCACGAGTCGCGCTTCGCGCTGGTCGACTGCGACGATCCGCTCGCCACGTACGTGTGCGGCGTCGAGTGCTGGGGCTGCGATCTGCGCGACGTCGCGCGCGGCGCGATCCTCCCGCAGCGCCTGCTCGGCCACCTGCGGACCTGGAGCTTCTCGCCGCTGCCGCTGTCGCCGCTCGACGCGGTGTGGCGCTTCTTCGACTTCGTGCACCGCCCGGAGGCGGGCGCGGCGTTCTACGACGCGCTGATCGCGCGCACCGCGACGCCGCCGGTCGTCGACGCCGGCTCAGCAGGTGTGCGCCGGGCACCACGGCGGCACTGAGCACTGCTTGTGCGTGCCGCCGCCGGCGATGCCGTGCAGGTCCTGGTCGGGGATCGAGCGGATCGTCTCCTTCACCAGCTCGAGCTTGATCTGGGTGGGCTTGGGCAGCTTGATGCGCTTCATACCGATCTTCGTATCACGACGATGGATCGCCCGGGCGACTCGTGCGTTCTCACTCCCGATGCACATCGTGAGCGTCGTCTCGCGCGGCCAGCGCGGCCTCCTCGTCGTCAGCGTGATCGCGGCGATCGCCGCGATCGCGTGGCGCGTCACGCATCGTCCGGCCCCGGCGCCGCCGCCTCCGGAGCTGATCACGTGCGAGATCCCCGACGTCATGCTCCAACCGCGGCAGTTCGCGACGCCGCCGCCCGGCGATCCGTATCCGCGCCCGCCGGTGACTGCGCGCGGCGAGCCCGCGATCCCCGGTCAGCTCGTCGAGGCCGTGCTGATCGATCGCCCGAGCGTCGTCGCGGGCTGCGGCACGATGATCTTCGAGACGACGATGGTCTTCCATCCGCTCGAGTCGACGGGTGCCGGTGATCTGCGCGTGCTCGTGCCGTGCGCGGAGATGACGCGCCCGATGTACTCCGACGACGCCGGCAACGCGGGCATCCTCCATCTCCGCCACCGCTACATGCTGTCCCTGATCGAGGCGCTCGACGCCGCCGACGGCAAGAACGATCGCCTGTGGCGCGCGGTCCGGATCGACGAGCGATGACGTTCCTCTCGCTGCCGTTCGCCGCGCTGCTCGCGCTCGCGCCTCATCGCGTGATCGAGCGCCCCGCCGCGCCGCCCGCCGCGCACGCGCCGACGATCCATCACCATCACGCCAAGCCGCCGACCGCGGAGCCGCGCCCGTGCAAGTGCATCCGCATACCGCCGCCCGACGATCTCTTCGGCCCGCGCGATCGCTAGCGAAGCTCGTTGCGCCCGCCGCCGCTGAGATCGCCGATCAGCTTGCGCATGAACGTCTCGATGTTGCGGCGCAGCCCCGGGTCGTCGCACACCGGCAGCGATCGACGCCAGGTCTCGATCGCGCGCGCGATGTGGCCCTGCTTGTAATAGAGGTACGCGAGCCGGGTCAGCGCCGGGAAGTACGTCGGCTCGAGCTCGACGACGGTCTCGTACTCGTCGATCGCCTCGGCGACCATGGATTTACGCTGTAAAAGATTCGCGAGCACGAAGCGATGCTTCGCGCTCGACGGCTCCGCGGTGATGCCCTGGCGCAACAGCTCGATCGCGCCGTCGAGATCGCCGGCTTGATAGAGCTGGATCGCGCGCGCGAACACCGCATCGACTTCCTTGGCGCGCCCGCCGCGATCGCGCCCGAGCAGCTCGCGGATCGAACGGTGCACCCGCCGCGTGTCGAGCGGCTTCTCGAGGTACGCGTCGGCGCCGTAGCGCGCGAGCACGTCCGCGGTGACGCGGCCCGAGTCGATCACCGCCGACATCAAGACGACCGGCACGCCCTGCAGGCGGCGGCTGCGCTTGACCGCGCGGCACAAGCGGAAGCCGTCGATCTCGGGCAGCAAGATGTCGGCGACGACCAGATCGACCTGCGCCTCGCGCAGGATGCGCATCGCCTCGCCGCCCGACGCCGCGGTGGTCGTGAGGTAGCCGAGCGGCTGCAGCTCTTTCACGAGCAGGTGCCGCGTCGCGAAGTCGTCGTCGACGATCAGGATCCGCGCGGGGCCTTGCGCGGGCGTCTCGTCGGCGTCGTCGAGCTCCTGCGCGAGCTCGATCGTCCCGTCGTCGAGCTCGCCCTCTTGCGTGTCCTCACCGACCAGCGCGGAGCCCTCCATCGATCCCGGCCACGACGACGGCGATCCTTCCGACCATCCCGCCTGGCTGCGCCGCCGCGGCGGGGTCTCGAGCACCGACGCCGATCGCTCGGTCGATTCACCGCCTCGCGATCCGGTGTGCCCGCCCGTCGATCGCTCGATCTCGCCCGACATCGAGATCTCGTCGTCGAGATCCGGCAGGCTCGCCATGATCTCCTTCGTCACGTCGTCGAGCACGACGCGATGCGCGCGCGCCTCGTCGTCGACGCGGCCGTCGTCGCGCTCGTCGGGGCGCGCGACCGCGAGCCGCCCGTCCTGCTGCGACGGATCGACGACCGCCTCGGGGCCGACCCAATACTGATCGCCGCGCTCGCGCGCGAGGTAACACGCGCGGATCGCGCGCGCGAGCGTGACCTCGAGCGCGACGTGCAGATCGACGCGCTTGCCGCGGATGCGCTGCATCTCGCCGACGACGCCGCGGACGTCTTCGGGCGACGCCGCCGCGACGACGACGCGGCTCGCGTCCTCGTACACGGGCAAGAGCAGCGCGCGCCGCGCGAGCTCGCGCGACAGACCGCCGAGCACGACGAGCTTGATCACGCACTCGTCGAGGATCACCGCCGGCATGCCGAGGTGCGCGGCGAGCACCGACGCGAGCGGTCGCTCCGTCGCGTAGCCGAGCAAATAGCACTGCGACGCGACCGGCAAGCGATGCGCTTGTCGCGCGAGCGCGTCGTCGAGCGCGTCCCCGAAGAGCACGCCGCGCTCGACGAGGAGCTTGCCCAGCGGCCCTCGGTCCACGTTCCCACGCTATCAGAACGCGAATGCCACCGTCACGGCCTACATGTATGGGTATCCACAGCGAAATCCGCGCCCTGGCTAGTCAAAACGCCCCATCGGACAGGCCACCTGGCAGAGCGCGCCGCAACGCGCTATCCTTCCGCCGCGGCTGGATTTTTCGCGGTATTTCTGCCCGCCCCCGCGGCCCGAGATCGCGCCAAGATGGCGCACTCCGGGAGTGGGTTTCACTTTCTGGATGCAATCTAATTTAGCGTCTTTATTGACAAAAACGGAATTCTAGCCAAGGATGGCGCGGCGCTTGCTAGCAAGCCGCCCGTTCAGCTTCGTCCAAGGAGCACATCTCGCAGATGAGCGACTTCAAGATCGGCGACAAGGCAGTCTACCCCGCGCACGGAGTCGCGGAGGTCGTTGGCGTCGAGACGAAGGAGATCAACGCGACGCCGGTTTCCTTCTACGTCTTGAAGGTGATCGATTCCGAGATGCAGATCCTCGTCCCGAAGGAGAAGGCGGATCAGGTCGGGCTGCGCCCGATCGCGTCTCCCGACGAGATCGACGAGGTCTTCGACATCCTCAGCGAGAAGGACGTCCACATCGACAAGCAGACGTGGAACCGTCGCTATCGCGGCTTCATGGAGAAGATCAAGACGGGCTCGCTCTTCGACGTCGCCGAGGTCTATCGCGATCTCTACCGGCTGAAGAGCACCAAGACCCTCTCGTTCGGTGAGCGCCGCATGCTCGACACCGCGAAGAACCTGATCGTGAAGGAGCTCGCCGTCGCCCGCCGCTGGACGGAAGAGCGCGTCGAGAAAGAGCTCGAGAAGGCGTTCGCGGCCTAGCGAGGTGCCGCGGAGCCCCGACGCGCCGACTCACGTCGGCGTGTCGGGATCGGCGACGCGTGCACATCGCGAATCGTGATCTCTAGGAGGCCGTACGCAGTACGGGCTCCTAGTTGCAGTCGCGATCCGGAGCGTGCTAGACGTGGCCTCAGGGACACGGATGCAGGTCCACGTAGCGCGCGCGGACATCACGACACTGCCGGTCGACGCCATCGTCAACCCGGCGAACTCACTCGGGATCATGGGCGGTGGCCTACCCGGCTCGATCCGGCGCGCCGGCGGCGACACGATCCAGCAGGCGGCCATGGCCGCGGCTCCGATCGCGGTCGGCGCCGCGATCATCACGACCGCCGGCCAGCTCCCCTCGAAGCACGTCATCCACGTGCCGACGATGGAGGAGCCCGGCATCAAGATCGGCGCCGAGAACGTGCGCCGCGCCGCGCGCGCCGCGCTGATCGCCGCCGACATCAACCAGTTCAAGGTCATCGCGATCCCCGGCATGGGGACCGACCTCAACGACATCCCGCACGACGAAGCCGCGCGCGCGATCGTCGAAGAGATCCGCGCGCACCGCCGGACCTTCCCCGAGACCGTCTACCTGGTCGACACCCAGCAGATGATGGTCGAGGCGTTCGAAGAAGCGCTCCGAAACGCGCAGCAGAACATTTGATCGACCTCCGTCTTCCGGCCTCCGTCTTCCGGAAGTCGGAAGTCGGACGACGGAAGTCGAAGCTGCGGGATCGACGTCAATTCCGCGTCTTCATCCCGTTGTCACGATGACTAAACGGTGGTCTATTCTCGCCCGCCGTGCAGCTCCAAGCGTTCACGCCCGCCGGCTACGCGATCGTCGCGGCGCTCGGCTTTTGCGGACTGTTCACGCTCCTCGCGGTCGCCGTCGGCCCGAAGTCGTCGAACCCCGAGAAGCTCAAACCTTTCGAGTGCGGAAGCGAGCCGATCGGCACGCCCCGCGGCAAGTACTCGGTCAAGTTCTACCAGGTCGCGATCCTCTTCCTGGTGTTCGACATCGAGACCGCCTTCATGTACCCGTGGGCGCTGCTCTTCAAGAAGAGCCTCTCCCACGACGCGGTGACCGGTGCGCTCAGCGCCTTCGGCTTCGTCGAGATGGCGCTGTTCGTCGTCGTGCTCGTCGTCGCGCTCGCCTACGTCTGGAGAAAGAAGGCGATCGGATGGGAGTAGAAGTAACCACGTCCCGCCTCGGCGACGCCGCCGCGTGGGCGAAGCGGGTCAAGGAAGAGTCGCGGGGCCTGAAGGGCATCCCGAACTGGGGCCGCAAGTTCTCGCTGTTCTCGTACCCGTTCGTCACCGCGTGCTGCGGCATGGAGTTCATGTCCGTCGCCGCGCCGAAGTACGACATCGCGCGCTTCGGCGCCGAGTTCCCGCGCTTCTCGCCGCGCCAATCGGATCTCCTGATGGTCGTCGGCACGATCGTCGAGAAGCAGGGCCCCGCGCTCCGTCGCGTGTGGGAGCAGATGGCCGAGCCGAAATTCGTGATCGCGTTCGGCGTGTGCGCGTCGACCGGCGGCTTCTACCAGAACTACTCGGCGATGCCGGGCTGTGATCAGGTGATCCCCGTCGACGTCTACATCCCCGGCTGTCCGCCGCGCCCCGAGCAGGTGCTCGACGCGCTGATCCTGCTGCAGGAGCGCATCCAGGACGGCATCGGTCACAGCCAGCTCCGCTTGAAGCGCGAGCAGCTCGCGGTCGCGGAAGCCGACGAATAAGAGAGCCGAGAGGTACGCATGTCGAAGAAGGTCCTCGACGCGCTGGTCGCAAAATTCGGCGACGCCATCGAGAAGGTGGAGCAGGTCCACGGTGACGAGGTCGCGTGGATCAAGCGCGACAAGCTCACCGCGGTCGCGACCGCGCTGCGCGACGACGCCGCGCTCGCGTTCGACGCGCCGGTGTTCGTCACCTGCATCGATCGCCTCGACTGGAAGCCGGTCGGCGTGCCGCCTTCCGAAGCGTGGACCGAAGACAAGCCGCGCTTCGAGGTCTGCTACCAGCTGCGCTCGACCAAGCACAAGCACCGCATCCGCCTGAAGATCGCGCTGCCCGAGAACGACGCGCGCCTCGCGAGCCTCACGCCGATCTGGGTCGGCTTCGACTGGCAGGAGCGCGAGACCTTCGACATGTACGGCATCCGCTTCGAAGGCCACCCGGATCTTCGTCGCATCTACATGTACGAAGAGTTCGTCGGCTACCCGCTCCGCAAGGACTACCCCAAGGACAAGCGCCAGCCGCTGGTCCGTCGCCCGGACTTGGTCTGAACGAGAGTGATGCATGGCTGATCTGAAGACGCTGGTCCTCGGCCGCAAGGACGTCGCCGATCTCGACGAGGAGACCGAGCTCCCGCACGAGCTGATGACGGTGAACATGGGCCCGTCGCATCCCGCGATGCACGGCACCGTGCGCATCATCCTCACCGTCGACGGCGAGAAGGTCGTCAAGAGCGACGTCCAGCCCGGCTACCTCCACCGCTGCTTCGAGAAGGAATCCGAGTACGCGACGTACACGCAGATCTTCCCGTACACGGATCGCCTCAACTACGTCTCGCCGATGATCAACAACGTCGGCTACGCGATGGCGGTCGAGAAGCTCCTCGGCCTCACCGGCAAGCTGCCGGCGCGCGCCGAGTACATCCGCGTGATCGTCTCCGAGGTCTCGCGCATCACCGATCACATGACGTGCGTCGGCGCCTCCGCGATGGAGCTCGGCGCGTTCGGTCCGTTCCTGTTCCTGCTCAAGTGCCGCGAGTGGCTCTACGAGCTGCTCGAGAAGGTCTCGGGCGCGCGGCTCACGCACTCGTACGTGCGCGTCGGCGGCGTCGCCAAGGATCTGCCCGACGGCTGGACCGACGAGCTGCTGTACACGCTCTCGCAGATCGATCCCGTGCTGGTCGAGGTCGAGGGCCTGCTCAACAACAACAAGATCTTCTTCGACCGCATGAACGGCATCGGCCGCATGACGCGCGAAGAGGCGATCAAGTGGGGCCAGACCGGCCCGATCGCGCGCGCCTGCGGCCTCGACTACGACGTCCGCAAGGATCACCCGTACTCGGTCTATCCCGAGCTCGAGTTCGACGTGCCGGTCGGCACGCGCGGCGACTGCCTCGATCGCTACCTGGTGCGCGTCGAGGAGATCAAGCAGTCGATGCGGATCCTCCGGCAGGCGATCGCGAAGCTGCCCGACGGTCCCATCATGGTCGACGATCATCGCGTCGCGCTGCCGCCCAAGCGCGACACGTACAACACGATCGAGTCGATGATCCGCCACTTCAAGCACATCATGGACGGCATCCGCGTCCCCGCCGGCGAGGGCTACACCTTCGTCGAGGGCGGCAACGGCGAGCTCGGCTTCTTCGTCGTCTCCGACGGCACCGGGCGTCCGTACAAGTGCTACGTGCGCAGCCCGTCGTTCGTGCACCTGCAGACGAGCGGCAACTTGATCCACGGCCACTTCATCGCCGACGTCGTGCCGATCTTCGGCATGATCAACATGATCGGCGGGGAATGCGACAAATGAGCGAGCCGAGCAACAACGTCACGCTGACGATCGACGGCAAGGCCGTCACCGTCGCCAAGGGCACCAACGTCCTCGAGGCGGCGAAGTCACTCGGCATCGACATCTCGGCCTTCTGCTATCACCCGGGCCTCTCGATCGCGGCGTGCTGCCGCCAGTGCCTGGTGTCCGTCGAGAAGAACCCGAAGCTGCAGCCGAGCTGCCAGCAGACGGTCGCCGAGGGCATGGTCGTCCACACGACCGACAAGCAGTCGACGCTCGCGCGCAAGCAGCAGCTCGAGTTCACGCTGGTCAATCACCCGATCGACTGCCCGATCTGCGACAAGGCGGGCGAGTGCACGCTGCAGAAGCTGTACTTCGATCACGACAACGCGAACTCGCGCGTCGACACGCCCAAGGTCCACAAGGACAAGGTCGTCGACATCGGGCCGCACATCGTGCTCGACCAGGAGCGCTGCATCCTGTGCACGCGCTGCATCCGCACCTGCGACGAGGTCGCGCACTCGCACCAGCTCGACATGGCGAACCGCGGCGATCACCAGCTGCTGACGACGGCGCCGGGCGCGCAGCTCGACAACCCGTACTCGCTCAACACCGTGGATGTGTGCCCGGTCGGCGCGCTGACCGCGAAGGACTTCCGGTTCACGATGCGCGCGTGGGAGCTCGAGGCGACGCCGAGCGTGTGCAACGGCTGCGCGACCGGCTGCAACGTCGAGATCCATCACAAGCACGGCCGCGCGTGGCGCCTCGTGCCGCGCCACAACCCCGACGTCAACAAGTACTGGATGTGCGACGAAGGCCGGTTCACGTACCACGATCTGCGCGAGCAGCGGCTCGCGGCGCCGCTCGTCGACGGCCTGCCCGCCGGCTGGGATCGCGCGATCCGCGCCGCGACCGACCACCTGACGTCGATGCTGGCCGGCAGCCGGCAGGCGGTCGGCGTCGTGCTGTCGGCCGAGTCGTCCAACGAGGACAACTTCGCGCTCGCCAAGCTCGCCAAGTCGTGGGGGCTCACCAGCGTGTACGTCGCGGCCCGCCCCGACGTGCCGGCGCGCTCCGACGGCCGGCTGCGCGT